>NZ_CP142362.1:2567164-2883372 GCF_035918395.1 Mycolicibacterium sp. ND9-15
CTGCTGGCGAACCTGTTCCTGCCGTGGGGGATTGCCGGTACACAGCCCACGGCCACCGCCGTCGTCATCGGTGTCGCGGCTGTCGCCGTGAAGGTCGCGGTACTGGCGGTGTTGCTGGCCAGTGTCGAGGTGTTCATCGCCAAGCTGCGGCTGTTCCGGGTGCCCGAACTGCTCGCCGGTTCGTTCGGGCTCGCACTGCTGGCGGTGACCGCGGCCAACTTCTTCACCGTGCAGGGAACTTCATGACCGACAACGGATTCGTCACCGTGATCGACTTCGCCGCGGGCGGGCTCACCCTCGCCGCGATGCTGATCGTATGGCGGCGTGACCTCCGCGCCATCGTGCGCCTGCTGGCGTGGCAGGGCGTGGCGCTGGCCGCGATTCCGATCGTTCGCGGCGTGCACCACGGTGATACCGCACTGTTGGCCGTCGGCTGTGCGGTGCTGGTGTTGCGCGCCGTGATGTTGCCCTGGCTGCTCGCCCGGGCGCTGGCGGCCGAGGAGGAGGGGCAACGTGAGGCGACGCCGTTGGTGAACACCGCCACCTCGCTCCTGATCACCGGCGTACTGACCATCGTCGCGTTCGCGATTACGCGGCCACTGGTCGACCTGACCGCGGACCCGGTCGTCAACGCGGTCCCCGCGGCGTTTGCGGTGATTCTCATCGCGCTGTTCGTGATGACCACCCGACGGCATGCCGTGTCCCAAGCGGCGGGATTCCTCATGCTGGACAACGGGATCACGGCTGCGGCGTTCCTGCTGACCGCCGGTGTGCCGTTGATCGTCGAGCTCGGCGCATCGCTGGACGTGTTGTTCGCCGTGCTGATCATCGGAATCCTGACCGGACGTCTGCGCCGGGCGTTCGGCGGTGCCGACCTGGATCGGCTCCAGGAGCTGCGGGACCGATGACCACATTGCTTGTCGTTCCCATTCTTGCGCCGGTCATCGCGGCGTTGGTGAATCTTGTTGTCGGATGGCGTCGTTGGACTGCCACCGCGACGGTGGTATCGGCCGCCACGGTGTTGGTTTGCGGTGTCTTGCTCGCCGCGCAGGTCGGGTCCGCGCAGCACGTGACGCTGGGTGGCCTGCTGCGCGCCGACGCTCTCTCGGTGACCATGTTGATCGTCATCGGTGTGGTGGCCACGCTGACCACAGGGGCGGGCATCGGCTACATCGGCGCCGAACTCGAGCACGGCCACACCGACGCCAGCGGCGCCCGACTCTACGGGGTGCTGACTCCGGCGTTCATCGCGGCAATGGTGTTGGCGGTGTGCGCCAACAACATCGGCGTGATCTGGGTCGCGGTCGAGGCGACGACCGTCGTCACCGCGTTCCTGGTAGGCCACCGCCGAACCCGGGGGTCCCTGGAGGCCACCTGGAAGTACGTGGTGATCTGCTCGGTCGGCATCGCGATGGCCCTGCTGGGCACGGTGCTGACGTACTTCGCCGCCCAACACGCGGGCGCACCCGATGCCCACGCGCTGAACCTCGACGTGCTCGCCGTGTACGCGCCAGACCTCGATCCGGGTGTCATGCGATTGGCCGGCGGTCTGCTGCTCATCGGCTACGGCGCCAAGGCAGGACTCTTCCCGTTTCACACCTGGCTAGCCGATGCGCACAGCCAAGCCCCGGCGCCGGTGTCGGCGTTGATGAGCGGGGTGCTGCTGGCGGTCGCGTTCTCGGTCCTGCTGCGCATCAAACCGATCGTCGACGCCGCGACCGGACCGGGCTTCCTGCGCACCGGGCTGATCGTGGTCGGCCTCGTGACCCTGCTCATCGCGGCGCTGATGCTGACGGTCACCGGCGACGTCAAACGCATGCTGGCGTACTCCTCGATGGAGAACATGGGGCTGATTGCGATCGCTGCTGCAGCCGGGACGCCGCTGGCGATCGCGGCACTGCTGCTGCACGTACTCGCGCACGGTGTCGGCAAGACCGTGCTGTTCCTGGCGGGCGGTCAGTTGCAGGCGGCGCACGACTCCACGGCGATCAGCGACATCAGGGGTGTGGTGCGGCGCTCCCGACTGGTCGGCGGATCATTCACGGTCGGGTTGGTGGTGCTGCTCGGACTGCCGCCGTTCGCGATGTTCGCCAGTGAACTGGCGATCGCGCGCGCGCTGGCCGATGCCGGATTGGCCTGGGCGCTCGCGGCGGCGATGGTGTTGATCGTGATCGCATTCACCGCCCTGGCCCGCAACTCGGGTCAGATGTTGTTGGGTAGCGCACCCGCGGGCGCACCCGCGATCGCCGTGCCCGGGTCGGTGGCGGCGGCGCTGCTGCTGGGGGTTGTCGTCTCGATCACACTCGGCGTCACGGCGGGTCCACTGACCGACCTGTTCGGCACCGCGGCCGGCCATCTCGGAGCCTTGTCATGAGCGACTATGTGCACCAGCGCATATCCCGGGATGCGCTGAGAGACAAGGCGGAAGAGCTTTTCGGGTCGGGTTTTCGGCTCGCGCTGGTGGCGGCGCACGACGACGGCGGCCAGCTTCGGGTGGTGTACCTCTTCCTGGCCGGCCGGCCTGACCGCCGGTTCGAGGTTGAGTGTGTGCTCCCTCCGGACGACCCGACGGTGCCGTCGATGGCATATCTGTCGTTCCCGGCGAGCCGGTTCGAACGTGAGATGGCCGATCTGTACGGCATCCGGCCGGTGGGACACCCGCGGCCCCGTCGCCTGGTCCGGCACGCGCACTGGCCGCAGGACTGGCATCCCATGCGCCACAATGCCGGTCCTGCACCGACATTCGAGCCGACGGGACGCTTTCCGTTCGTCACGGTCGAAGGCACGGGGGTGTACGAGATCCCGGTGGGCCCGGTGCACGCGGGGTTGATCGAGCCCGGCCACTTCCGGTTCTCCGTGGTCGGCGAGACCGTGTTGCGGCTCAAGGCGCGGCTGTGGTTTGTGCACCGCGGGGTGGAGAAGCTGTTCGAGGGACGCGCCGCCACGGAGGGGGTGGCGCTGGCCGAACGGGTCAGCGGTGACACGTCGGCGGCACATGCTCTGGCGCATAGCCTCGCGGTCGAGGACGCGGTCGGTGTCACACTGCCCGAGGAGGTGCACCGCCTGCGGGCCCTCGTCGTCGAACTCGAGCGCCTGTACAACCACGCCACCGACCTCGGCGCGCTCGCCAACGACGTCGGTTTCGGGTTGGCCAACATCCACGCGCAACGAATCCGCGAGCAACTGCTGCGCCTCAACGCCGTCGTGACCGGCCACCGGTTGCTGCGGGGAGCCATCGGGCCCGGTCGGGTCGAGTTGCGGACGTTGCCCGATCCCGCGGTGTTACGAGGCGTCGCCGCCGACCTCGCCGAGGTGGCCGACCTGACGCTGCACAACACGATCGTCTACGAGCGCTTCGCCGGGACCTCCGTGCTGTCGCACGACGATGCGCAGGCACTGGGCTGTCTCGGCTACCCGGCCCGGGCCAGCGGACTTCGCAGCGACGCACGCCTCGACCATCCGACCGTCGCGTTGCCGGTCACCGAGGTGGGCGCGGCCGCCGGAGACGTGCTGGCGCGCTACTGCGTGCGCCGCGACGAGTTTGCCGCGTCCGTCCAACTGGCATGTGCGCTCGTCGAGTCGCACAGCGGGCCGATCGAACACCGGAGTCCCTTGAGCCGTGGCAGTGGTGCGTCGAGTGGGCTCGGCATCGTGGAAGGCTGGCGCGGGACGATCGTGCACCGCATCGAGGTTGGTCCCGGCGGTCGGATCTCGCGGGCCAAAATCGTCGACCCGTCCTGGTTCAATTGGCCGGCCCTGCCGGTGGCGATGGCGGACACGATCGTGCCGGACTTCCCGCTGACCAACAAGAGCTTCAACCTGTCCTACGCCGGCAACGATCTGTGACGTGAATCGACCCGACTGCCCACGGGCACACTGGAGGGTATGGACCCCATCGTCGCCCTGCGGCAGATCGCCTATTACAAGGACCGCGCGCGCGAAGATCCGCGCCGGGTGATGGCCTACCGCAACGCCGCCGACGTCGTCGAAGCGCTGTCCGAGACCGAACGCGACCGCCACGGCACGGCGAACAGCTGGCAGACGCTGCCGGGCATCGGGCCCAAGACCGCGAAGGTCATCGCACAGGCGTGGGCGGGACGCGAGCCGGAGGTGTTGACCGAACTCCGTTCGAACGCCGCGGATCTGGGCGGTGGTGACATCCGCACAGCGCTGCGCGGCGATCTGCACGTGCACTCGAACTGGTCCGACGGATCGGCCCCGATCGAGGAAATGATGTTCGCGGCAAGGGATCTGGGACACGAGTACTGTGCGCTGACCGATCATTCGCCGCGCCTGCGGATCGCCAACGGTCTGTCAGCCGAGCGGCTGCGCCACCAACTCGACGTCATCGACGAGTTACGCGAGCGGGTCGCGCCGTTTCGGATTCTCACCGGCATCGAGGTCGACATCCTCGAGGACGGCTCGCTCGATCAAGAGGACGAACTGCTCGAACGCCTCGACGTGGTGGTGGCCAGCGTGCACTCGAAGCTCTCGATGGACGCCCCGTCGATGACGCGGCGCATGCTCAGGGCGGTCGCCAACCCGCACACGGATGTGCTGGGTCACTGCACCGGCCGACTGGTCACCGGTGGGCGGGGCGTCCGTCCCGAATCGAAGTTCGACGCAGAACAGGTGTTCACCGCCTGCCGGGACAACGGCACCGCCATCGAGATCAACTCGCGGCCCGAACGTCGCGACCCGCCGACGCGGTTGCTCAAGCTCGGCTTGGAGATCGGTTGCCTGTTCTCGATCGACACCGATTCACATGCTCCGGGGCAGTTGGAGTTCCTCGGTTACGGGGCGCAGCGTGCGCTCGATGCGGACGTTCCGGCCGAGCGCATCGTCAATACCTGGCCCGCCGACGACCTGCTGGCGTGGGCCGCGTCATGAACCGCCCGCGATTAACGACGCCGAACCGGGTACTGGGTGACAGTGAGACGAAAAATCGGTGACACGGCCGCGGCGCTCGGCGCACGTGCGGCAGAACTAGCGACCGCTGCTGGTGAAACGGCAGGTCGCCTCGTGCGACGCGTCAGCGGGGCGTCCGGGGACGAGGCTGAGCAGGTCAGCCCGTCGTCGCGCCGGCCGGCGAAGAAGATGGCGGCGAAGAAGGCGGCGGCGAAGAAAGTGCCCGCGAGGAAGGTGCCGGCCAAGGGCGTCGTCGCGAAGAAGACGCCCGCGAAGAAGGCGGCGGTGACGAAAATGCCGGCGGCGAAGAAGGCGGCGGCGAAGAAAGTGCCCGCGAGGAAGGTGCCGGCCAAGGGCGTCGTCGCAAAGAAGACGCCCGCGAAGAAGGCTCCCGCCAAGAAGACTGTTCCGCCGATGAAGTCGGCGAAGACGGGAGCCGGCAATCCGCCTCCGGAACCGGGCCGGGCAGCCAAGAAGGCAGCGCCCGCCAAGCGGACGAAGGCCCAGCCACGCAAGGGCAAGCCCGGTTCAGTCGGGTAGCGCAGGCATCTCGAGGCCCGGATCGCGGCCGAGCAGCACGCCGCGGGTGACGGCCGCGTTGCCGTACCGCCGGCGCACCCGGTCGACCGCTTCGTCGACCGCGGACATGTCGCGGCTCTCCTCGAACGGCAGCTCGAGTTGCTGCGTGCCTTCACGGTCGATGTTGGATACCGCGAACCCGAGGAGGGTCAGGCCACGGTCGGCGATCAATGGTGCGGACCCTGAGACGAGTGCCCGGGCGGCGTGCAGGATGACCTCGGTCGACGCGGTCGCACGCGGCATCGTCTGTGACCGGGTGGCGCGGTCGAAGTCGTCGAACCGCAGCCGCAGCACCACCGTGCGTCCGGTCCGGCCGGCCCTGCGCATCCTCCGGGTGATTCGATCGATCAGGTTGACGACGACGACGTCGATCTCCTCCGCCGACATCGTGTTCCCGCGCCGGCCCAGCGCGCGCTGCGCACCGACCGAGCGTCGGCGCACCCCGGTGACCACCCGGCGCCGATCGACGTTGCGCGACAGTGCGAACAGCCGGCCGCCCATCGCGCCACCGACCAGCGAAGCGAGCGTGGACTCACTCAGTTCGGCCACGTCGGCAACCGTCTCGATGCCGTAGGAATGCAGCTTCTGGGCCGTCTTGGCGCCGACGCCCCACAGCCGCCGTACGGGCAGCGGGTGTAGGAACGCCAGCTCGCGGTCGGGTGGGACAAGCAGCAGTCCATCGGGCTTGGCTTCCTGGCTGGCGACCTTGGCCAGGAACTTGGTGCGCGCGATCCCGACGGTGATGGGCAACCCCACCTCTTCACGAACCCGCGCGCGCAACCGGGCGGCGATCTCGACCGGCGTGCCCGCAACCCGCAGCAGTCCCGAGACGTCGAGAAACGCCTCGTCGACCGACAGCGGTTCGACCACCGGCGTGGTGTCGTGGAAGACCTCGAATACCGCGCCACTGGCCCGCGAGTAGGCCGACATGCGCGGGGGCACGACGACCGCTTGCGGGCAGAGGCGACGTGCCTCCCGTCCGCCCATCGCGGCACGCACACCGTATGCCTTGGCCTCGTAGCTGGCCGCGAGCACGACGCCGCCGCCGACGATCACCGGCCGCCCGCGCAGCGACGGTTCGTCACGCTGCTCGACCGATGCGTAGAACGAGTCGAGGTCGGCGTGGAGGATGCTCGCGCACTGCGACACGAACATATGTTCGCATCAAGGACTGACAGCTATCCCGCGGTGCCGTAGATCGTGGTGACCCAGATGTGCACGAGCGTGTCGAGCACCTGTTCCTCCGGTACGGCGGGCCGCTCGTCGGCGAACGCCGCCATCAGCACCCGCTCGTTCATCAGGTTCAACGCGGTTGCCAGGTTCAGGGCGGGGAGGGTCGCCGGCGCTTGGCCCCTGGCCCGCTCGACTTCGATGATGCGAGCGGTGTTGTCGATCCACTTCTGCATGAAGCGCGACCACAGTTCCGCGGCCGCGGGGATCGTCGCCCGTGCTTCGTATCCCGCGCGGGAAACCCCCTTGTGCGCGCCGAATCCTGCGAAGAAGAAATTGATGCCCGTCCGCCAGAACGCGTAGCGATCCGTCGGGATCTGGTCGGACACCGACTCCAGCGCGGAATCGGCCTCCATGATGACGCGTTCGATGAGCGTCATCAGCACTGCATCTTTCGACGCGAAGTAGAAGTAGAAGGTCGGACGGGAGATCCCGGCGCCTCTGGCCAGGTCGTCGACCGAGATCTCGTGTAGTGGCCGCTCGTCGAGGAGTCGAGTCGCGGTCTCAAGAATGGCCAGTTCGCGGGTGTCGCCGGACGGCCGTGCGGAGCGGCGACCCCTCGACCCGCGGGGCTGGCTAACGGTGGTCACATCCGCTGACTTTACACGCTGTCGACTTTCTCGACACACCGTTGACGCACTCGACACACCGTTGATACGCTCCGGTACCATGACTGAACACCTAGACGTCGTCATCGTGGGAGCCGGCATCTCCGGCATCAGCGCCGCCTGGCATCTGCAGGACCGCTGCCCCGGCAAGACCTACGCGATCCTGGAGCGGCGGGAGAACCTCGGCGGCACCTGGGACCTGTTCAAGTATCCGGGCATCCGCTCCGACTCGGACATGTTCACACTGGGCTTCCGGTTCAAGCCGTGGACGTCGGAGAAGGCGATCGCCGACGGGCCGTCGATCATGGCGTACCTCGAGGAGACGGTGGCCGAGTACGGCATCGACAAGCACATCCGCTTCCGCAGCCACGTGGTGTCGGCGGACTGGTCGGACGACGACAACCGCTGGACCGTGCGCATCGACCGCGACGGCGAGGAATCCGAGATCACCGCGCAGTTCCTGTTCGCCGCGAGCGGCTACTACAACTACGACGAGGGCTATACCCCGGACTTCGTCGGTCGCGACGACTTCGAGGGCACCCTCATCCATCCGCAGCACTGGCCCGAGGACCTCGACTACCAGGGCAAGAAGATCGTCGTGATCGGCAGCGGCGCCACCGCCGTCACGCTGATCCCCGCGCTCGCCGACACAGGCGCCGGCCACGTCACGATGCTGCAGCGCTCGCCGACCTACATCGGCTCGCTGCCCGACGTGGATCCGTTCACCGTCCAGACGAACAAGACGCTGCCCGAGAAACCGGCGTACGTGCTGAATCGCTGGAAGAGCATCCTGTTCCAGTTCGCGCAGTACACGATCAGCAGGCGCTTCCCGAATTTCATGCGCAAGCAACTGATGACCATGGCGCAGCGCCGTTTACCCGAGGGCTACGACGTGCAGAAGCACTTCGGGCCCCGGTACAACCCGTGGGACGAGCGGCTCTGCCTGGCGCCCAACGGTGATTTCTTCAAGACGATTAGGCGTGGCAAGGCCGACGTCGTCACCGACACCATCGAGCGGTTCACCAAGACCGGCATCAAGCTTGCCTGCGGTGAGGAGTTGACCGCCGACATCATCGTCACCGCAACGGGTTTGAACCTGCAGCTGTTCGGTGGCGCATCGATCATGCGCAACGGCGAGCCGATCAACCTGCACGACACGATGGCCTACAAGGGCATGATGCTGACCCACATGCCGAACATGGCGTTCACGATCGGCTACACCAACGCGTCGTGGACGCTGAAGGCCGATCTGGTGTCCGAGTTCTTCTGCCGAGTGCTGAACTACATGGACGCCAAGGGATTCGACACTGTCGAGCCGCAGCATCCCGGCAACAGCGTTGACGAGCGCCCGCTGATGGACTTCACCCCCGGCTATGTCCTGCGGGCGCTGGACTACCTGCCCAAGGCCGGACATGTCGCACCGTGGCGGCTAAAGCAGAACTATCTGCTCGACTTACGGTTGATCCGGCGCGGCAAGGTCGACGACGAGGCACTGAAGTTCACCAAACACCATGCGCTGGTGACGGCTTCGGCCTAGGACGGCCTAGGACTGGCCTAGCACCCGCTACTCGGAGTTCGGCGGGTCCGAGTCGCTGCGGAGAAGTTCCTCCGGATGATGGATGCGGTTGACCTGCGGCGGTGAAGTGCCGTTAGTCCACGCCAGCCGTCCGGACTCGGTGATCGTCGTCGTGTAGTGGCCTTCGGTTGCCAGTTTGTGGTCTGGCCCGCAGGCGAAGAACAGATGATCGGCATCGGTGGGCCCGTCCATTCCCCAGTCGGGGCTATGGTGCGCCTCGCAGTGATAGCCGGGAGCGGTGCAGTTGGGCCGGGTGCAGCCGCCATCGCGGGCGTAGCAGATGATGCGCTGATCAGCAGTGGCCGCCCGCTTCTGGCGCCCGAGGTAGAGCGGACGGTCGCTGTGATCGTCGAACACCGCCAGATAGTGGATGGCATCGGTGGCCATCCGGATCAGGTCACGCATCGGCAAGGCGGTGTTACCGCCCGTTTGCGCCGGCGCGGGCATCGGGACGGCGGGGTCGCGCACCGCGTGAGCGGCCTGGTTGAGTTCGGAAAGGGTGGTGCGCACGATCACCGTCACCGCGTGTCCGCGATGCCGACCCAACTCACCCGAGGCGATTCCGGCCTTGAGGCCCAGTTTGATGCCGTCGTGGCAGCGCTGGGCCATGCTGCGCTCGTCCTTGACCTCAGCGGTCGTGCCGTCGGGCAGGTGGCGACCCGGCCGCACCGCGGCGGTGGCGGCCTCCACATAGCTGCGGGTTTCCGGGTCGATCCAACCGTGAAGTCGCGACATGCCGTCGCGCCTTTGAGGACCCAACGTGACGCCGCGGCGGCGTTCACGATCCTTCTCGTCGTAGTCGCCATCGGGGTTGAAGATCGCATCGATCATCTTGGCCGCCGCTGTGACGATTTCGGTATCACTCTTGATCGCCTCGCGCACCAGGCTGGCTTCGACCTCATCGCGTTCCGTGGCCGACACACATGAGGGCAGCCGGTCCATCGCTTTGGCGATCGCCTTGAGATGGTCTTCGCCGATCGTCCCGTCCGACACGGCCGTGGCCACCTGGGCCAGTTCGGCCGGCAACGGTGGGCCAGAGATCTGGCGGCGCGGGCGTAATCGCGCAGCCAGCTTCATGCGGCGCTTGATCTCGTTGGGCGGAACCCGCAGCCGCGCCCACAGCCGGTCCACCACCGTGGGTGCCATCGCGGGCTCGTCCGGGGGGTCGCCGATCTCACCGAACACCCGATACATCAACCCCCGGTTACCGCGCTCCTGCGATTCGAGGCGTTCGGCCATCTCGACCCGAAACTCGGTACCGACCTCGTCAGAAGACAGCCCACACATCTGGGCATGTGCGGCATCGACCTGATCCAGCAGCGCGGAAAACCGCTCCCGCGCCGCTGCTCCGGTGATGAATTCGCCCATACCGCAACGGTATCGAACACACATGCCAAACCAGGCGTCTCAAGACCCATCCACGAGCGATCTGTGGATCGATCCCGACTTGGGGATAACCTAGGGCGTCGGCGGCATACCGGGGCGAAGATGTCGGACCCATGTGATAGACGCGCTGATCTGCGAGCACGACTGCGTTACCGTCGCATCCGTCGGTTTCCTCTGAGGAATTACGGTCCAGTGACGACGATGCCGTCGTCGTCGCTGTAGAGAAGGTGGCCGGGCTCGAACACCACGCCGCCGAACTCGACCGCGACGTCGCGTCGCCCTTCGCCGGTCTTGGTGCTCTTGCGAGGGTTGGTGCCCAGCGCCTTGATGCCGATGTCGAGCGTGCGCAACATCGCGGAGTCGCGGACCGCCCCGTTGATGATCAAACCGGCCCAACCGTTTCCGACGCCTAAGCCAGCGATGACGTCGCCGACCAAGGCCGAGTGCAGTGATCCATCGCCGTCGATCACCAGTACGCCGCCGTCGCCGGGTTCGGAGAGAACGGATTTCAGCAGCGCGTTGTCCTGGAAGCACTTCACTGTGGTGATCGGTCCGGCGAACTGGGTGCGGCCGCCGAACTGGCGGAGTTGCAGATCGCAGCTGCGGACGTCGGGGCCGATGTCGTCGACGAGGTCAGCGGTGGGGCGAGGCTCGATGGTCACCCGTCGATGCTAGCGATGGGCCCGGTGAGCAGCTTCGGGTCGATGTTGGCCAGCGCATAGGAGACCGCCTCGTCCAACCCCATCGCCGCCCCGATTCTACGAAGCTCATGAGCGGGTTCGTCACCCAGAGCCGCCGCGACGATCTCACGGGCTTCACGTAGAGCCTGGAGAACGAAGTTGCCGCTCGCGGACCCCGTAGATGGAACCGACCGCTTGGCTGACTCGACGAAGAACGAGGCATCTCGAAAGGCGCTGTACGCGGCTGCGTGCAGAACCGCGGCGACGTCCGGTCGATCCTCTGCCAGCGCCCGTGCACATTCAGCCAGGCAAGGAGCCGAATGCATGGGGTTCATGATGCCGCGGTACATGTACATCGCTCGACCGGCGAGGGACAGCGTGAGCGGCCAGTCGCGCAGCCGCCCGGCCACCAGCGACGCGGTGATGAACCCAGGAGCGATCTCCTGGCTCGGCGTACTGCAGTGTTGCGCGCTCTCTTCGAGCAACGCCCTTGCTCGCTCAGGATCGGTGTCGACCAGAGCCAGCGCTAGCGCGTTGAGTGCTATCACGCTGGCGCCTGGCATGTCGGACCGGCGGGCTAAGACCATCGCCCGTTCGGCCCTGGAAGTCGCCTCGTCGCGGTTCATGCCTCCGAGCAGCGCGCTGCTGACGCTGTAGGCAAGGAAGATCGCGGCAATGCCGGGGTATTGCTCGGCAAGCTCGGCTGCCTGCACATAAGCCTCGACCGCGTCTACGAAGGCGCCCGCGGCGAGCGACGCCTCTGCGCGCAATGTGAAGGCGTCGATCTCCAGTGGAGGGCCCTCTAGAACCGTGTCGTGAGCAGCCTCCAGCGCTCGACTGCGAAGCATGTCGGCACGCCTCGGATCGCCGCCGTCCAGCGCCTCGTACGCCGCGACCATCAGTACCCGTGGATACTCGGGATACTCTGCGGCTCCGGGCATCTCAAGTACTTCCGACGCCGGCACCGACCACATCTGGCCGATTCGATTGGCGTTCGCGCGGTGACGGTGGGGATGATTGGCCACGATCTGCACAGCGTGTACGACGTCGTTGGCCGCGATCGCGTTGGCGAGCGCGGATCGGATATTGTCGCGCTCGGAACCGACTTGCCGCTGGCCGACCCCTCGAGTCCAGTTGCCCAGACCCGAAAACCAGCCCCTCCCCAACGTGAAGTTCCCGCGCGCGGCGTCCGCCAGTAACTCGGCGTAGTAGCGACAGTGCCGGTTGCGCATGGCACCGATCTCGTCGTACTCGGCGAGCCGCTCTTCGCTGTATTGGCGGAGAGTTTCCAATAGGCGGTAGCGCATACCTGCTACTTGCTCCTCAGCGATCACCAACGACTTGGTCACCAGACTGGTGACGAAATCCAGCACCGCCGCACGTGGCACGGGATCACCACTGCAGACCTCCTCGATCGCCTCGAGCGAGCAGCTGCCGGAGAACACGGCCATGCGAGCGAGCAGACGCTGCTCGGCGGGCTCGAGCAGTGCGTATGACCAGTCGATGGCCGCCCTCAGCGTTGCGTGCCGGCCGACGGAGCCGCGCCGGCCGCCGGCAAGTAGCTCGAACCGGCGGTCGAGCCTGTGCAATAGGTCGGCGGGGGTCAACGCGATCACGCGCGCGGCCGCCAGTTCGATGGCTAGTGGAACACCATCGAGACGCTGGCAGATTTCCACCGCCGCGCGGGCGTTGTGCTCATTGAGCGCAAAACCGGCCTTGACGCGGCGCGCGCGTTCGACGAACAACCTGACGGCGTCGGTATGGATCGCGCATTCGATGTCGTCGTCCGGCGAGCCCGTGGTCAACGGCGGCAGTGCGATCAGCTGCTCACCATCGATGGCCATGCCTTCCCGACTGGTGGCCAGTATCACGACTCCGGGACATGATCTTTCAATCCGTGTCGCGAGCTGCGCCACTGAGCCCAGGACATGTTCACAGTTGTCCAACACGAGTAAGAGACGTTTCTGCGAAAGCGTCTCGACGAGGCCATTCTCCAGCGACTGTCCGGTGCGGTTGGTCGGCTGGAATACCTGGGAGATCGCTTCGGCTACGCCTGGCGGTTCGGTTAC
The DNA here is from genome assembly GCF_035918395.1 of Mycolicibacterium sp. ND9-15. Taxonomy (NCBI): domain Bacteria; kingdom Bacillati; phylum Actinomycetota; class Actinomycetes; order Mycobacteriales; family Mycobacteriaceae; genus Mycobacterium; species Mycobacterium jinjuense. The sequence goes on from NZ_CP142362.1 coordinate 2,580,201, forward strand.
GGGTGCCAGTTCGACCAGCCAGGCGCCTTCCCGATAGCGCGGCAGGAGCTCAGCGGCAACCTGAATTGCCAAGCGGGTCTTGCCGACACCGCCGACGCCGGTGATCGTCACAACCCGTGACTCGGTCAGCGCTCGCGCGACCCGCGCCACGTCGGCTTCGCGGCCGATGAACGAACTCACCTGTGCCGGAAGGTTGCCCGGAAACGAATCCAGGCTGCGCAGCGGCGGGAACTCCTGACCGAGGCCATCGATGGCCAGCTGGAAAACCTCTGTGGGACGGCCCAGGTCGCGAAGCCGATGTTCGCCAAGGTCGACCAGGTGTGCTCGGTCGGGAAGCTGGCTGCGCACCAGAGCTTCGGTTGCACCGGACAGGACGACCTGCCCACCGTGGGCTGCGGCCATCAACCGCGAGCATCGGTTGACCGGCTGGCTGGCGTAGTTGTTCTCGTTTACCACGACGGCCTCGTCGGTGTGTAGTCCCACACGGGCCCGCAGCGGAAGCGGCGTCGACCACGGCTCGTCGGCCAGCGCTCGCTGGAAGATCGCCGCTGCCGCCACGGCGTCGCGAGCTGTCGCGAACGCGGCCGCCATCCCGTCGCCCATTCGAGCGAAGACATAACCGCGGTGAGCCACAACCACCTTCTCGAGCAGGGCGTCATGGCGTTCCATGGCAGCCTTCATCGCTTTCGGATCCTGCTCCCACATCCGGGTGGACCCCTCCAAGTCGGTGAGGAGAAAGGTCACTGTGCCCGAGGGCGGATTGCGGGGAGCCGTCATCTCTACGCCGGCTCAGCCTCGATGTTGGCCACCGCATACGAGATCGCCTCGTCCATCGTCATGGCGGCCCCTTGAATGCGCAGCTCACGTCGCCGGTCGTCACCGATTGCGGCGGAGACGATTTCACCGGATTCCTGCAACGCTGCCAGAACGAAGTTGGCCTTCGAAGCCGCGGATGTCGTATTGACCGGCTGTGTCACAGCGGATGCACCTGCTTGTGCATACGCGGCGTAGGCCGCGCCTCGCAGCACACCTGCCACCTCGGGCCGCTTGTCGGCGATCGCACGCGCGCACAGGGAAAGGCATGGCGCGCTTTGCATCAACGCCACGCTCCACCGCCACAGGCGCATGGTCTTACCTGTCAACGCGAGCGTGAGGTCCCAATCGCGAAGGCGCCCGGCAACGAGACAGGCGGTGAGCACACCGGAGGACACTTCCTGGCCCGGGGTGCTGGCGAGCTCGATACTCTCGCGCAGTACGGCCCGGGCACGCACGGGGTCGCTGTCAACGAGGGCCAATGCCAACGCGTTCAGGCTGATCACGATCGCACCCGGCATACCTGACTGCCTGGCCAGGGCGACCGCTTCTTCGGCCTCCGATACCGTTTGCGCGGTGTCGATTCCGCCCAGCATCGTGCATTGGACGCGATACGCCCGGAAAATGCCGGCGAGGCCGGTGTACCCGGCGGCGAGCGCCAATTCGGCGGCCCGGCCGTACGCCGTGACCGCCCTGGCGTATTCGCCACCGGCCAGCGCCTGTTGTGCGCGCAGGCTGAAGGTGTCCATCTCGACTCGATCGGAATGTTGCGCGCCCGCGATGCGCCGCTGCGCCTCCGCCGCCTGTCGGCAGAGCTCGCCGACTTCGTCCCAGTTGCCCGTGGCTTGCACGTTGTATGCCGCGGTCATGAGCACCAACGGATACCCGGGCTCCTCGGCAGCGCCTGGTAATGCAATGACGGGTGCCGCCTCGATGCGGAGTACCTCGCCCGTCGGCCCCTCGGCCTTCTCTTGGTGGGGCTGGCTGGCGACGAGCCGTACCGCGAGCGGGGCGTTGCCGGCGTCCACGGCGTTGCTCAAAGCCGACCGGATGTTGTCGTGGTCGAGCTTTATCCGGGAGGCCCACACCAGTTGTTCCGGGCCATAGGAGTTTTGCGTCGCACGCGCTGACAACGCGGCGTAGAACTCGGCATGCCGGATCGTCAACGCGGCGGTCTCGCCTGACTCTGCGATTTTCTCCTCACCGTATTGGCGGATCGTTTCCAGCAACCGATATCGCGTGCCCTGGTCCGCATCCTCGGCGATGACCAGTGAGCGCGCGACCAGGCCGGCGACCATGTCCATGACGTCCTCTTGCTGCACGGGATCACCACTGCAGACCTCTTCGACTGCTTCGAGCGTGCACCCTCCCGAGAACACCGCCATCCGGCCGAGCAGTCGCTGCTCCGCCTCGCTGAGCAGGTCGTAGGACCAGTCGATGGCGGCGCGAAGCGTGGCGTGGCGTTCGACCGCGCCGCGTCGCGCACCCGCCAGAACCTGAAATCTGCGGTCAAGGCGCGTCAGAAGTTCCCCGGGACTCATCGCGATGATTCGGGCGGCGGCCAATTCGATTGCAAGAGCCACACCGTCGAGACGCCGGCACACCTCCACGACCGAACGGGCGTTGCTGGCAGTCAAAGCGAAGTCCGCCTTGACTTGTCGAGCCCGTTCGACGAACAAACCGATCGCGTCAGAGTGTATGAGCGAGTCAACGTCCTCGTCGGGGTCGCCGACCGCCAGCGGTGGCAATGCGATCAATTGTTCGCCGTCGATTGCCATCCCCTCTCTGCTCGTGGCGAGAATGACCACATCTGGGCATTCCCGCTCGATCCGCGTCACGAGCCGGGCAACCGGACCCAGCAGATGCTCGCAGTTGTCGAGCAGCAGCAGTAGCTGGGACTGCGCGAACGCCTCGATCAGTGAGTCTTCCAACGACTTCCCGCCGATGTTCGACAGTCGAAGCGATGTCGCGACCGCACCTGCCACACCATCGGTATCGCGGATGGGAGCCAGATCCACCAGCCATGCCCCGTCGCGATAGTGGGGCAAGACGTCGGCGGCGACCTGTAATGCCAAGCGGGTCTTGCCGACTCCACCGACACCGGTCACGGTCACCACCCGTGAGGCATCGAGTGCCGATACGACGCGGGCCACATCAGCTTCACGGCCGATGAACGAACTCACTTGCGCGGGAAGGTTTCCCGGGAAAGAGTCGAGTGTTCGCAGCGGCGGGAAGCTTTCCCGGTCACCGTCACACACCAATTGAAAGATCCGTGTCGGTCGGCCGAGGTCGCGGAGCCGGTGCTCGCCGAGGTCGACAAGATCCATGCCGGCCGGCAACTGCCCGCGCAGCAGCATCTCGGTGGCGCCGGAAACGACCGTCTGCCCGCCGTGAGCAGCGGTCATCAACCGCGAGCAGCGATTGATCGGCAGGCTCGCGTAGCCGGTGTCGTCGACTACCGCCGCCTCGTCGGTGTGCAGTCCGACCCGTGCGCGCAGCGGCCGGTCGGTTCGCCAGGCCTGTGCACTCAGCGCATCCTGGAACGCCGCTGCCGCCACCACCGCGTCACGCGCGGTGGTGAACGCCGCCGCCATTCCGTCGCCCATTCGCGCGAACACGTGGCCGCGATGAGCCGCAATCAGTTTCTCGAGCAACTCGTCGTGGCGGACCATCGCGGCCTTCATCGCCTCGGGGTCCTGCTCCCAGAGCCGCGTTGAACCCTCGAGGTCGGTGAGGAGAAACGTCACCGTGCCCGAAGGTGGCTGCCCAATCATGCCCCCAACCTTCGCTGATCCTGTCAGCAGCGCTCTCAGCGTAGTTGGGAACGGGCTTCAGCGTCTCGAAAGCGACTCGAACTCGCCACGACGATGACGTGCAGGAAACGCGCCAGGCCCCTTTCGACGTCGTCGTATACCGGGTGAACAGCGCGCCGGCCACCTACATCTCGGCCAGGCAGACCCTGACGCCACGTCAGGGTCAAGCGCTTTGGTCAGTCGTCGCCGGCGCCGCGGCGGATCAGCAGCACAACGATGATCGCCAGCAGGCCCGCTGCGATCGCCACGGCAATCGGAAGCCGCGACGACTCGGGGCCGGCCAACGGCACCTGCGCCGGTCCCGACACCGGGTTGCCGGCACTGGTAACCGTCGACTTGGCTTGGGCGGCGGTCACTTTAGCCGCGGATTCGAGGCTGCTGTCGGCCCCGACCGGCTTGGCTGCAGCCGCCTTTTTGGCCGGTGCCTTTTTGGCCGGTGCCTTTTTGGCCGGTGCCTTCTTGACCGCCTTCTTGGCCGGTGTGGCTTCCGCGGACTTCTTCGCCGGCGCCTTCTTCGCGGCCTTCTTCGCCGGTGCTTTCTTGGCGGGCGTCCCCTTCGCCGGCTGCGGAGGGCTCAGTGGGTCCGCGGAAATACCCGCCGACTCCGCGGCAGCGGACCGCGGGGTCGACTCATCGGCCGGTGGTGAGCCTTGCGGCCGTTCGTCGGGTCGGCCCTGCTGGTCTGGCATCGGGCTGCTCCTTTGCAGTATCTGTCTCCGCCAGGGTCATCATGCCAGGTCGGGTGTGGCGCTAACCGGAGACGGCCAGTCCGGCCGCCAGCGCCAGCGCCAGGATCATCAGCGCGGTTTCGAGCCGCGACCGATGTTGTGACACCACTGCGGAGGCTCGATGCGACTTTGCGGCTGGTAACCACATGGTGCGGTTACGCCAGCCGAGGACCACGAGAACCCCGGTCACCGCGATCTTGGCCGACAACACCCGCCCATATCCGGTGGCGTACAACTCGGCCGGTGCGCCCAGTCGAACCGCGGCGCCGACCGCCCCGCCGACGAGCAGGACCAGCACACAGACCAGCGACAACTGCGAAAAGCGCGGCAGCATCCGGGCCCACTGGCCGCGGTGGTCGACGGTCAGTACCAGACCGGCCAGCGCCCCGCACCACAGCGCGGCGGCCAGGGTGTGCACGGTCACGGCAAGGCCACCGAGCGGGCTTTCCGAGACATGGCCGGTGACTTGACGCGCGGCAACACCGACCGCCGCGGCACCGATCATCACGACGTTCGACGAGGCGGACCGGGGGACGGCCAGCGCGGCCGCGAATATGACCGCGGCGGCCGCGACGGCGAGCAAGCCCGCTCGACCGGCCGCCGTGGCCACGGCGAAGTCGGCGGTGGCGTGCACGTCGAGCCTGCCGATGGGAACCGCGGCGGCCAGCGCGGCCGCTGTCAGCATCCGGGTCAGTTCGGCCAGCAGCCACAGCACCGATGCCGCCACCAGCGGCCGCGTCGCGCGGGTCGACAGTTCGCGCCGGTGACGCTCGTCGTCGAGCATCGGCAGCACGGTCAGCCCCAGCGTGACGACGGCGGCGCAGTCGGCCAAGACGCGCACCGCGGTGAGACCCAGCGGCGCCTGCGGATACGCCAGTGCCCAGGCCAGGACGGTTGCGGCAGCGGCGAGGAGCGCCCCGACGGCCGCCGTGCCTCGACGCGTCACGCGCGCCGTCGCACCGCCCACACCGCGCCCGCGCCGATGATGACGACGGCGCCCACGAAGAACGGCCAGACGGGGAATTGGTCCTCGCTGGGAGCGTCGGCGGGAGCGGACGCCGCTGGGCCCGGTGTCCCGGTGCCGGGCACGGTCAACTCGAACTTCCACGAGCCGTTGATCACATGGCCGTCGGCCGACGTCACGCGGTAGTTCACCGTGTAGCTGCCGGGGGGCCCGAGCGGACGCACGCCGATGCTCAGGACGGCGCCCTGTACCTGGGGGTCGCCGGTCGACCACAGGTTGCCGTCCGGGCCGACAACGGTCATCGCCGCGAACTGGGCTTGTAGTTCTTCGCTGAACGTCGCCGAGACAGCCGCCGGGGCCTGGGTCAGGCTGGCGTTCTCGGCTGGGTCCGTGGCGATGCGGGTGGCGTGCGCGCCGGCGGTGCCTGCGCCAATCAGCACAGCAGCGGCCAGCCAGAGCATCAGGACTGCGCCTACGGCGACGGTGACGAGGGCGTGAAGAGTCGCCCGGGTGATGGTTCTCATCGTGTTATGGCCTTTGGTTCGTGATGTCGGTCAGCGTGCACGGCACACCACGGAGGTTTGGCTGCGAAGTCGGACGGGGACATCGTCGCTCAGCTCACGCCGAGCCGAGCCATCAGGTCGGCGTCGATCCCCTCGAGTTGGCTTTCGATCGTGGCGTGCGCCGACCGGCGGCGCGGCGCCGGCATGTGCTCGGCCGCGGCAACCGCGGCCGACAGGTCACCGAGACGCTCGGTGATCGCCGCGACGAACTGCATGGTCTCGGCGTCCTTCGGCTTTTTCTCGGCGACGAGGCGCAACGACTGCTCGGCACCGGCTATGCGGGCCGACAACTGCGCGCCGTGACCGTTGAACTGGCCGACCTGGCTGAGCGGAACACCGAGACGGTCCGCCCGCCGCTGGTCGATGTAGCCGCGCGCGGTGATGGCACCCCGGTACGCGACCGGCACGACGATGGGGGCGAGCAGTCGCGTCACGGTCAGCACACGGCGAATCCGTGTCGGGGATAGCAACTTGCCTTCCCGGGCGGCCTTCAACTGCATCTCGGCGACTTTCAGTGCCGCCCTGTCACTGTCGCGCTGGGCCTTCAGCTGCGCCTTGAGCGCATTGGTCTCGGCGCGCGTTTCGGCCTTGATGCGTCGGGCCTCGTTCTTCGCGGCCAGCTTTGCCTCCAGTTTGGCCTTCGCCTTGATCGCGCGGGCCTCGGCCTTGCGGGTGGCGCGGGTTTTGCGTCGTTTGAACGGGCTCATCCCGGCTGCCTCCCGATGGTCTTCTCAGCTGCTCACGTCACTGCTGTGTGCGGGGTTGTCGGTGCAGCACAACCCTATCGTTCGGCGCGTTCGGCCCGCGGGCGGCTCGGCGGCAGCGCATAACAGCGCAGTGGGCAGCGGCTACGTCTTGGCTGCACCGCGCGTTACGGGCATGCTGGTACGGACCGCGACGTATGCGAAACTGGTCAAAAGGGGGACTCATGGCAGCTAACCGCCGCGTGACCCGCGCGGTCGGTGCCGTGCTCGAACTGGCACCGCGGCAGGGGGAAGTATCGCTGACCCGGCTGGTCCAGGCCGTCAGTGAAGACCGCAATCGACCCATCGAGCTGAAGATGGCGGATCTGCCGGCCGGTGTCTGTGGGCAGTGGCGCCAGTACTACGACCATGACGTCTTCCTGATCCAGAAGGGTCTACCCGCGTGGGATCGCACGCTGGCCCACGAACTCGGGCATCTGGTGCTTGGCCACGACGGCATCCCGGTCGCTCAGGCGGCCGAGGAGAGCACGGAACTCGCCAGCTCCGATCTCATCAGCTACATGCTCAACCAGCGGACCGGTTGCATGGGGCCTGCCGGTGAGGATGCTGAGCAGGAGGCCGAAGATTTCGCGGCCTTGCTGCTGTACCGGCTTGGCCGGCTGCCATCCGACCGCTCCTCGATCGTCCAGGTCCGGCTCGGAGAGGCGTTTGGTTGATCATTTGGGTGATCGCCGGTCTGCTCGGGCTGGCCACCGGCCTACGCATCGGCTGGGCCCTGGTCAACAAGCAGAGCTTGGTGAGCACCGCGATGATCCTGGCGCTGGCCAGCCTGGCGCTGGTCGCCGCCTTGAACTGGCAGCCGCTGACCCTGCTGGTCGACACGGTGTTGCGGTGGCCCAACATCTCCATCGGTCTGTCCCAGGTGGCGCTCGTCGGGTGTGCGGCCGGCAGTTGCGTGATGATCACGGCCGCGTCGTCGGTGCGCAGACCCGGGACGATCCGCAAGATCGCCATCGCGCAGTACGCCGTCGCGGCGGCGATCGCGGTGGTGAGCGTGGTGGCCTTCTTCGGCGTGGGCCGGCAACCCGAGATGTCCCCGCAGGAGTATCTGGGACACAACCTGAATAGCGGCGGTTACTCGCTGCCGTGGCTCCTGCCGCTGCTTTACGTGTTGCTGGCGTTGTCACTGGTGTCGTGGGCCGGTCTACGGTATTCGAACCGCAGCCGCCGCGGTCGCGCGTTGTTCGTGTTCACCATCGGCATCGTGCTGATCGTGGTGGCTTTCGCGTTCGCCTTCTTGCGCGCTGTCGGTAGGGGCGGTCCGGTGGGTGTGGGAGCCGCAGCGACGCTTCTGACCTGCGCGATGCTGGTCGTCGCTGCAGGGGCGCTGCTGCCCAGTGTCGAGGACTGGTTCGGCGCCAGGCGGGAACTCCGGGTCATCCAGCCGATCCTCACCGAGTTGGGTCGAAGGCACCCCGACATCGGGATCGGGGTGCGGCCTCGTGGACCGCTCGTGTTCCGGGTGGCCGAGCGGATGTCGTTGATCTCTGACGGGCTGTTTCTGGAGGCCACGGCCGCCGAATATAGGCGCAAGCTCCGCGTCGATTCGGCTGGCGCGGTATCCGGCGACGACCCCGATCTGGATGAGACCGAGCTCGAGTCACCGCCGGTGCCGCCGAAGGAACAGGCGCGCGCGATCGCCGAGTGGATCTATTCCGGACGTGAGGACGCCTCGGAATCGGAGCGGGTCAGCTTTCCCGGCCTCGGCTGGCTGCGGCAGCCCAGTGAGTACTCGGACCGCGAGTGGATTCTCGACATCGCCGAGCAATACCGCGCGCTGATCCGTAACGGTTCAGCGCGTCGAGCCGCGTAGCTGATCACACAGGCGTGCTTCGCCAGCTACGGCGGTGCCGACCGCGTCGGGCTAATCGTCGAGGTGCTCGCGGCGACGCAGCTCATCGACCTTCAGGACGATGTCCTGCTGCGCCTCCGGCGACAATCCGACGGTGCGTGCGGCAATACGTCGGACGCCCTCGTCACGCATGCCTGCCAGCCAGGTCAGCTCCTTGTCGAGCTTCTCGTAGTACGAGTCGTCCGTAAAGTACGCCGGCTTGATCCGGAAGAAGTTGGCAAGAGCGGCCATGGTGGCCGCAGAAGGGTTGGTGCGGTTGCCCGAGCGCAGCTGCGAGAGGTACGGCGCAGACATCGTGACGCCCTCGGCCTTGAGCGCTGCGATCACCTCCGCAGAGGTGTGGGGGCCGCGTCCCGGCGGGTAGACCGTGTCGAACAGCCGGTTCAGGCGAGCGGCGAACGTCGTGCTCATAGATTTGACCTCCACATGCTTTAGACGAGCGGTGTATATGCGGCGTATTTGCTGATCATGGTAGCGAGTGTCGTGGCCTCAACCAAGTGCAAACGGTGGAAAAGTTGATCCACCGCTTCGACGGCCACCGCCTCCAGCGGCGCCGGCGACGGACTCGGCGGGTGCCCGCACCTCCACTTCAAGGTGCGGCGAAGCAAACAATAGCGGCTCCGTCGAGCAATTTTATGGAAGCGTCAAAAATCGTTTCTCTGGAAAGCTCGCCGAACGTCGCCCGCAACGCCGACTTCGGGTATGGGAGCACAAATCTATGTTTGCCAGTATCGGACGCCCTGACGACACATGGGTTTCCCGATCCTGCGACGCGTGCCCACGGTCCCGTTGCGGATCAGCCAGGCCGTCGCCGCCAAGACGGCGACCGAAGCGGTGACCGCCACGGCCACCCAGCGAAGCCCGAGCGCGCTGTCCAACAGCAGCCACAGCCCGAAGAGCAGGAACAGCACACTGGCCAGGCCGTGCAGGAAGCGTTCGGGCAGTCGTTTGTGCATCAGCCTGCCGACCGCGATGGCGGCACCGTCGGCCAGCACCATGCCGGCGGTCGCGCCGATCCAGACGCCGGCCCAGTTGCGGTCGCTGGCCAGGGCGACGGTCGCGAGCATCGTCTTGTCGCCGAGTTCGGCGAGCACAAACGACGAGACGATCGCGGGGACGACGAAGCGCGGTTCGGCGATCCGCACCTCTGCACCGTCGTCGCCCCGTTCGCGCCACGTCCACACCGCGAACAGCAGGAACGCGACGGCCGCGACGAAGGCGATCGGACGCTCGGGCATCGTCAACCCGAGGAAGTGTCCGATCGTCACCGACAGGCCGTGCACCAGCATTGCGGCGATGCCGACCCCGGACAGCACCACCCACCATCGGTGACGCAGCGAGTAGGTAACGGTGATCAGCTGCGACTTGTCGCCGAGTTCGGCGACAAAGACCACGGCGAGACTGACCAGGATGGCGGTGAGCATTCGGACGACCCTTTCGACGCGTCGCCGACGGGATCGATCTCACGCCCACCGGCTTCGGTCGAAGGTCTCGCCCACCACGCCTCTCACGAGGTGCGGTTCGCCGGCCGGGCTTGCGCCAGTATGTCGACACGACGATTGGGGGCTACTCCCCTTCGCTTACCCCACCGACCATAGCCACGGACATGCGCTCACGCCAGCGCTCCCCGATTTTCGGCTGCCCGAATCCGCCGTTCAGGGGCCCAAATCAAATGGTTCGAAAACCCTTATGCCGCAAGAAGCATCGCGAGGATCGCGGTGTCCGGGTGGCTGATCGGGTCGACACCGACCCTGCTCACCATCGATGTCACCGTCCCGTCAGCTTCGGCTTCCACCCACGCGGCACGATGCTCGAGGCCAAGATGGGGAAGGCCGGGCAGTAGGACGCAACCGGATGCGGCACCCGTGCACTCCGGCAGTGACGGCGTGGTCTCCGAGGGCGGATGCAGCATCAGCAGGGCCGGCGGCTGGTGCTCGGCGAAATATCCTGGCGGCACCGCTGATTCGCCGACAACGGTGCCTTCGGCGACGACCAGGCCGACGGTGTTGGGTTCGGGCTCGTCGGGCAACTCTTCACGGGCGCCGAATATCGTTGTCGTCGAGAGCAATCCAGGAAGCGATGCGACCCGGACGGCGACCATCAGCAACTGCGCCCACTCCTTGGTCGAATCCGGCCAGCGGCCCGAAATCACGAAACCCTTGAGTGAACCGCGCGAATGAAACGGGGCGATCTCGATCGCCCGGCCGGACTCTCTCTCCATATCGCCTCCGCGCCATCGGTGTTCGGACGCCGGTCAGGAGCCGGCGATGTCCGACACCCCAGTGGGTCGGTTCGCTCAGAATGCGGTAGAACTCTGCTGGCACGCAAGTGGACACGACTGCTAACCGCGGCTTTTCGCTCGCGAGGTCCACACCACGCGATACGACCCGGCCGCCGAAATCCAGCCGAAGTCGTGCGAGTCGGCAGCGCCGGTGGCCCTCGGATTGTCCGAGCGGGCTTCGAAGATGACGTCGCGTCCCGCGCCGTAGACGTCGCCGACCCGCTTGACGAGCCACCGTGTCGAACGCCGCGGATCCTGGAAGACCCGTAGCTGGCCGCGCCGAATGCGTCCGCCCCGCAGGGCCAATAGCCCATCGCCAGGACAGACCGTGGGACGCATCGAGTCGTCGATCACCCGGAACAGTCGCAACCGGCGTCGCGGTGTCTGGTTGCGGGCCACCCGCAAAGGGTAAGTTAAGACACATGCTGCATCGACTGTTCACCAACGCGACCCCCGCCCATGCCCATTGTGATCTCTACTGCGGCGTCTATGACCCCGCGCAGGCCAAGATCGAAGCGCTCTCCTGTTTGAAGACGATCCAGAAGTATCACGACTCCGACGACGAGCATTTCCGCACGCGCTGCATCATCATCAAGGAGCGTCAGGCCGAGGAGGTGAAGCATCACCTGATGGTGCTGTGGGCCGACTTCTTCGCCAAGGATCACTTCGAGCAGTTCCCCAACCTGCATCAGCTGTTCTGGGACGGTGTGCACGGCGCCGGTGAGGTCAAGAAGTCACTCGACGCCGCCGTCGCCGAGAAACTGCTCAAGACCATCGACGAGATCGCCGACATCTTCTGGCAGACCGACAAGGGCAAGCAGATGGGTGTCTACCCGCCCGCCTGAGAGCCCGTACGCCAAAGAGCCGCCGAGTCATCGACCGGCGGCTCCTTTTTTGCCGCGAGAGCGGGCGGCGCTGTCAGAACAGGACGATCACGGCCAGCACGGCCAGCAGCACCAGCGCGATCGCACCGGCCCGCAGAAACGCCATCAACTGGGTGCGGGTATAGGGCGCATTCGCCGACGCCTGCCACTCCGTGGGCGGCATCGCCGAACCCGAACCCATCGAAGACGTCATAAACCCCTCCTGACCTGCACGTTTGGCGTCCCCCCGCGGTGAGATCTGTCACAACATCGAACTGTGACGCCGATCATAACCTCTGTTGTCCTAGGGAAGAAATCCCGGCGCCCCGGATGGTCGGGGAAGCCGTCGCGACGGGCGCGCGGGGCCCGGTCGCGGTTAGTACTGCTAGGAATTTCGCTCACCGGCGAGCGGGGCTGTGGATGGGCACGCCCGATTCCTAGGGGCTTATCCACAGCAATCTTCAGGAGATATCCAGATTCAGCGGATCATGCCGGGTTTCCCGAGGTTGGTCGCCTGTGGATGGACCTGTGGAATCTGTGGATAGGTCGGAATTGCTGGCGGCACGAACCGGCCTGCGGCATGTCAGCATTGGCGCGTGCACGACGCAGCGTTCGCGCAGGCCCGGGACGATCTGCTCGACGTGTTCGCGCGAACTGGAGCTGGTCCGCCCGTGATCACCGAGGACGGTGGCGCGGATCTGGTCCTACCGGGCGTCGCTACGCTGGTCGAGTGGCCGGCTCCCTGGTGAAAAGCGAAATGGACCTGCCCGCGCGAGGAGCGAAATGATTCAGGTGTGTGCCCAGTGCGGAACGCGGTGGAATGTGCGCGACCGCCGCCGGAGCTGGTGTCCACGCTGCAACGGCACCTTGATGGCGCCGTCGGCGCCGGACGGCGCGAACACCCAGTGGAGCGCGCGCCCGAGCGCCCCCATGAGGTCCGCGACGCCGCTGCCCCCCGGCTATCGCTGGATTGCGGTGCGCCCTGGCGCTCCGCCCATGCCGCGGCGCCCGCGACGCGTGCTCGGTCCGACGCCTCGTTACGCGGCAATCCCGCGGTGGGGCCTGATGGACCAGGTCGCCGCGGCCGACCAGCAGCAGGAGGCACCGCGACGAGGACCGTCGGCCGCCATGGTCCATGGCACCCTGCTGCTGGCGATGTCGGTGTTGGGCGCCGCGGCGCTGATCCATCTGGTCCGCTACGTGCTGCTGATCATCAACCGCTCGGTGTTGCTGAACCCGTGGATAGCCGCTGGAGCAACATGGTTCGGCGTCGCGCTCAGCGTAGTCGCCGCGGTCATGGTGGTGGCCAGCCTGGTCGTGCTGGCCAACTGGCTGATCGCTCGGCGGGCCGCCGCGTACTCCTATCGTGGCACGACCGACCCCCGGCCCGGCTGGCTCCTGCAGGTCGGTTGTCTGCTTCCCTTCGTCAACCTGTTCTGGGCGCCGGTGTTCGTCCTGGAGTTGGCGACGGTCGAGGAGCGGCTCAGTTGGCTGCGTCGTCCGATCGTGGTCTGGTGGCTTGTGTGGGTGGCCAGCTACGCGGTGTCGATCTGGTCGATCGCGACGAGCTTCACCCGAGATGCCCAGGGCATCGCCGACAACACGATGACCACGACGGTCGCCTATCTGCTGGCGCTCGCGTCCCTGCTGCTCGCCACGAAGGTCGTCCTCGGCTTCGAGCGGCACCCGGTCGAGCGGCCGAGCAAGCGCTGGGTGATCGTCCCGGATTACCAGCCGACGGCCGACAACCGACCGGAATCCGGCGTTTCGGTTGAGTCTCATGGCCAGAACCCGGCAGCATAGGCCGTATGACTGGCGATGCCGAAGCCGGCCATCCGTTCGTGGTGGCGCACCGCGGCGCGTCGGCTCACCGTCCAGAGCACACGCTCGGGGCGTACGAGTTGGCGCTGCAGGAGGGTGCCGACGCTGTCGAATGTGACGTGCGGCTGACCCGCGACGGCCATCTGGTGTGTGTGCACGACCGCAAGGTCGACCGCACGTCGAACGGAACGGGACTCGTCAGTGAGATGACGCTTGCGCAACTCCGCGAGCTGGACTACGGCGCGTGGCACCCGAGCCGGAACGACGCTGCCAGACAAGGCGATACGGGCCTGCTGACCCTCGATGACCTGATCACGCTCGTGCTGGACTGGAATCGTCCGGTCAAACTGTTCATCGAGACCAAGCACCCAGTCCGGTTCGGTGCGCTGGTGGAGAGCAAGGTGCTGGCCGTGCTGCACCGGTTCGGGATCGCCGCACCCGCATCGGCGGACCTGTCGCGCGCGGTGGTGATGTCGTTCTCGGCGGCCGCAGTGTGGCGAGTCCGGCGTGCGGCCCCGATGTTGCCGACGGTGCTGCTCGGCGAGACGTCGCGGTACCTGGGCGGCAGCGCGGCCACGACCGTCGGGGCCACCGCGGTCGGGCCGTCGATCGCGACGCTGCGCGAACATCCCGAGTTGGTGGACCGCGCGGCCGCTCAAGGCCGCGCGATGTACTGCTGGACCGTCGATCACTTCGAGGACGTGCAGTACTGCCGCGATCTCGGTGTGGCGTGGGTCGGGACCAACCACCCAGGCCGCACCAAGGACTGGCTGCAGAACGGGTTGGCCGGCGCCGGGCGCGACTAGTTCGCGAAGTGCCGAACGAGTTGTGCGCCGGGTCGACGCCGTTGCTCACGGCTGGGCGTCGAGAACCTCCTGAGGGACCGGCGCGTCGGTGCGCAGCGCCTCGAACATCTGGCTCGCGAGGGCCTCGTCCCACACCACGACGGCGCCGGAGCCACCGCTGGTGAACTCGCCGATGGGCACGGTGGCGGTGAGGACATCACCGTGCATGGCCCAGGCCAGCCGGGCGAGGTCCCAGACATGATCACCGTCGTCGACGGCCACGGTACGGGCGGCGGCACGCGCCATGGGATACCAGCGCAGCGGGTTGGCCAGCACCGCGGGGCTGGTGGCGCGATGCAGCAGCGCGGACATGAACTCCTGTTGGTGGTGCATGCGGTCCAGGTCGGCGCGCGGGGTGGCCCTGGTGCGGACGAACCCCAGCGCGCTGCGACCGTCGAGTTTCTGGCAGCCGGCGGGCAGGTCGATTCCGGCCAGCGGGTCGCTGATCGGCTCCGCGGGACACATCGTGACTCCACCGACGGCATCGACCATGGTCGCGAACCCGCCGAACCCGATCTCGGCGTAGTGGTCTATCCGGAGCCCCGTGGCCTGCTCGACCGTCTGGGCGAGCAGCGGGGCGCCGCCCATCGAGAACGCCGCGTTGATCTTGTCGCTGCCGTACCCGGGGATCGACACGTAGGAGTCGCGAGGAATCGAGATCATCGTGGTCCGCGCGCTCGAGCCGATGCCCGGGATGTGCAACAGCAAGATCGTGTCGGTGCGGCCGTCGCCGAGGTCTCCCCCGGTGGCCAACTGCGCCTGTTGTTCTGGCGTCAGGCTCTGCCGACTGTCCGACCCGACGAGCAGCCAGGTGGTACCCGCACCGGCCGCGGGACGGTCCGGGTAGTCGGGCAGCGCGGGGATGCGCTGTAGCGACGAGTCCAGCCAGAGGCCACCGGCCACCGCGGCCACGACCGCGACCAACAGCACGGCTAGCAGCAGCCGCCCCCAATATCGTTTGCGGCGCGGGGGTTTCGGCTTCGGCGGGCCAGGGGGCCGGGCGCCCTGTGGGGGCGGCGGTGGCGGCGGCCGCCTGCGTGGTGGTGGCATCCGTGGTGGTGGCATCCGCGGTGGCGGCATCCGTGGTGGGGGCGGCGGTTGCGGGGGCGGCATGCGCGGCGGAGGCGCCGCGGGCGGCCGGTAGTCGGCATCGCGACGGATGACCTGCGACGGCTCCCGGCGCGCCCTCGGCGGAGGCTCGAAACCGCGGGGCGGCTGCCGGTTGTCGGTCACCTAAAGAAATCTACGTCGCGCAGCGGCGTGTTCACCGCAACCAGCCCAGGTGACCTGCGGCCAGGGCATAGCCGACGAACGCCACGGCGTCGATCAACGCATGTGCGATGATCAGCGGCCACAGCCGACCGGTGCGCAGGTAGACGTAGCCGAACACCAGTCCCATCGCCAGGTTTCCCAACCCCGCCCCGAAGCCCTGATACAGGTGGTAGAGACCGCGGAGCGCACTCGAGGCCACGACCGCGGTCACCGGGCTCACCCGCAGTTGTCGCAGCCGGGTGACCAAGTACCCGATGACGATCATCTCCTCGGCCCAGCCGTTCGCGAGCGCCGTCAGCAACAGGACCGGTATCCGCCACCAGGTGTCGTAGAGCTCGGCGGGCTCGACGTCGGCGTTCATCCCGAGGATGCGGGCGATCTGATACAGGGCCAGCCCGGGCAGGCCGATGAGCGCGGCCAGGCCGACCCCGCCGAGCAGGTCGGGCCGCCACCGCGGTCGGCCCAGGCCGATTGACTTGGGTGCGATTCCGCTGCGCCACAACAGGTATGCGGCGAGCGCGCCCCACGCCGACAGTTGAAAGACCCAGACGAGATTGAGCCCGAGATCGATGAGATCGAACGGTGAGCGGCGCGGATTGAGCGCCACGACCTGACCGGAGAGACCGAGCAACACGGCCTCGATCAGGTTCAGCAGCGCGCTGTAAGCGGAGAGGCCGAACGTCACCGCCAGCATGACGGTGATCTCGATACGCAAGGTCCGGCGTCGTCGGGGGTCGGTCAGCTCGTCGGGGACGCCGGTCACCGGAGCTACGGTAGCGACGTCACAGCTTTCGTGCGCGCAGCCCGTTCAGGAACGGGCAACCCATCAACACCCGGATCGCCTGGCTGAGCCCGGTGACGTCGTCGACCGGCTTGTAGAACGGTAGCCGCACGTCGTGATCGCCTTCGTCTGTCTCCACCCGGAGCTGCACGCCGTATCGGTCCAACCCCAAGGGCCGAACACGGCCGTGCCGCAACGACATCGGCAGCCGACTGGCCAGCCGCTCGACGACCTCGCGGTGCGCCGACTCCATGTGCTGCAGCCAACACGACTCCATCGCGCAGAACGGATCCGGCCGTGCGCCGAGCAGCGTGCTCACCCCGACGGCTTCGGCGCCGGTGGAATCCGCCACGACCACCGAGTCGATCTCCAGGCGCAGGAGCGTGTGGCCGCGGTCGCCGTCGGACGACGCGGAATTCACTTGCAGCAGGGCCGGGTTGGGGTCCTCTGAAGCGATCAGGTCGAGCAGCGCCGGCACCTCGCCTGCGGCTACGCCGTGCAGGCGCCCCCGGATCCACACGAGCGATCGCACCGGTTCACGCAGCGGGAGCGGGGCGTAGTCGGTCATCTCCAGCACCGCCTGCACGCCGCCGGTCCCGGAGCTGACGGCCTTGGCCGCCGCGGCGCTGTCGAGTGGGACGGTGATCGCGAACGAACCGTCGCCAAGCAAATGGTGCACGGGAGCCTCGGTGGGCTGCCCGTTCTCACAGCCCTCCACCGCGAGCATCGCGCCGCCCGCCTTGGCGCATGCGCTGCGGATCCGCTCGGCCGTCGTCGGTGCCGTGATCGTCGTCGCCATTCCGCCTCCCATAAAATAAGGTGAGCCTAACTTAACTGGACGCTAGGGAATCCCGCAAGGCTTTCGTGCAGCGGAACGGCATTACCGCGGGCGGCCCGACAGTCCCGATACTGTTGGACCGTGCCACGCATCGCGTATCTCGGACCTCAGGGAACCTTCACCGAGGCGGCGCTGCTCAAGATGTCCGACGGCGGAATGCTGCCCCACGGGGTGGGGGCGGACGAGGTGATCCCAGTCCCCGCCGAGAGCACCACCGGCGCGTTGGCCGCGGTTCGCGGCGGCGACGCCGACTACGCCTGCGTGCCGATCGAGAACTCGATCGAAGGGTCGGTGCTGCCGACCCTGGACGGCCTGGCCACCGGCACGCCACTGCAGATTTTCGCCGAGCTCACGCTCGACGTGTCGTTCACGATCGCGGTGCGTGGCGGTACCCATGCCGGCGACGTGGCGACGGTCGCGGCGTTTCCCGTGGCGGCCGCCCAGGTGCGGAACTGGCTGGCCGAGCACCTGCCGTCGGCGCGAACAGTGCCCGCCAACTCCAACGCAGCGGCCGCGGGCGACGTCGCCGAGGGCCGCGCCGACGCTGGGGTGAGCACCGCCCTGGCCACGAAGCGTTACGGGCTCACGGCGCTGGCGTCCGACATCGTCGACGAACCCAATGCGCGCACCAGGTTCGTGTTGGCCGGACCGCCCGCTCCGCCGCCGGGCCGTACCGGCGCCGACCGGACCTCGGTGGTGTTGCGACTGGACAACGTACCCGGCGCGCTGGTGGCGGCGCTGACGGAGCTCGCGGTCCGTGACATCGACTTGACCCGGATCGAATCACGGCCCACCCGAACGGGATTGGGCACCTACATCTTCTTTCTGGACTGGGTCGGCCACATCGACGACGATGCGGTCGCCGAGGCGCTCAAGGCGCTGCACCGTCGTTGTTCGGAAGTGCGATTCCTCGGGTCCTGGCCGACCGGAGCGGCCGTCGGAGCGACGCCTCCCGAACTCGACGAAGCCTCCCGCTGGTTGGCGCGGCTCAGGGAAGGTAAGCCGTGAGCGGACGGCTGGTGCTGGTGCGCCACGGACAGTCACTGGCCAACGTCCATCGTCGCCTCGACACCCGGCCCCCCGGCGCGGAGTTGACCGATCTCGGCCGCAACCAGGCGCGCTCCTTTGCCAGCCGCCTGGCGGCGCCGCCCGCGATTCTGGCGCATTCGGTGGCGCACCGGGCACGCCAGACCGCCGAAGAGATCGCGGGTGCCATGCGGTTAGCAGCCCTGGAAGTCGGCGGCATCCACGAGGTCCAGGTGGGCGAGTTGGAGAACCGCAGCGACGACGAAGCGATCGCCACGTTCGAGACCGTCTACCAGCAGTGGCATGAGGGCAACCTCGACGCACCGATGCCCGATGGGGAGACCGGTAGCGAGGTGCTGGACCGGTATGTGCCGGCCATCACCCAGTTGCGGATGCGGCACCTCGACGACGACGCCTGGCACGGCGACATCGTGGTGGTCAGCCACGGCGCGGCGATCCGGCTGGTGTCGTCGGTATTGGCCGGCGTCGAGAGCAGCTTCGCGCTCGACCATCACCTCAGCAACACCGAGGCCGTCGTGCTGGCGCCGATCACCGACGGTAGGTGGAGCTGCGTGCAGTGGGGCTCGATGACACCGCCGTTCTACCCCGAGCCCGACGTCAACCCGGTCGAGGACGCCTTGCGGTCAGCCGACCCGATGGGCTGACAGCGAGACGGCGCACGTGCAGCCGATCGCCTCGCAGTCGACCACGAACGTGTGCACGACTTCCGGGCTCGTGCAGTCGGGCTCCGTGCACTCCGGCCGGTACATCGCGTGGTGGACGACGGTGCCATGGCAGTGCTCGAGGCCCGCCACACAGTTTCGGCACTCCGTCATGACCCTTTGATAGCACCCGTGGCGGACAACGCGTGGTTGCCGCGCGGTGCGTCATTCGCTGTTGCCGAATCCGCTATGCCCAGCCGAGTTCGTGCAGGCGCTCGTCGTCGATGCCGAAATGGTGGGCGATCTCGTGGATCACGGTGATCGCCACCTCGTCGACGAGCTCTTGCTCGCTGTCGCAGGCCTCCAGCAGTGACCCGCGGTAGATCGTGATCGTGTCCGGCAGCGAGCCCGCGTACCACGAATCGCGTTCGGTCAGGGCGACACCCTGGTACAGGCCGAGCAGGCCGGGCTCCTCGTCGTTGCGGTCCTCGACCAGCACGGCGACGTTATCCAGCGCGTCGGCGAGCTTCGGCGGTATCAGGTCGAGCGCCTCGGAGACCAGCTCGTCGAACCGTTGCGGGCTGATCCGCACGGCCACGGGGCTACGGTCCCGGCGGCGCCGGAGCCGGAGCCGGCGGGGGCGGCGCAAACGCGGGTGCCGGGGGAGGCGGCGCGGGCGCGGGTGGTGGTGGGAGCAGCGGTGCACCCGGCGGCGGTGGCGGCGGCGCGCCCGGCGGTGGCGGCGGGGCGTTGAGGAACGTGTTGCCAGGAGCGGGCTCGGGGCCGGCCGGCGCCTCCGTCTCGTTGGCATTCGGGGACTGCGCCGGCCCGTGCGATGACGACTGTTGGCCGCTGTCACTGGAGCTGCTGCTGTTGGAGGTCTGTCCGCTGCTGGTCTGCGACGAGCCGCTGCTCGAGTCGTCGTCGGTGATCGGGATCGGCGGGAAGTTCAACCGCTCTTCGGGAATGTCCGGCGGCGGCACCGGCGGCTGACCGTTGATCAGCAGCGGGCCCTTGGCGCTGTTGAGCAGCGTCGACCAACCGCCGTTGCCGAGGGTCGCGCCGATGCTGCACGACACCTGACGGCTGCCGGCCGACCAGCTCGGCAGCGAAACGGTGCTGTAGATCAGCGTCAGCGTGGTGCTGCGCAGCTCGATCGGCGCCAGGTAGGCGTCCGTCATCCGGGTGCAGGCGTCCTTGATGAAACTGTCCTGCTCGGGCTCCGGCGGCAGCGCCCCGGGGAACCTCTCGCCGACGTTCACCGCGCCGGTGACCTCCATCGCGTGCGGCGCTGCACAGTCGACCGGGATATCGGTGGGCTGGTTGGTGGTGGGGTTGATCCCCAAGCAGGTGCCTGCGGGCCACACCTTGGACTGGTCGATCTCGGCTACCCTGCCGGCGAACGGCATCTGCTGGTTGTTGGGCCCGGGTAACTGCAGGCCGCACAGCATGCGGCGCTCACCGGACTGGCGCCACGCCTTGTCGCCCGACCACAACATGCTCACGGTGAAGCGGCTGTTCGGGTCGAAGTGCGGACCCAGGTAATGCGCCACGGCCGTCGAGCACTGCTCCTGGCTGATCTGCTGGATGCGGGCGCTCGACGGCGGCGCCGCCTCCGGCGCGTACTCGCTGCCGGGGAAGGTGCGCATGTCCACCGACTCGGCGATCTCGAACCGATGCTCCTCTTTGCAGTCGACGATCTCGGCGGCGTCGGGGGTACGGTCCGGCCAATTGAGGCAGTCGCCCGCCTTGGCGTGCTCGAACGTCGCATTTCCGCGGGGGCCGAGAGAGATCGTGCTGGCGGTCAGCCCGCTGGCACCCTCGGTCTGCGGAAGTGCGGTGATCAGGCCGGCGATCAGCAGCCCGCCCAGAGCCGTCAGCACAAGCGCGCGGCGCGTCGACGTGGCATGCAGAGTTGTCCACCACGCCGAACGCTCCGGTGCCTGTGTGTCGCCTTGCTGCAGATCGTCGCGTTCTTCCGCGCCGATTGGCCGACCGGGTGCGTCCAACATCTGCTCCATTGTGACAGGCGTGTCAGGTGCTGTGACAAGTGATGCAGTTGTAAAGTTATGCGGTTGTGCTGGCCTGGCGCATCGACCAGTAGGGTTGCGGCGTGATCGACCTCAAGTTGCTGCGCGAAAACCCGGATGTGGTCCGTGCCTCGCAACGCGCTCGCGGCGAAGACCCGCGACTCGTCGACGCGCTACTCGAATCCGACGCCGCCCGCAGGGCCGCAGTGTCGACGGCCGACAATCTGCGTGCCGAACAGAAGATCGCGAGCAAGAAGGTGGGCAAGGCCGAGCCCGAACAGCGGTCGGCACTGCTCGAGCAGGCCCGGCTACTCGCCGAAAAGGTCAAGGCCGCCGAGGCCGAGCAGGCCGAAGCCGTCCGCGCGTTCACCGAGGCCCACCTGGCCCTCTCCAACGTCATCATCGACGGCGTACCCGCCGGCGGCGAGGACGACTTCGTGGTGCTCGACACCGTCGGCGAACCGCCGCACCTCGAGAACCCCAAGGATCACGTCGAACTCGGTGAGTCACTGGGGCTGATCGACCTCGAACGCGGCGCCAAGGTGGCCGGGGCGCGGTTCTACTTCCTCACCGGGGCGGGCGCCCTGCTGCAACTCGGGCTGCTCCAGTTGGCGGTCAGGCTGGCCACCGAGAACGGCTTCCGGCTGATGATCCCGCCGGTGCTGGTGCGCCCGGAGATCATGGCCGGCACCGGTTTCCTCGGCGCGCACAGCGAGGAGGTCTACCGCATCGAGGCCGACGACCTGTACCTCGTCGGCACCTCCGAGGTGCCGCTGGCCGGATACCACGCCGACGAGATCGTCGACCTGTCCGGCGGACCGTTGCGCTACGCGGGCTGGTCGTCGTGCTTTCGCCGCGAAGCGGGCAGCCACGGTAAGGACACCCGCGGCATCATCCGCGTGCACCAGTTCGACAAGGTCGAGGGCTTCGTCTACTGCAAGCCCGAGGACGCCGAGGCCGAGCACGACCGGCTGCTGGGCTGGCAGCGCCAGATGTTGGCCGAGATCGAGGTGCCGTACCGCATCATCGACATCGCAGCGGGTGACCTCGGGTCGTCGGCCGCACGCAAGTTCGATTGTGAGGCTTGGGTTCCCACCCAGCAGACCTACCGCGAGCTGACCTCGACGTCGAACTGCACGACCTTTCAGGCGCGCCGGTTGGCGGTGCGGTACCGCGACGAGAACGGACGCCCGCAGACCGCGGCCACGCTCAACGGCACGTTCGCGACGACGCGCTGGCTGGTGGCGATCCTGGAGAACCATCAGCAGCCCGACGGTAGCGTCCGGGTCCCGGAAGCATTGACGCCCTTCGTCGGTACGGATGTGCTGACGCCGACGCGGTAGCGCCCTTCGTCGAGCCGAGGTGGTTTCGCACGCCCGCCCCTGGGTAAAGCGAACCCATCCCGACTCTAGGAGGCGCGCCGTGAAGGCGATGGTTTACCGCGGCCCGTACAAGGTGCGTGTGGAGGAAAAAGACGTTCCGCCGATCGAGCATCCGAACGACGCGATCGTAAGGGTGACGCTCGCGGCGATCTGCGGTTCGGACCTGCACCTGTACCACGGCATGATGCCCGACACCCGGGTCGGAATGACCTTCGGCCACGAGTTCATCGGTGTCGTCGATCAGGTCGGCCCCTCGGTGCAGAACCTCAAGCCGGGCGACCGGGTCATGATGCCGTTCAACATCTTCTGCGGCTCCTGCTACTTCTGCGCCCGTGGGCTGTACTCCAACTGCCACAACGTCAATCCGAACGCGACCGCCGTCGGCGGAATCTACGGTTACTCGCACACCTGCGGCGGATATGACGGCGGTCAGGCGGAGTTCGTCCGAGTACCGTTCGCTGACGTCGGGCCGGCGCTCATCCCGGACTGGATGTCCGACGAGGACGCGCTGATGTGCACCGACGCGTTGGCCACCGGCTACTTCGGCGCGCAACTCGGCGACATCGTCGAGGGCGACGTCGTGGTGGTGTTCGGTGCCGGACCGGTCGGGCTGTACGCCGCGAAATCCGCCTGGTTGATGGGCGCCGGCAGGGTGATCGTGATCGACCACCTCGAGTACCGGCTGCGAAAGGCCCGCGCGTTCGCGCATGCCGAGACCCGCAACTTCGCCGAGTACGACGACATCGTCGTGGAGATGAAGAAGACCACCGGCTATCTCGGGGCCGACGTCGCGATCGACGCGGTGGGCGCCGAGGCCGACGGGAATCTGCTGCAACATGTGACCGCTGCCAAGCTGAAGATGCAGGGCGGCTCACCGGTAGCGCTGAACTGGGCGATCGATTCCGTGCGTAAGGGCGGGACGATCTCGGTGGTGGGTGCCTACGGGCCGATGTTCTCCGCGGTCAAGTTCGGCGACGCCTTGAACAAGGGCCTGACCATGCGCATGAACCAGTGCCCGGTGAAACGGCAGTGGCCCCGACTGTTCTCGCACGTTCAGAACGGTTACCTCAAGCCCAATGACATTGTCACCCATCGTATTCCGCTGGAAAACATTGCCGAGGGCTATCACATCTTCTCTGCCAAGCTCGACGACTGCATCAAGCCGGTCATCGTGCCCGACGCCGCCTGACAGGATCATCATGACCTACACCGCCGACCATCCACCCGTCCCCACCTCCGACGATCTGCGGGCCCGCATCCCGGGCTGGGGTGTAGACCTCGACCCGGCCGACCGCCCCTCGGTACCCAAGCTGAAGGCGGTCGAGACCGGGGCCCGCTGGGACTTCCCCGAGCGGCAACCCGAAAAGTGGCCCCGGGAGCGGTCGATCGAGCATCAGTTCCTCACGCCGGTGTTCGGCACGTCGACGCCGCCGCGGGGGCTCTCCGGTGCGATCCGGCGCTACTCGTACCGCAAGTACAGCGAAGGCCGCGCCGCTCACTGGCTGCTGCTGATCCTCGCCGACCGTGTCGACGCCGTCGAACACCATTTGCAGTCGCTGGTCAGCCTTCACCCGGACAACCCGATCACCGAAACCGGATTCATGACAGAACTCAAGTACAACGGCCTGGCGGCGCGCGCGAACAGCAAGCGGGCGGACGTCAACCACATGTGGCTCGATCCGCTCATCGTGGCGGGCCCGTGGGTGGCAGCGGCCGGCGCGGGGGTCCTTGCGGTGCGGCGCCTGCGCCGCGGTCGGCGCTAGCCCTGCAGCAGGTCGTCGAGTACCTCGATGAACTGGTCGGGGTGCGCGGGCGTGCACGCGGGTCGCCACCGGTTGCCGTCGACGTCGAGCGTGACCAGGGTGCTCTTGCGCGGTCGGCCCACGTCCAGCGGCAGCCAGCGACACAGGTCCGAGCTGCCCCACAGCCGGTAGCGGTGCAGCCAGTCCAGCGGGGTCGCGGTGTACCCGCGGATCGACCGCACCGGCAGGATCTTCGACGTGCCCGACGGGAAGTGGTACCGGCGTAGGGTGACCGCCTCACGGTCGACCTGGATCATCCCGTCGTCGTAAAGCTGTTGCGGCGCGGTCACTTGCGCGTGCTTCGCAGCTCGTGCCCCTTGCTGGTCAGGCAGCGGCCGGTCTCCAGATTCCACTGCCAGCCGTGCAGGTTGCAGGTCAGCGTCGAGCCTTCGACGACGCCGAATTTCGACAGGTCGGCCTTGAGGTGCGGACACCGCCGCTGGATCTCCCAGCCATCGAGCGTGATCGACGAGGAGTCGTCGTGCGCCTCGGCGAACCAGCCGTCGGCGTACGCGATCCGCTCGTCGGTCAGGCACTTGAAGAACGTGTAGAGGTACTCGTTGTATCCGCCGACCCGCCAGGCCCGGAACCGCGTGGACAGGAATATGGTGTTGACCCAGTCCGGTTCGTCGTCGCGCAGCACGGTGCGCACCAACTCCGGTGCGATCGCGAACCCGTACCGGAACTTTTCGTCGGGAATAGGTTCGCGCACAACCCGTTTCGGGAAGTCAAGGACTATCGTCTCGGGGCCCAGCCGCAGCTCGACCGGGTAGCCGATACCGTCGCAGATCTGGTCGCTCTGGATCATGATGGGCTCGAACGCGGTGCGCAGGGGTTCCAGCAGCGACTCGCCGGCGGCGTCGGCCCAACTCGCCTTCTCGGCGGCGATTATCGGCGCCATCCGTTCGGCGTAGTCGGCGATATAGGCCGCCTTGCCGCTGGTGAAAATCGACGCCAGCTGATCGTCGGGCAGTAGGTGAGTCAACGAATCCAGTTGCGAGCCGGTGAAAGCCGCCGCCGATCCGGGAATCATCAGCAGGCCGCCGTCGTGGCCGTGCTTGCGCAGTTGGTCCAAGAACACCGTCTGGTCGGGGAAGATGTTGGCAGGGTCGCCGTGGTCGTCGTTGAGGTCGCGCAACTCCGGATCGAGGAAGCATGGCGGCCCCGCGGACGGGATGACCCAGGTGGCACCCACTTGTGCGATGTACTGGCGGCAGCGGTCCATCTGGCGCTGCCGCTTCTGGATGCCGAAGGCCTCCTTGGCGCGGGCGGGCATGTCGTAGACCATCGGGTACCAGATGGCGCCCGAATACTGGAGCATGTGCACGTCGACGTGGTCGAAGTCGGCGTGCACCACGTCCAGATCCACCGGACGCGCGTCGTTCATGTTGAACACGACCGTCTCGCCGTCGTCGATCACGATTCCGGAGTCGCCGATCGGACCGTCGGCCGGGGCACGCAGCGCGATGATCATCACGCGCAGATCGCCCTTGGGGCCGCGCACGGTGTGCGTGACCGAATCCGCCGTCTCGAAAAACCGGTGGAATCCCAGCTTCTCGAGTTCCCGGCGCAAATCCGGCACGGGATAGTCCGGCAGCAGCACGACCGCGTCCTTGTTGACGTGCCGGCGCAGCAGCTTCGGGTCGAAGTGGTCGCGGTGCAGATGCGAGACATAGAGGTAGTCGCAGTCGCCGAGCGCGTCCCAGTCCAGCGTGCTGTTGTCGGGGAAGGGGAACCAGGAGGCGAAGTAGGCCGGGTTGACCCAGGGGTCGCACAAGATGCTTCCAGCCCGGGTGTCGACCCGGAACCCGGCGTGTCCGATGCTCGTGACCTGCACTGATACCCTTTCGGGACGGATTCGTACTGCTATGAGCTTAACGGCAGGCAGCGACTACGCTTGCCATCGTGGAACCGGTATACGGCACCGTCATCCAATTGGCGCGGCTGGTGTGGCGCGTGCAGGGGTTGAAGTTCACGGTCACCGGCGTGGAGAACCTGCCGGCCACCGGCGGCGCGGTGGTCGCGATC
Organism: Mycolicibacterium sp. ND9-15; assembly: GCF_035918395.1. NCBI lineage: Bacteria > Bacillati > Actinomycetota > Actinomycetes > Mycobacteriales > Mycobacteriaceae > Mycobacterium > Mycobacterium jinjuense. Next base: position 2,606,329 of record NZ_CP142362.1, read on the forward strand.
AACCACACCAGCTACTTCGACTTCACGTTCGCGGGCCTGCCCGCCTACCGGCAGGGCCTCGGCCGCAAGGTCCGCTTCATGGCGAAGAGAGAGGTCTTCGAGCACAAGGTCACCGGCCCGGTCATGCGCAGCCTGCGTCACATCGAGGTGGACCGTGACAGCGGCGCGGGATCGTTCGACGAGGCCTGCCAAAAACTCAAGGAAGGTGAGCTGGTCGGCGTCTATCCGGAGGCCACGATCAGCCGCAGCTTCGAGATCAAGGGGTTCAAGTCCGGGGCCGCGCGGATGGCGATCGCCGCAGACGTGCCGATCGTTCCGCACATCGTGTGGGGCGCACAGCGAATCTGGACCAAAGGTCATCCGAAGAAGATGTGGCGCCCCAAGGTGCCGATCTCCGTCGCGGTCGGCGAGCCGATCGAGCCGACCCTGCCCGCCGCTGACCTGACCGCGCTGCTGCATTCGCGGATGCAGCACCTGTTGGAGCGGGTTCAGGACGATTACGGGCCGTATCCCAGCGGCGAGTTCTGGGTGCCGCACCGGCTGGGCGGTGGAGCGCCGACGCTCGCCGAGGCCAATCGGATGGACGCCGAGGAGGCAGCCGAGAAGGCCGCGAGGCGCAGGCAACGACTCGACCCCGATGGAGCAGACGGTTAGTTCGCCATGGAGCCCGTTTTCTACACACTCGAGGTACTTGTCAAGGCGGCGGTCAGGGTCAACGGAATCCAGATCACCTATCGGGGGCTGGCGAACCTTCCCGCCGGCGGCGGCGCGGTGATCGCCATCAACCACACCAGCTACGTCGACTGGATGCCCGCCGCGCTGGCGGTGCACCACCGCAAGCGGCGCCTACGTTTCATGATCAAAAAAGAGATGCAGGAAGTGAAGGTGATCAACTTCCTCATCAGCCACACGGGCACGATTCCGGTGGATCGGCGCTCCGGGGCCGGCGCCTACGAGGTCGCGGTGGAACGACTGCGCGCAGGCGAGCTCGTCGGCGTCTATCCGGAGGCCACGATCAGCCGCAGTTTCGAGCTCAAGGAGTTCAAGACGGGCGCGGCCCGCATGGCCCGTGACGCCGAGGTGCCGATCGTTCCGCTGGTCGTGTGGGGCGCGCAACGGCTCTGGACGAAAGATCATCCACGGCACCTTTGGGGTCGGCGAGGCGGCGCCAAGATTCCGATCACCGTCGAAATGGGTAAACCCTTGCAGGCCGGCGAGACGATGGAGCAGACGTTGCAGTACTTGCGTTCGGCGATGACCGAATTGCTGCACGAGGCGCAGCGCGACTATTCGTGCCCGCAGGGCGCGTACTGGGTGCCGCGCCGGCTCGGCGGCAGCGCGCCGACACCCGAGGAAGCGAAGGCGCTCGACGAGGCGGAGTGGACCGAGCGTGCCCGTAGACGTGCCATGCGGGAAGGCGGATCTCGGCGATGACATTGCCGCTCTTGATCGCCTCCGACGTCGACGGCACGCTCCTCGACAGCGACGAAAAGGTTTCGCCGCGCACCAGGGCCGCGGTCACCGCTGCGGTGGAGGCGGGGACGAAGTTCGTGCTCGCCACCGGGCGGCCCCCGCGGTGGGTGCAACCGGTCGTCGACGAGCTGGGCTTTGCCCCGATGGCCGTCTGCGCCAACGGTGCGGTGCTCTACGACCCGGCGATCGACCGCATCGTGTCCGCCCGCACGCTGACCACCGACGTGCTCGGCGAGCTTGCCGAGATCGCGACACGCGTGATTCCCCGGGCGGGCCTGGCCGTCGAGCGGGTGGGGGACAGCGCCCATGACGCCGCGACCCCGCAGTTCGTCAGCTCGCCCGGCTACGAACACGCCTGGCTCAACCCGGACAACACCGAGGTGTCGTTCGAGGACCTGCTCAGCGCCCCGGCGATCAAGCTGCTCGTCCGCAAGGGGGGTGCGCGCAGCGCCGACATGGCGGCCGCGCTCGCCGAACACATCAAGGACTACGGCGATATCACTTATTCCACCGACAACGGTCTGGTCGAGATCATGCCGGTGGGGATCAGTAAGGCCACCGGGGTGGCCGAGGTTGCCCGTCCGCTCGGCATCTCAGCGGGAGAGATCGTCACATTCGGCGACATGCCCAACGACGTGCCGATGCTCGAGTGGGCGGGGCTGGGGGTGGCGATGGGACATGCTCATCCCGCCGCGCTGGCCGCGGCCGACGAGGTCACGTCGGACAACAACGACGACGGAGTCGCGCGGGTGCTCGAGCGGTGGTGGATGTAGCGGCACTCAGGTGCTGATCGGCGGGGTGAACCGCTCGAGTTGCACGGGCGCGGTGTCGCCCGCCGGCTTCGGTAGTTCGACCGGGATGCCGTCGAACACCCGGGTCACCGTGCCCTTCTCGCGGTCGAAGTTCAGCGTGCCGTGCTGAAAGTTCTGCACGATCCACAGCGGGGTGTGGATCTCGGCGCTGGTCGGTAGCCCGAGCGCACCGCGCTCGAAACCCAGCGCGCCCCATGCCTTGTAGATCTCGCCGGTGATCGGTTCGGCGCCGGTCGGCGGCGACCAGTAGATCGCCCCGCGTTCGAAGGTGACGTAGCGGGCGCCGCCCTCACCAGAGGCCTCCGGCGACGTCGGCCTGCCCAGCGGGCTGTTCATTCCGCCCCTCGCCTCCCACTGCGCGAAGATGGCGCCACCGCGCAGCGATTCGGCCAGGTCGGCGGGCCCTGGCGGGTGGTTGAACCGCGCGGCGATGTCGCGGATGTGGTCCATCAGCGCGTACGCCGCGTTACCTGGGCACTCCGTGGCGCCGACGTCGCGGTGGGTGAAGATCGCAGGCAGCTTCGGGGTCGAGCCGGTCGGGAACTTCGAGAACGAACCGCCCGAGGAGGCCAGCACGACGGTGCCGCGGGGATCGACGTGGTCCAGCCCGAGCCGCCATCCCAGCAACCGGGCTGTGGTGCGCAACTGGATCGGTGTCGGCGGCACCGATTCGAAGTTGCCCATCATCGCCACACCCCAGGTGTCGTGGTTGAAGCCGCCGGTGTGCGCGCCCTCGACCGGCCTGGTCATGCCGCCCGCGCGGCCTTCGAAGACCTGTCCGTACTTGTCGACCAGCGCGTTGTAGGCGATGTCGCACCAGCCCAACGTGCGCGTGTGGTATTCGTACACCGACCGGACGATCCCCGCCGAGTCCTCGGGGGCGTATTCGTTGCTGCCGGCGGTGTGGTGCACCACTCCCGCTCGAATTCCCATGTCGTAGCGGGGGTTTCCACAGCGCATCGATTCGTCGGCGCCCCACTGGGACCGGTTAATGATGTTCGGCGGCATGCCCGGCGCGTTCACCGCCGACGGCGGCGGCAACGTGTCGACCGGTGGCGCCTGCGGCGGGCTGATCAGCACCGCGTTGAGGTTCTGTCCGAACGGGTGCTCGGTGTTTGCCGGAATGTATCCCAGTTCGGGCCCCTGTTCGGGCCCCTGTTCGGGTGAAGCCTCCGGCGTCTTGGCCGCGTCGGCGGGGCGGGTCACCGCAATCTGCACGGTGGTGGTGCGCCCGACGAACACCGGCTCGGTGCCGAGCGGTCCGGCGGCGGGCGTGTCCGGACCGACGCCCTCGAGGGGTTCGGCCTCATACCAAGGCCCCCAGGTGCCGTCGGCCTTCTTGGCCCGCACCCTGGCAGTCGTGCCGGTGAAATCCTGTGCGGTCAGCGCCACCAGCGAGAACGGCGTGTCTTGGTGGATCTCGCGGATCGTCTCACCGCCCGCAAGGCCGGTCAGCGGGCGCTGCGCAAGTTGGGGTGTCCCGGCGATCGTCGCCTCGTCGTCACCGCCTGCCGGCAGGCCGTAGATCGCCATCGGCAGCATCGCGACCGTCGCCGCAAGCGCGGTGAAAAGCAGCGTTGGCGTCGGACGGTGGGACGGCACGCACCGATGTTACGTATGTGCCAGGTGTTACTTGTGGTGCGACACGGCCCGGAGCAGCACTAATCGACGACGACCTGCACCGGCACCGCAGAGCCTGAAGCGCGGCGTCTGCGGTGCCGTCTGGTGACAGGCCTCAGGCGCCGGGTGCGGGCGCCGGTACGGGCACGGGGACCGGGGCGGCGGCAGGAGCGCCCGGAGGCTTGACCGCCGACATGATCGCGGGCATCACCATGCCCTTGAGCAGGTCGATCGCCTGTCCTGCGCCCAGTTGATCGGCCATGCTCGACAGCTCGCCGATGATGCCGCCGCTGCCGGTGCTGGGAGCGGCGGCGGGCATCGTCGCCAGCGACGGATCGCCGAGGATCGGATACGTACCGGCCGCCGGGTCCAACCCGATCGGCGCCGCGATCGGCACCTCGCTGGGGGCGGGCAGCCCCGAGGTCGCCGAGATCGGGGTGGCGCCCAGACCCGTATCCGTCAGCGCCGGCGGCGTCGACAGGCCCGGGGTCGTCAATGCGCTCGTGTCGCCGGTCGGGCTGGTCAGCGCCGGGTTGCTCAGCGCCGGGCTGGACAGCGCGGGGTTGGTCAGCGCCGGGTCGGTGAGCGAGGGCGCCGCCCCGGTGACCGACGGAACCGTGGCGCTCGGCGCGGTCAGGCCGGGCGTGGTCAGTTCGGGCGTGCTGAGCCCGGGCGTCGACAGGCTCGGCGACGTCAGCTCCGGCGTGGTCAGGCCCGGCGTGGTCAGGCCCGGCGCGGTCAGCCCGGGAGACGTGAGCGTCGTCGGCGTGCTCGAGCCCGTGCCCGTCAGGATCCCGGTCGGCATCGGCGGCAGGTTGATACCGAACTGCGAGAGGCCTTGGGACAGAGCGGATATCAGCTCGTTCGGCAGATCCGTGATCATCGCTGCCTGGACGAATTCGCGGTGCTGGGCCGCCGGCTCGGTGCTCTCCGACAACTCGGTTACGGCGACTACTGCGGCGGGACTCGCGACTGCCAGGGCCAGGACTGCGCTCGTGGCTGTCGACAGCCTGCGTCGACGTCGGTTCGGCACGGAAGTCTCCTCAATACATGGGCTACGACTAGGTGGTCTGCTAGGCGATTCAGGTGAACAACCCAGGTCCTGCGCTGCCGGCGGTCTGGGCCGACGTGATCGACGGTACTGATGCGACTATTGAGACGAAAGTGGCGATACGTAATCGTGAGCCGATCGAAACCTTCGCCTCCTGTCGGATTCGGGCGGTGCGGTCGCGGTCGGATACCCTTGCTGCCGATGACCTCCCCTGTTCCCCCGGTCGTCCCCAGCGCTTCGCGCGGGGGCCCACCGCTCCCAGGCGACGGAGCCCGGTTCGACCTCTTTGTCGTCGGCTCCGGGTTCTTCGGCCTGACGATCGCCGAGCGCGTGGCAACCCAACTCGACAAACGGGTTCTCGTCATCGAGCGGCGCCCACATATCGGTGGCAACGCCTACTCCGAGCCCGAGCCGCGCACGGGTATCGAGGTGCACAAGTACGGGGCGCATCTCTTCCACACCTCCAACCGGCGGGTGTGGGAGTACGTGCGCCAGTTCACCGAGTTCACCGGATACCAGCACCGGGTGTACGCCATGCACGGTGGGCAGGCCTATCAGTTCCCGATGGGTCTGGGCCTGGTGTCGCAGTTCTTCGGTAAGTACTTCACCCCCGACGAGGCGCGCCAACTGATCTCCGAGCAGGCCGCCGAGATCAAGACCGAGGACGCGCAGAACCTCGAGGAGAAGGCCATCTCGCTGATCGGGCGCCCGTTGTACGAGGCGTTCGTCAAGGGCTACACGGCCAAACAGTGGCAGACCGATCCCCAGGACCTGCCGGCCGCCAACATCGCCCGGCTTCCGGTGCGTTACACCTTCGACAACCGATACTTCAACGACACCTACGAGGGACTGCCCGTCGACGGCTACACCAAGTGGTTGGAGAACATGGCGGCCGACGAGCGCATCGAGGTTCGGCTGGACACGGACTGGTTCGACGTGCGTGACACGCTGCGCCGAGAAGCCCCGTCGGCTCCCGTGGTCTATACCGGCCCGCTCGACCGGTACTTCGACTATGTCGAAGGACGACTGGGCTGGCGCACCCTCGATTTCGAGCTGGAAGTGCTCGACACCGGGGATTTCCAGGGCACGCCCGTCATGAACTACAACGACCTCGATGTCCCCTACACCCGGATCCACGAGTTCCGGCACTTCCACCCCGAACGCGCGTACCCGACCGACAAGACGGTCATCATGCGCGAGTTCTCCAGGTTCGCCGACGATGACGACGAGCCCTACTACCCGATCAACACCGAAGCCGACCGTGCCCTGCTGGCCGCATACCGGGCCCGAGCCAAGGCCGAAACCGCTTCTGCGAAGGTGTTGTTCGGTGGCCGACTGGGCACCTACCAGTACTTGGACATGCACATGGCCATCGCCAGCGCGTTGAGCATGTACGACAACACGCTCGCCCCGCACCTACGTGACGGTGCGCCACTAGCCGAACCGAGCCCAGAAAGCAGCAGCGCATGAGCGACATCCCGTCCGGCGCGCTCGACGCCGCGGAATCGAAAGCGGTCAGCCTGTTGGCGCGTGTCATCTTGCCGCGCCCGGGCGAACCGCATGACGTCCGCAAGCTCTATATCGAGGAAGCGGACACCAACGCCAGGCGTGCGCACGCGCCGACACGCACCCAGCTCGAGATCGGCACCGAATCGGAGGTGTCGTTCGCGACCTACTTCAACGCCTTCCCCGCCAGTTACTGGCGCCGCTGGTCGACACTGCAATCGGTGGTCCTGCGGGTCGAGCTCACCGGCAGCGCCCGCGTCGACGTCTACCGATCCAAGGCCACCGGAGCCCGCATCACCGTCAGCGGCGCGCCGGTGGCCGGCGAGCGTGACGACGAACCCGCGTTCGTCGAGTTCGAGATCGACCTGAGCCCGTTCGAGGACGGCGGCTGGATCTGGTTCGACATCGCCACCGACGCACCGTCGACATTGCACCACGCTGGTTGGTACGCGCCGGTGCCCGCGCAGGGGCGGGCGAACATCGCGGTCGGCATCCCGACCTTCAACCGCCCGGCCGACTGTGTCAACGCGCTGGCGGCACTGACGTCGGATCCGTTGGTGGACAAGGTGATCGGTGCCGTGATCGTCTCCGATCAGGGGACCGACAAAGCCAAGGACCATCCGGGCTTCGATGCGGCGGCCGCCGCGCTCGGCAACCGGCTGTCCATTCACAACCAGCCCAACCTCGGCGGCTCCGGCGGCTACAGCCGCGTGATGTACGAGGCGCTGAAGAACACCGACTGCGAACAGATCCTGTTCATGGACGACGACATCCGCATCGAGCCGGACTCGATCCTGCGGGCGCTGGCGATGAACCGCTTCGCGAAGTCGCCGACCCTGGTCGGTGGCCAGATGCTCAACCTGCAGGAGCCCTCGCACCTGCACGTCATGGGCGAGATGGTCGACTCGGAGAACTTCATGTGGACCAACGCGGTCAACACCGAATACGACCACAACTTCGCCCGCCACCCGCTCAGCGACGAGGACTCGCCCCGCAGCAGGCTGCTGCACCGCCGCATCGATGTGGATTACAACGGCTGGTGGATGTGCATGATCCCGCGCCAGGTCGCCGAGGAACTCGGTCAGCCGCTTCCGCTGTTCATCAAGTGGGACGACGCCGACTACGGCCTGCGCGCAGGGGAGCACGGCTACCCGACCGTAACGCTTCCCGGCGCCGCGATCTGGCACATGGCGTGGAGCGACAAAGACGACGCGATCGACTGGCAGGCGTACTTTCATTTGCGCAACCGGTTGGTCGTCGCGGCCCTGCACTGGGACGGCAAGATCAGCGGACTGATCGCCAGCCATCTGAAGGCGACCCTCAAACACCTTCTGTGCCTTGAATATTCGACCGTCGCCATTCAGAACAAGGCGATGGACGACTTCCTCGCCGGCCCCGAACGCATCTTCTCGATCCTGGAGTCGGCGCTGCCCGAGGTGCGCAAGATGCGCCAGGAGTACCCGGACGCGGTCGTGCTGCCCAGCGCGGCCGAGTTGCCCACGCCGTCGGACAAGCGGTGGCGCAAGAAGGTGAACATCCCGACCAATCCGCTGGCGATCTCGTGGCGCCTGTCGCGCGGCGTGGTGCACCAACTGAGGGCACACGACCCCGAACACCATCGCCGTCCGCAGATCAACGTCGCCACCCAGGACGCCAGGTGGTTCTCGCTGTGCCGGGTCGACGGTGTCACGGTCACGACCGCCGACGGCCGCGGCGTGGTGTACCGCCAGCGCGACCGGGACAAGATGTTCGAGCTGCTTCGGGAATCGCTGAAGCGTCAGTCGCGCCTCGCGCGCAGGTTCAACCGGATGCGCAAGGTCTACCGCGAGGCATTGCCGACGCTGTCGAGCAAGCAGAAGTGGGAGACGGTCTTACTGGAGTCGTCCGCACATGGATGAGAGTCCGCACGGCGAAGAGGCCGCGCTGGTCGCCGTGCAAGCCGCGCTGGCCGACCGCCCGGGGATCCTCTCGGGCGCACGCGTGTTGTCGCACTTCGGCGAGCACAGCCTGGGCTGGCTGGCTATTGCATTGGTGGGAGCCATCTTTCAGGCCGACCGGCGGCGCGCCTGGCTGACCGCGGGGGTCGGCGCATTCATCGCCCACGCCGCGGCGGTCGTGATCAAGCGGGTGGTGCGTCGCGAACGTCCGCACCACCCCGCGATCTCGGTCAACGTCGCAACCCCGAGCCGGCTGAGCTTCCCGTCCGCGCATGCCACGTCCACCACCACGGCGTCGCTGCTGATGGCCAGGGCCACCGGTTTGCCGCTGCCGGTGCTACTGGTACCGCCGATGGCGTTGTCGCGGTTGGTACTTGGCGTGCACTATCCCAGTGACGTCCTCACCGGGGTCGCGGTCGGGGCGGTCGTGGCCAAGGTTGTCGGCACGGTCGCCGAGCGCGCCGAAGGGAACTGATGAGCATCTCCAGTGACAGCAGCGCAGGAAGCGTACGGCCAATGAGCGAACAACCGGCACCGGTCAACGGGCCACCGCGCAACGTCGCGACGGGCTTGATCAAGGCGATCCGGCCGCGGCAATGGGTCAAGAACCTGCTCGTCCTCGCTGCCCCGATCGCCGCCCTCGGCGGTGACATCCACTACGACTACCGCGAAGTCGGGCTCAAGATAGTCATCGCGTTCGTGGCGTTCTCACTGGCCGCCTCGTCGATCTATCTGGTCAACGACGCACGCGATGTCGAGGCCGATCGGCAGCATCCCACGAAACGGTTCCGACCGATCGCGGCCGGCGTCGTCCCCGAATGGCTCGCCTACACCGCGGCCGTGGTGCTGGCCGCCGCGGCGCTCGTCATCTCGCTGCTGGCCGCCACGAACCTGACCGTGGTGATCGCGGTTTACATCGCGATGCAGTTGGCGTACTGCTTCGGGCTCAAGCACCAAGCCGTGCTCGACATCTGCATCGTCTCGTCGGCCTACCTGATCCGGGCGATCGCGGGCGGTGCGGCGGCGGGAATCCCGCTGTCGCAATGGTTCCTGCTGGTGATGACCTTCGGCTCACTGTTCATGGTGGCCGGCAAGCGGTACGCCGAGCTGCAACTCGCCGAACGCACCGGCGCCAAGATCCGCAAGTCGCTGGAGAGCTACACGGCGTCGTACCTGCGTTTCGTGTGGACATTGTCGGCGACTGCGATGGTGCTGTGCTACGGGCTGTGGGCCTTCGAGCGCGATGGCGCGACCGCGTCGTGGTACGCGGTCACGATCATCCCGATCACGATCGCAATCCTGAGGTACGCGGTCGACGTCGACGGCGGGTTGGCGGGGGAGCCCGAGGAGATCGCCTTGAAGGACCGGGTACTGCAGCTGTTGCTGCTGGCGTGGATCGGGACCATTGGTGCCGCCGTCTTCCTCAGCTGAGAAGGTGCGCCCGCCGGCCGCGGGCCGATGGGCCGATGAGGTCGGGCGCAGCCTGGCCCGCTGGCCCGCCCTCCGATACGACAACACGGTCAGGCTGAGCCTGTGGCTCAGCGTGCTGGTGGTGGCGGTGCTGTTCGGCTGGGGTGCGTGGCAGCGGCGCTGGATCGCCGACGACGGCCTGATAGTGTTGCGGACAGTCCGAAACCTGTTGGCGGGCAACGGTCCGGTGTTCAACGCGGGCGAGCGGGTGGAGGCCAACACCTCCACGGTCTGGACCTATCTGGTCTATCTCGGCGCCTTGGTGGGCGGCTCGGTGCGGCTGGAGTACGTGGTGCTCGTCCTCGCGCTGGTGCTCAGCGTATTGGGTGTGGTGTTCGCGATGCTGGGTACCGGCCGCCTGTACGCGCCGAGTCTGCAGGGCCGACGCGCACTGATGCTGCCCGCGGGGGCACTGGTCTACATCGCCGTACCGCCCGCCCGCGACTTCGCCACCTCCGGACTCGAAAACGGTTTGGTGCTGGCATATCTCGGCTTGCTGTGGTGGATGATGGTGTGCTGGTCACAAGAACCGCGCGCGCACCACGTCGCGTCGGCCCCGGTCACCCGCGGGGGCGCACCGGCGATCCGCCGACAGCCTCTGGGCTCACAGCGCCCCGTGCCGCCGGCGCGGGCGGTCAGCGGAACGTTCGACCTCGCACTGGCCTTCGTCGCCGGCATGAGCGTGCTGGTGCGACCGGAGTTGGCGCTGATCGGCGGGCTCGCCCTCGTGATGATGCTGATAGCGGCACGCGATCGGCGCCGCCGCGTGCTGATCATCGTCGCGGGTGGTCTGGTCCCAGTGGCATACCAGATCTTCCGAATGGGTTACTACGGCTTGCTGTTTCCCGGTACCGCGCTGGCCAAGGACGCGACCGGTTCGAAGTGGTCGCAGGGTTTCGTCTACCTGGCCAACTTCAACCAGCCCTACCTGCTGTGGGCGCCGGCGATTCTGCTGGCCGGGCTGGCCGCGGTGGTGTGGGTCACCCGCGGGCGTCCCCGACCGACCCGGCCCCCGGCGGCGCCTGGCTACGGACGGTGGGCGCGGCTGGTGCAGAGCCCGGCCGCCGTGGTGATCTTCTTCCTCGTCAGCGGCCTGCTGCAGGCGATCTACTGGATCCGCCAGGGCGGGGACTTCATGCACGGCAGGGTGCTGCTGACCCCGCTCTTCTGTCTGCTGACGCCCATCGCCGTGATTCCGGTCGTACTGCCCGACGGGATCCGAATGGCCCGTGGCGCAGGCTATCTGTTCGTCGGGGCCACCAGCGTGCTGTGGCTGGCGGTGGTCGGATGGGCGCTGTGGGCGGCGAACTCGAGCGGGATGGGCAGCGACGCCACCCGCGTCACCTACTCGGGCATCGTCGACGAGCGGCGCTTCTACTCCCAAGCCACCGGCCACGCACACCCGTTGACCGCAGCCGACTACCTGGACTATCCGCGGATGCGGGCGGTGCTCAAGGCGCTGGACAACACGCCGGATGGGGCGCTGCTGCTGCCTTCGGGCAACTACGACCAGTGGGATGTGGTGCCCGCGCTGCCGCCGCCGCCCGACGCCCCGGCGGACTACAAAGGCCCGCACACAGTCTTTTTCACCAACCTCGGCATGTTGGGTATGAACGTGGGTTTGGACGTGCGGGTCATCGACCAGATCGGGCTCGCCAACCCGTTGGCGGCGCACACCGCGCGACTCGACGACGGCCGTATCGGCCACGACAAGAACCTGTTTCCCGACTGGGCGATCGCCGAAGGGCCGTTCCTCAAGGAACCACAGTTCATCCCCGGCTACATCGACGAGGACTGGATCAGACAAGCCGAGGCGGCACTGGAGTGTCCGGAGACCGACGCGATGCTGACGTCGGTGCGCGGCCCGATGAGCCCGCGGCGCTTCCTGTCGAACTTCCTGAACGCCTACCGGTTCACGCAGTACAGGATCGATCGCGTGCCGCTGTATGAGCTTGCACGCTGTGGATTGCCTGTGCCGGAGCCCACAACCGAGGCGTACACGGGAATGCCCGCGACGGGCCCGTAACGCTATGACCCCATTCGGACGATAGAGGAGTCGCGAACCGCTTTCCGCGGCGCACGCCCTACGAACGGATGGTCCAACCTGTGCGAACCTCCGACCCGGTCAGGTCGGGCGGCAGACTCGTGGCCGACGGCACCTGTCTGTCCATTTGTTGTGCGCCAGGCGGATCCACGCCGCTCGATGTGAAACGCCGACCCGACACCAAGAGCAACAAAGTCTTCCGGACGGTTTGTTCGACGGCCGGAGGGAACAACGCTGGACCTGATCACAACACTTCACGGCCGAGGGGCGTGACCAGGAACGACACACTCTGAATGGGAAGATCACGCCGACGTGTGGTTGACTGCACGGGTTACGCGGCTTGCCCGAGGGGCGATTCCGCGAGCGGCATACAACAGATGGGATAGATGACGCATGAAGTTCGTTGGCAAGATCCGGGGTGCCTGGGTTCGCCGGCTTGCGGGAGCCGCCCTGGCGGCCGCCGTGCTGCCGGGCCTAATCGGCGCCATCGGAGGCTCAGCCACCGCGCAGGCTTTCTCTCGTCCGGGTCTGCCGGTCGAGTACCTCATGGTTCCGTCCGCCGGGATGGGCCGTGACATCAAAGTTCAGTTCCAGAACGGCGGCCCGAACGCGCCGGGCGTGTATCTGCTCGACGGTCTTCGCGCACGCGATGACTTCAACGGCTGGGACATCGAGACCGCCGCGTTCGAGTGGTATCTGGACTCCGGCCTCGCGGTGATCATGCCGGTCGGCGGCCAGTCCAGCTTCTACAGCGACTGGTACAAGCCGGCCTGCGGCAAAGCCGGTTGCTCCACCTACAAGTGGGAGACGTTCCTCACCCGCGAACTGCCCGCCTACCTGGCGGCCAACAAGGGCGTGAACCCGAACCGCAACGCCGCGGTCGGGCTGTCGATGGCCGGATCGGCCGCGCTCACGCTCGCGATCTACTACCCGCAGCAGTTCCAGTACGCGGCTTCGCTGTCGGGCTTTTTGAACCTCTCCGAGGGTTGGTGGCCGATGCTGGTCGGTATGTCGATGGGTGACGCCGGCGGCTACGAGTCCGAGGACATGTGGGGCCCGTCGAGCGATCCGGCGTGGAAGCGCAACGATCCGATGGTCAACATCGACAAGCTGGTCGCCAACGGCACCCGGATCTGGGTGTTCTGCGGTAACGGCAAGCCTGCCGAGATCAACGGCCGGATCGCCGGTGACAACTTCAACGCGAAGTTCCTCGAGAGCTTCACGCTGCGGACGAACGAGACGTTCCAGGAGGAGTACCTCGCCGCGGGCGGCAAGAACGGCGTGTTCAACTTCCCCGCGGGCGGCACCCACGACTGGCCGTACTGGGGTCAGCAGCTGCAGCAGATGAAGCCCGACATCCAGCGCGTGCTGGGTGCCACACCGCAGCCGTCGACGCCGATCGCGACCGAGGCGTCGCTCCAGACGACGGACGCCGGTAACTGACCGGTGCGGCAATAACTTCATAGTCGACGGCGGCGATCCTGCGGGGTCGCCGCCGTCGGCCTTTTCCGACCACGTTCGCGCCGGTGTGTGATTGACTACCACGCGCGGGGACTCAGACGAACGTGAGGTGGGCAGGCCATGCAGCGGATCTTCCGAGCGATCTTGACCGTGGCGCTGGCCGCCGGTCTGTGGACCGCTGGCACATCTATGGCGCCGCCCGCCAACGCACAGGTCGAGATGTTGATGGTGCCGTCGGGCGCGATGGGACGCGACATTCCCGTCGCCTTCCAGGGCGGCGGCCCACACGCGGTGGTGCTGCTCGACGCGTTCAACGCCGCCCCCGACGTCAGCAACTGGGTGACCGCGGGCAACGCGATGAACACCCTCGCCGGGAAGGGCATCTCGGTGGCCGCGCCGGCGGGCGGTGCGTGGAGCATGTACACCAACTGGGAAGCCGACGGCAGCCGCCAATGGGAGACGTTCCTCGCCGACGAGCTGCCGAACTGGTTGGCCGCCAACAAGGGGCTGGCACCGTCTGGGCACGGCATCGTCGGTGCGGCGCAGGGCGGCTACGGGGCGATGGCGATGGCCACTTTCCACCCCGACCGCTACCGCTTCGCCGGCTCCCTGTCCGGCTTCCTGACCCCCGAGCGCACCGGGGTCGACGGCGCGATCACCGCAGGGCTCGCCCAGTTCGGCGGGGTCGAGACCCGCAACATGTGGGGTTTGCCACAGCTGGGCCGGTGGAAGTGGCATTCGCCCAACGCCCATGTGCAGTTGCTATCCGACAACAACACCCGGTTGTGGGTCTGGAGCGGTCCGGTCGGCGGGTGCACCGATCCCGCCGCGATGATCGGCTACTGCGACATCGCCCAGGGCACCAACCGCGAGTTCTACCAGCACTACCGCTCCGTCGGCGGCCACAACGGGCATTTCGACTTCCCGACGAGCGGCGCCCACGACTGGGGTTCCTGGAGCGGTCAGCTTGCCGCCATGAGCGGGGAATTGGCGGCGACGATCGCGTAGCCGGCGTCGCACCATCGCCACCCGGGTCCGGGCACGGGCAGCCGGTACCTTGGAGGAGTGCAACGCTCGGTGCGGACGACGGCGGCAGGATCGCTGCTGATCGCTTCGGCGACCGCACTGCTGACCGGGTGTTCGGGACACGACGTGATGGCGACCATGGGACTGCCGACGTCAGAGGCGGCGCCTGCGCATGGCCGGTCCAGCGCCACGCCGCCCGTGCCCCCGTCGGCGGCCGGCCAGTCGAACGCGCTCGTCCTGACCGAGCGGCAGCAGGCCTACCTTGACGGTCTCGCAGCGACCGGCGTCACCCCGTCGAGCGACCTGCTGGCCCTGCGAATCGGCTCGTACGTGTGCCAGGCCAGGGCCGCCAAGCACGACGATCGGGCGGTGTGGGATTCGGTCTATCCGCTGGTACGCGACGATGTGAGCGATCAGATCGACGGTATGGGGGCCCCGTCCGTCGACGTCGGTGCTGATGTCAGAGCAGATGTTGATGCCACCACCGCCGATTACATTCGCATCGCGACCGAACGACTCTGTTAGCGGGAGCTCAACCGATACATGGCCAATACCAATCGGCGGAAACGCCACCGCATCCTCGCGCTCGTCGCAGCCGGGGCGATGGCCCTCGTCGTGGTGCTGCTTGTCGTGATCGTCGTCGTCATGTTGCGTAAGCCCGAAGGGCCGACCGCCGTTCCGCCCACTTCGGCGCCGCCGGGTGCTGTGCCGACAAAGAAGCCGCGGCCGGAGTTTCAAGACGCGAGTTGCCCCGACGTGCAGCTGATCTCGGTCCCTGGCACGTGGGAGTCTTCGCCGCAACTCGATCCGTTCAACCCGACTCAGTTCCCGATCGCGCTGCTGCTCGGCGTCACCAACCCGATTCGCGAGCAGTTCGGTGACGATCGCCTCGAGGTGTTCACCGTCCCCTACACCGCGCAGTTCCACAATCCGTTCTCGCAGGACGGTCAGATGAACTACAACGACAGCCGCACCGAGGGCTTCAACGCGACGGTCAGGGCCATGACGGAGATGACCGAGCGCTGCCCGTTGACCAGCTATGTGCTCGTCGGGTTCTCGCAGGGCGCGGTGATCGCGGGGGACATCGCCGGCCAGATCGGCAACGGGCGCGGTCCGGTCGACGAGGACCTGGTGCTCGGTGTGACGTTGATCGCCGACGGCCGCCGGCAGACCGGCGTCGGCGCCGACGTCGGCCCGAACCCGCCGGGCCAGGGCGCCGAGATCACCCTGCGCGATGTGCCGCTGCTCGACGGGATGGGGCTGGCCATGACGGGACCCCGGCCTGGCGGGTTCGGCATGCTCAACGACCGCGTCAACGAGATCTGCGCTCCCGGCGACTTGATCTGCTCGGCACCGCCGGAGGCGTTCAACATCATGAACCTGCCGAAGACCATCGACATCCTCCTCGGCGGTGCGGGGCAGCCAATCCACGCGATGTACGCCACCACGCAGTTCTGGAATCTCGACGGGGCGTCGGCCACACAGTGGACACTTGGTTGGGCGCAGGAGGTGATCGATAACGCTCCGCGGCCGAAACATGGCTGACCTGTGACCGGACCTGATTTGGACTGAGCCAAGCAGTCACATAACATTAAGAAAAAACTAAGAGCAATAAGCGGCTAACTGGCCGGTACGATTTTTTTGGTCCGGGGCTTGACGGGCGGCTCGGGGATCATGTGCGAATCGGCATCCAGAAGCGGGTGCCGTTGACAGGAGAGTGCGATGGGGTTCCATAACCCGTTCATCAAGGACGGTCTGATCAAGTTTCCGGACAACGGCAGCCTGGTCAAACACGTCGAACGATGGGCGAAGGTGCGTGGAGACAAACTCGCCTACCGGTTTATCGACTTCTCCACTGAACGCGACGGCGTCGAACGCGATCTGCACTGGGCCGATTTCGGCGCCCGCAACCGTGCCGTCGGCGCCCGCCTGCAGCAGGTCACCCAGCCGGGGGACCGCGTCGCGATCCTGTGTCCGCAGAACCTCGAATACCTCGTGGCGTTCTTCGGGACGCTGTACTCCGGCCGGATCGCGGTGCCCCTGTTCGACCCGAACGAGCCCGGCCACGTCGGCCGGCTGCACGCCGTGCTCGACGACTGCCACCCGTCGGCGATCCTGACCACCACCGAGGCGGCCGAAGGCGTGCGCAAGTTCTTCCGCACCCGCCCCGCCAAGGACCGCCCCCGCGTCATCGCCGTCGACGCCGTGCCCGACGAGGTCGGCGCGACCTGGGAACCGGTCGACGTGGAACACGACACGATCGCGTACCTGCAGTACACGTCGGGGTCGACCCGCATCCCGACCGGTGTGCAGATCACGCACCTCAATTTGGCCACCAACGTGGTCCAGGTGATCGAGGCGCTCGAAGGCGAAGAGGGCGACCGCGGCGTCTCCTGGCTGCCGTTCTTCCACGACATGGGGCTGATCACCGTGCTGCTGTCGCCGATGATCGGTCACTACGTGACGTTCATGACCCCGGCGGCGTTCGTCCGCCGTCCCGGCCGGTGGATCCGCGAGATGGCGCGCAAGGAAGGCGACACCGGTGGGACGATCTCGGTCGCCCCGAACTTCGCGTTCGACCACGCCGCGGCGCGCGGGGTGCCCAAGGACGGTGAGCCGCCGCTGGACTTGTCGAACATCAAGTGCATCCTCAACGGCAGTGAGCCCATCTCGGCCGCGACCGTGCACCGCTTCAACGAGGCGTTCGGTCCGTTCGGCTTCAAGCCACAGGCGATCAAGCCGTCGTACGGCTTGGCCGAGGCGACGCTGTTCGTGTCGACCACGCCGATGGACGCCGAGCCGACGATCACCGCGGTGGACCGCGACGAGTTGAACGCCGGCCGCTTCGTGGCGGTGCCCGACGATTCACCGAAAGCCGTGCCGCAGGCCGGGGCAGGCAAGATCGGCGTTGCGGAGTGGGCCGTCATCGTCGACCACGAGAGCGCTACCGAACTGCCCGACGGGCAGATCGGCGAGATCTGGATCAGCGGCCAGAACATGGGCACCGGCTACTGGGGTAAGCCGGACGAGACCGTGGCCACGTTCCAGAACATCCTGAAGTCACGGACCAATCCGTCGCACGCGCAGGGTGCCGACGACGACGCCACATGGGTGCGCACCGGCGACCTCGGCGCCTACCACGACGGTGAGCTCTACATCACCGGCCGGGTCAAGGACCTGGTGATCATCGACGGCCGCAACCACTACCCGCAGGACCTCGAGTACTCCGCGCAGGAGGCGACCAAGGCGCTGCGCACCGGGTTCGTCGCGGCGTTCTCGGTGCCGGCCAACCAGCTGCCCGACGAGGTGTTCGAGAACGCCCACTCCGGGCTCAAGCGCGATCCCGACGACACGTCCGAGCAGTTGGTGATCGTCGGTGAACGCGCACCCGGCGCCCACAAGCTCGACATGGGACCGATCGCCGACGACATCCGCGCCGCGGTCGCCGTGCGTCACGGCGTCACCGTCCGCGACGTGCTGCTGACCCCCGCGGGCGCGATCCCGCGCACCTCGAGCGGCAAGATCGGCCGCCGTGCGTGCCGCTCGGCCTACCTGGACGGCAGTCTGCGGAGCGGGAAGATCGCCAACGCGTTCCCCGACGAGACAGACTGAGAACTCCTTCGAATATGGCTGAAACACAGGACGATTCGCAGCAACCCGAGATGCCCTCCGGCGACGACATCCAGCTGGCACCCGAGAAGCCGCTCACCTCCCCTAAAACCGACATATCGGTCAACGAGATGCGCGAGTGGCTGCGCAACTGGATCGGCAACGCCACCGGCCAGTCGCCCGACTCCATCAGCGAGTCCGCGCCGATGGTCGAGCTCGGCCTCTCGTCGCGCGACGCGGTCGCGATGGCCAGTGACATCGAGGACCTCACCGGCGTCACGTTGACGGCCACCGTGGCGTTCCGCCACCCCACGATCGAGTCGTTGGCGACGGTGATCGTCGAGGGTGAGCCGGAAATCGACGACACCGCCAACGACGAGGACTGGACGCGCACGCGTGACGTCGAGGACATCGCGATCGTCGGTCTGGCCACCCGTTTCCCCGGGGATTTGAACACCCCCGACGAGACGTGGCGCGCGCTCATGGAGGGTCGCGACGCGATCACCGACCTGCCCGAGGGCCGCTGGGAGGAGTTCCTCTGCGAGCCGCGCATTGCCGAGCGCGTCGCCAAGGCCCGCACCCGCGGCGGCTACCTCTCCGACATCAAGGGCTTCGACGCCGAATTCTTCGCGCTGTCGAAGATGGAGGCCGACAACATCGATCCGCAGCAGCGGATGGCGCTCGAATTGACCTGGGAGGCACTGGAGAACGCCCGCATCCCCGCGTCGAGCCTGCGTGGCGAGGCGGTCGCGGTGTTCGTGGGTTCGTCGAACGCCGACTACCAGAATCTGGCCCTGTCGGACCCGAGCGTCACCCACCCGTATGCGATCACCGGCAACTCCAGCTCGATCATCGCCAACCGCGTCTCCTACTTCTACGACTTCCGCGGCCCGTCGGTGACCGTCGACACCGCCTGCTCGAGTTCGCTGGTCGCCGCGCACCAGGGTGTGCAGGCGTTGCGTGCGGGTGAGGCCGACGTCGCGATCGTCGGCGGCGTGAACGCGTTGATCACCCCGCTGGTGACGGTCGGCTTCGACGAGGTCGGCGGCGTGCTCGCGCCGGACGGCCGGATCAAGTCGTTCTCCGCCGACGCCGACGGCTATGCCCGCAGCGAGGGCGGCGGCATGTTGGTGCTCAAGCGGGTTTCCGACGCCCGGCGCGACGGTGACGAGATTCTCGCCGTCATCGCGGGCAGCGCGGTCAACCACGACGGCCGGTCCAACGGCCTGCTCGCGCCGAACCCCGACGCGCAGGCCGAGGTGCTGCGCAAGGCCTACAAGGACGCCGGTATCAACCCGCGCGTCGTCGACTACATCGAGGCGCACGGCACCGGCACCATCCTCGGCGACCCGATCGAGGCCGACGCGCTCGGCCGTGTCGTCGGAAGAGGCCGCGCCGCCGACAAGCCCGCGCTGCTGGGTGCCGTCAAATCCAATGTGGGACACCTGGAGTCGGCCGCAGGCGCGGCGAGCCTGGCGAAGATGACGCTGGCGCTGCGCAACGACAAGATTCCGCCGTCGATCAACTACGCCGGGCCCAACCCTTACATCGACTTCGACGGAGTGCATCTCAAGGTCGCCGACGCCGTCACCGACTGGCCGCGCTACAGCGGACTGGCGATCGCCGGTGTCTCCGGCTTCGGGTTCGGCGGTGCGAACGCGCACCTCGTGCTGCGCGAGGTGCTTCCGACCGACCTCGTCGAACCCGAACCCGAGCCGGAACCCGAGGCTGTCGCTGCACCTTCGGAAGCCAACGCCGTGTACGTCGGCGGTGTCCGGATGGACGAGTACGGCGAGTTTCTCGACGACGATGACGACGGGCTGGACCGGCCACCGGCCACGCTCGAAGACGAGCCGGAACTGCCCGGCCTGACCGACGAAGCCAAGCGGCTCTTGGAGATCGCCCGCGAGGAACTGGAATCCGGGGAGCAACCCACTCCGGTTGTGCCGTTAGCGGTTTCGGGCTTCCTCACGTCGCGCAAGAAGGCGGCCGCGGCCGAGCTGGCCGACTGGATCGACAGCCCCGAGGGGCGCGAGTCGTCGCTGGAGTCGATCGGGCGCGCGCTGTCGCGGCGCAACCACGGCCGCTCCCGCGCGGTGGTGCTGGCCCACGACCACGACGAGGCGATCAAGGGCCTGCGTGCGGTCGCCGAGGGCAAGCAGAACCCGAGCGTGTTTTCCGCCGACGGGCCGGTCACCAACGGACCGGTGTGGGTACTGGCTGGATTCGGGGCCCAGCACCGCAAGATGGGCAAGAGCCTGTACCTGCGCAACGAGGTCTTCGCCGAGTGGATCAACAAGGTTGATGCTCTCATCCAGGACGAACGCGGCTACTCGATCCTCGAGCTGATCCTCGACGATGCGGTCGACTACACCAACGAGACCTGCGAATATCCCATCGAGGTAGTCCAGACGGTGATCTTCGCTCTGCAGATCGCACTCGGTGAGCTGCTCAAGCATCACGGTGCGAAACCCGCTGCGGTGGTGGGGCAATCACTGGGCGAGGCGGCCGCCGCCTACTTCGCCGGCGGGCTGAGTTTGGCCGATGCCACCCGGGCCATCTGTTCGCGTGCGCACCTCATGGGTGAGGGCGAGGCAATGCTGTTCGGCGAATGGATTCGCCTGATGGCTCTGGTCGAGTACTCGGCCGACGAGATCGAGACGGTGTTTGCCGACTTCAAAGATCTGGAGGTGTGTGTGTACGCCGCGCCGACCCAGACCGTCATCGGCGGCCCACCCGACCAGGTCGACGCGATCATCGAGCGCTGCGAGCAAGAGGGCAAATTCGCCCGCAAGATGCAGACCAAGGGCGCCAGCCATACCTCGCAGATGGACCCGCTGCTCGGCGAACTCGCCGCGGAACTCGTTGGCATCGAACCGCACCCGATCAACATCGGCTATTTCTCGACGGTGCACGAGGGCCGCTACATCCGGCCCGGCGAGACGATTCACGACGTCGACTACTGGAAGAAGGGGCTGCGCCACAGCGTCTACTTCACCCACGGCGTCCGCAACGCCGTCGACAACGGGCACACAACGTTCTTGGAACTGGCCCCGAATCCCGTGGCGCTCATGCAGGTCGGATTGACGACGGCTGCCGCGGGCCTGCATGACGCGCAGCTGATCGCGACGCTCGCGCGCAAGCAGGACGAGGTCGACTCCATGACCGTCGCGATGGCGCAGCTGTTCGTCTACGGCCACGATCTCGACTTCCGGACGTTGTTCCCCCGCCGGTCCAAGGGGCTGGCCGGGGCGCTGGACTTCGCGAACATCCCGCCGACCAGGTTCCGGCGCAAGCCGCACTGGCTCGACGCGCGGTTCACCGGCGACAGCTCGGTGATGATGCCGGGCAACCACGTCGCCACCCCGGACGGCAGGCACGTCTGGGAGTTCGCGCCCAAGGGCGAGCCGGATCTCGCCGCGCTGGTGAAAGCCGCTGCCGCACAGGTGCTTCCCGACGCCAAGCTGGTCGCTTCCGAGCAGCGCGCCGTCCCCGGCGAGGGGGCGCGGCTGGTGACCACGCTGACGCGCCATCCCGGCGGGGCCGGCGTGCAGGTGCACGCGCGCATCGACGAGTCGTTCACGTTGGTGTACGACGCCGTGGTGAGTCGTGACGGTGCAGCCGGTGCGCTGCCGGTTGCGGTCGCCACGGGTGCCATTGTGGCCGAACAGGTTTCGGTGCCCGCCGATGAGCCCGAGGAAGACACCGCCGAGATACTGCAGGACAACCTGACCGCGGGCGCCGGTCTTGCCGCGGGGTTCGCGAAATGGTCGCCGGACACCGGGGAGACGATCCACGACCGGCTCGGCGCGATCGTCGGCGCTGCCATGGGTTACGAGCCCGAGGACCTGCCGTGGGAGGTGCCGCTGATCGAGCTCGGCCTGGACTCGCTGATGGCGGTGCGGATCAAGAACCGCGTCGAGTACGACTTCGACCTGCCGCCGATCCAGCTGACCGCGGTGCGCGACGCCAACCTGTACGCGGTCGAGAAGCTGATCGAGTACGCGATCGAGCACCGCGACGAGGTGGACCAGCTCGCCGAGCACCAGAAGACCAAGACCGCCGAGGAGATCGCCGCCGAGCAGGCCGAGTTGATGGGCGGCGCGACCACCGTCGCCGAACTCGAGCAGGTGCTCGCCGAGAAGGCCGGCAGCGATGTCGCTTCCGAGGTGACCAGTGCGGGCACTGCGACGGCCGGCGACATTCCCCCGCCGCCGACGGACCCCAGCGGCCCGGCTGTCCCGCCGCCGCCCACGGACCCGAGCGGTCCCTCGCAGTCGACGGTCGCCGCGGCCGCGAAGGTGCTCAGCCAGGAGGCGGTCACCGAGGCGCTGGGCGCCGATGTGCCGCCGCGTGACGCAGCGGAGCGGGTCACGTTCGCGACGTGGGCCATCGTGACCGGGAAGTCGCCGGGCGGCATCTTCAACGACCTGCCCGCGATCGACGACGCCACCGCCGCCAAGATCGCCGAGCGCCTGACCGAGCGCGTCGACGAGGGCACGGTCACCGTCGACGATGTTCGTGCGGCGAAGACGGTCGAGGAGCTGTCGACCACCGTCCGCCAATATCTCGAGGGCGGCGAGATCGACGGCTTCGTGCGGACCATCCGCGCCCCCCGGGAAGGTTCCGACCATATCCCGGTGTTCGTGTTCCACGCCGCGGGCGGTTCGACGGTGGTCTACGAACCGCTGCTCAAGCGGTTGCCGCCGGAGACGCCGATGTACGGCATCGAACGCGTCGAGGGTTCCATCGAGGACCGGGCCCGCGAGTACGTGCCGAAGCTGTTGGAGCTCAACGGTGATCACCCGTTCATCCTGGCCGGTTGGTCACTGGGAGGCGTGCTCGCCTACGCTTGCGCGATCGGCCTCAAGCAAGCCGGCGCCGACGTCCGGTTCGTCGGGCTGATCGACGCGGTGCGCCCGGGCGAGGAGATCCCGCAGACGCAGGAGGAGACCCGCGCGCGCTGGGATCGCTACGCGCGGTTCGCCGAGCGCACGTTCAACGTCGAGGTGCCCGAGATCCCCTACGAGGAACTCGAGCAGCTCGATGACGAGGGCCAGGTCAAGTTCGTCCTCGACGTGGTCAGCCAGAGCGGCGTGCAGATCCCCGGCGGCATCATCGAGCACCAGCGCACGTCGTACCTGGATCAGCGGGCCATCGACACCGCCGAGATCAGGCCGTACGACGGCAAGGTGACGTTGTACATGGCCGACCGCTACCACGACGACGCGATCTACTTCGAGCCGCGCTACGCGACCCGCAAGCCCGACGGCGGCTGGGGCGAGTTCGTCTCGGAGTTGGAGGTCGTGCCGATCGGGGGTGAGCACATCCAGGCGATCGACGAGCCGTACATTGCGAAGGTCGGCGCCCACATGAGCGAAGCGATCAGCCGGATCGAGAGCGAGAGCAAGTGACCACTGAATCTCTCCCGCCCGCCCGCACCAAAACCACCGCGGAACTGCTGGCCGAGCTCCGCGAGAAGCTGGAGCAGGCGAAGGAGCCCGGTGGTGAGAAGGCGGTCGCCAAGCGGGACAAGAAAGGCATCCCGAGCGCCCGCGCCCGAATCCACGCGCTCGTGGACCCGGGCAGCTTCCTCGAGATCGGTGCCCTGGCGAAGACGCCCGGGGATCCCAACGCGCTGTTCGGCGACGGGGTGGTGACCGGTCACGCGAGGATCAACGGTCGGCCGGTCGGCGTGTTCAGCCACGACCAGACGGTGTTTCAGGGCTCGGTCGGTGAGATGTTCGGCCGTAAAGTGGCCAAGCTGATGGAGTGGGTGGCGATGGTCGGTTGTCCGATCATCGGTATCAACGACTCGGCGGGCGCCCGAATCCAGGACGCCGTGACATCGCTGGCCTGGTACGCCGAACTGGGCCGGCGCCACGAACTGCTGCGGGGGCTGGTCCCCGAGGTCTCGATCATTCTCGGCAAATGTGCTGGGGGAGCGGTATATTCGCCGATTCAGACGGACCTGGTGGTCGCGGTACGCGACCAGGGGTACATGTTCGTCACCGGTCCGGACGTGATCAAGGACGTCACCGGTGAGGACGTGTCGCTCGACGAGCTCGGCGGCGCCGACGCGCAGGCCCGCTACGGCAACATCCACCAGGTCGTGGAGAGCGAGGCCGCGGCATTCCAGTACGTCCGCGACTACCTCGACTTCCTGCCCGCCAACACCTTCGACGATCCGCCGATCGTCAACCCGGGCTTGGAACCGGAACTCACGCCGCACGACTACGAGCTCGACTCGATCGTGCCGGACAGCGACAACATGGCCTACGACATGCACGAGATCCTGCTGCGGATCTTCGACGACGGCGACGTCTTCGACGTCGCCGAGCAGCAGGGTCCGGCGATCATCACCGCGTTCGCGCGGGTGGACGGCCGTCCGGTCGGGGTGATCGCCAACCAGCCGATGCATTTGTCCGGGTCTATCGACAACGCGGCCTCCGACAAGGCGGCCCGGTTCATCCGATTCTGTGACTCGTACAACCTGCCACTGGTTTTCGTGGTCGACACACCGGGTTTCATGCCCGGAGTCGAGCAGGAGAAGGGCGGCATCATCAAGCGCGGCGGCCGGTTCCTCAACGCCGTCGTCGAGGCCGACGTGCCGAAGGTGACCATCACAATCCGCAAGTCCTACGGCGGCGCGTACGCGGTGATGGGTTCCAAGCAACTCTCGGCCGACTTGAACTTCGCGTGGCCGACCGCGCGTATCGCGGTGATCGGAGCCGAGGGTGCGGCGCAGCTGCTGGTGAAGCGGTTCCCCGACCCGACGGCGCCGGAGGTGCAGAAGATCCGTGCCGACTTCATCGAGGGTTACAACCTCAACATGGCCACGCCGTGGATCGCCGCCGAGCGCGGTTTCATCGATGCGGTGATCCAGCCGCACGAGACCAGGCTGCTGCTTCGCAAGTCGATGAACCTGTTGCGGGACAAGCAGATCAGTCGCGTGCAGCGCAAGCACGGATTGACGCCGATTTAACGTTTGCGCGTGGGCCCACGCGCGGCCGGCGAGCGTGCGTGTTTGCACACGAAGCGCCGCGGAAACGCTGCACGTTGCGCACGCTCGTGAGGGCGTCACCGTGCGCATCGGTCAATCACGACGCCTCGATTGTCAGGACGTGGCCGGCTCGGTGCGGTTTGATTGACGACTGTGTCGAACCACTTCACGGGCTTGAGCCTCGGTCCGCCGCTGGGCGATCAGCGGCTTGATCTCTGCGATCTGTACGCCTTTCAATCACCCGCCGACCCCACTCGGACCGTGCTGATCCTCAACGCGAATCCGAACGCAGACGCGCTGCACCCCGATGCCATCTACCGGCTTGCCATCGACAACGACGGTGACCTGCGCAACGACATTGCGTTCAGCTACGTCTTCTCGCCGCCGCAGAACGGTCGGCAGACCGTCGATGTCTTGCTGGCAAAGGGTGACGAGGCCGAGGAACCCGAAGCCGTCGGCGAGAAGATCTTCGACACCGTCGACGTTTCGTTCGGCAAGGCTCCCAACATCGCTCGATCAGACGGATTCACGTTCTTCGCCGGCGCGCGCAGCGACGCGTTCTTCTTCGACTTCGACGGCATCAAGAACCTGTTCGACACGTCGGGAGCCCGGAACTTCACCGCGCCTCACCTCGACGCGCTGGCCGGGAAATCGCCGTGGACCGGCGAGGATTCCAACGCAACGGCCAATGTCTTCTCGATGGTCCTGGAACTTCCGACCGCTTATCTGGGTGCGGATCCCGATATCCGGATCTGGGGACGATGCAGCCTGCGCCGCGACGGCGAACTCCAACATGTCGACCGGGCCGGCCATCCGTCGGTCAGCAGCTTCTTCAACACTGACGACACCAAGTTGGAGTACAACGCCGGCGAACCCATAGACGACCGGGAGCGGTGGATCGGCCAATTCATCCACCTCATGGGACACACTGGCGGCTACACCCGGGAAGAAGCCATCGCGGCGATCGACAACGAGGGCACCCTGCCCGACATGTTGACCTTCAACCCGTCCAAACCCGCCAAGTATCCCAACGGCCGGACCTTCACAGACGACGTAATCGACTACCGCCTGGCCTTCCTGACCAAGGGCGAGTGCCCGCCCAGCGGTTTGAGCCCTCACGCCGACACCCTGACCGAGTTTCCTTACCTCGGTCCGCCGCACTGAACCACCGGTGCAATGACGCGGCGGTCATCGACCTGCTATTCGGTGGCGCGGGGTACCTTCACAGCCGTCGAATAGCGGCCTACGCTTGACACCATGGACAGGCAAGTCCTGGTACGCGCGATCGCGCTGCTGGGCTCCTGGGCCGTCGGATTGCTTGTGGCGGCCTGGGTGGTGCCAGGCGTCTCGGTGACCCTGCCGGCCTTCCTCGTCGCCGTGGTGGTGTTCTCGGTGGGCCAAGCGCTCACGTCGTTGGTCCTCCTCAAGTTGCCGCACGACTACGCGTCGCTGCTCCTCGGCGGCGCAGGGTTGGCGTTGACCGTTCTCGGCTTGGCGGCCGCCGCCGCGCTGACCCAGGGGTTGAGCATCGACGGGTTCGCGTCATGGTTGGCCACGACGCTGGTGGTGTGGCTGGTGACGACAATCGGTGCCATCTGCCTGCCCGCGACGCTGGCCCGCAAGCCGGTCGGCGCAGCCTGACCCGGTCCGCAGATCTGTCCGACCAGGAGGGAGGGGCTCATGGGACATACGCATCACGATCCGACGGATCACCATCGGACCACACAACCCCATGCCGGAATCACGATGAAGGACAACTTCTACTGGCCCGGCTTGATCCTGCTGGCAGTGTCGGCCGCGGGGATGATGGCAACGGTCGCCGTGGCCGCATATGAACACTACGAGTGGCTCTACTCGACGGTGCTCATCGCCGTACTCGCAGCGGTTGCCGGTGCCATGTGGATCGTCGTCGAGAACCGCCGCGTGCTCAAGCTCGAAGAGCGTTGGGAGGCTGACCGACGCACGCCGACCGGCTGAGGACGGCTCCGGCGCTGCCGAGAGAGCCACGGTGATCACCCGCGACGTCACACCCCAGGTGGTGGCCGATCTCGCCACGACACCGCCGCGCACGGCGCTTTCCGCAGTCGTCGCCGACCAGCTGGTCTTGCTACCGGTGCGGGCACAGCTCGACGGTGTGGACCCGGCGCATGCGCCGCGAATCGTCGTGGTGCCGCCCGGTACGCCCGATCTGCGGGGTTGCGACGTCGTTCTGGTTTCCGACGACGGACCGCAGTGGTTCCGGTTGCGTTCTTTGACGATCAGGGGAACGGCCTCGGCGATCGGTGACGGCGCCTACCGGATCACCCCGCGCCGCGTCGTGGCCTGGGACTACGGCGCACTGCGCGACGACCCGGCGATCGCCGAAGCGATGCACCGGCACAACTCGAGCCGTTCTGTCACAACAGATTTGCCCCGACCCGTGCCAATGACCGATCGTGAGATCCTCGACGCGTCGCGCGTGATGATCCTGGCCAGCCGGTCAGCCAAGGGTACGGCGTTTGCGGTACCGCTGTGGTTCGTCGTGGACCGCGGCCACATCTGTGCTGGGACGTCGGCGTCGTCTTGGTCCGTGCGAAATGTGTCGGTGTGCCCGCAGGTAGCCGTGCTGTTCGGCGGCGAGCGTGGCTGCGGAGCCGAACGCATGCTGGTTCGTGGGCGCGCCCGCGCGGAAACCGGCATGCCGCCGCCGGCGATGCTGGCTCAGATCGCGGCGCGCTACTACCTGCACCCCCGGTTCCTCGTCGACGAGTTGCGACACCTACGGCTCTGGCGGCTGCGAGCGCGGTACTACGGCCAGGCGCACAGCGCCTACGTCGTCATCAGCCCGCAATCGGCGCTCGCGATGGATCTTGCATAGAGCCGAGGAAGGTTCAACCAGTCATCGACCATGAAGGCGTCACCGCGCGCGACGCTTAGTTCATGTCTCCCGCGGTGGTCGCGGTGTCGTCGCCGAACCACTTCTCTTTGATGAGGTTGTACGTCCCGTCTTCGCGCATACGGAACAGCGCTTGGTTGATCGGTTTGCGCAGTGGACTGTCGATCTTGGTGACGAAACCCTGATCCTCTTCATGGAAAATTGGTCCCGCCATCACCGCGACACCCTCGCCACGGTGGGCGACGTAGTAACGGAGAACCGGGGCGTCGAAGACCACGGCGTCGTACCCGTCCTCGCGCAACAGGTGGTAAGAGTCTTCGATGGTGTGGGTTTCGGTGGCATCGATGCCCATACCTCGCAGAAAAGTGGAGGCTGTTGTGCCTGCGACGGTGGCAACAGATTTGTCGTACAAGTCGGCCGGTCCTGTGATCTTGGCGTCCAGTTTGGCGACGGTCAACGTGGCGCTGAGGTTCGCCGAGTAATAGGCGATGAAGACGATGCCTGCAAACCCCCACAGGATCGCCAACGCCTTCGTGATAGTTTTCGTGGCCGAGGCGCTGTTCTTGCCCACCAATGAGCCGATGCCCCACCCAAACGACTGAACGATGCCGGGGAAGTAGGCGCGCGACACCACCGGCCTATCGCTACGGCGTTCAGTCAGCCAAAAGGCGTGTGCGGGAACGACACTGACGACTACCGCGGCGCTCAGCCAGATCAGCATCGTCCGAGAAAACAGTAGGTCGAGGTAGCCGCCCAAGCCGGGTATTGAGGGCCGGGTGTCGTGGACGGGCACGATGATCTGCAAGCCGGCGTCGAGCGTCGGATGGGAGAAGTCATAAGACTGCTCCCGCTGAGCCGTCAACGAAATGCCTCCGACGGCGACCTTGGCCCTCCCGTCGGCGACCGCCGCCAACTGGCCACCCACATCGTCGGTGTCGAGGTACTCGGTTGTCCAGCCCAGGCGTTTGGAGATCTCCTCCCACAAATCGATGCTGAAACCTGTCAACTCGCCGCTGCCGGTCGGCATGACGAATGGTTCCAGTGTGTGAACGGCGGCGGTCACCGACTGCTCCCCGGGCACGGGTTGTGGTTGGGGTGCGGGATCGGCGTAAGCGCTCGGGGCGGCACCGGGTACTACTCCAAGCAGGCATACCCAGAGCGCGGTCAAGGCCAGCAAATACCACCGCACACCCATGAGACGGTCGAACCTTCTTTCACTTTCACGGCTCTCGTCGACCATACAAGCGTCGTTCTCCTGGGCAGCCGCTCGGAGCCGTTCAGATCCATGGAATCCATGGAATCCCAAGCCGGCAGTCGACCGTGAACGTGTCACCGCGAGCGACGACCCGGTAGGGTTATGGCCCCGATGGTGGGCGGCACCACTGCTGCCCGCCGCCATGCCCCTCGGTGCGCGGTGGCCTGGGCCAGGCCCTCGAGACCGAAGTGCCGGTAGTCGGCTTCGGGTATTGGATAACGGGCGTTGTGGAAGGTCGGTGTCCAGGAGTCCTTGGTTCGCAACGTGTTCCAGTTGACGTGGGCGAAATGGAGGTGGGTGTTGACGACGACGTCCACCGTGGCTGGTCGAATCCCGTGACGCCTGATGACGCGAGGAGCTCATTCTGCAACTCGGACAGGACCGCCTTCCGCGGGCGCAACTTGCCATTGCCCGCGCCGCTTCCACTCCACCACATGCGTGGACATCGGCGGCGCCTAGCTAGCCGGATTTGGTCCACGGATCAAGGCTAGCCGGGTAGGGGATCAATCCGCAGATGTGCGCGGTCAACGCCCGCGAGCGTGCGCAAAGCGCTGAAAATATGCGGTGTGTCATGTTCAAACCCGCACGCTCGCGCAAAACTGATTACGGTTTGATGCGGATGTGGCCCGGGCTGTACAGACCGCTGTGCGTCGCCGTGCCGAAGTCCAGCGTGGCGGGGACCGAGTCGCGGGCGTCGGGGGTCAACTCGAACCGCCGCAGCGAGCCCCAGTCCCGCCCCCAGTCCTCCGACAGATACGTCGCCATCACATGTGCGCGCAACAACAGGTCCGTGATCCCGAGCAGCCCGCCGTTGAGGCCGTCCTGCCAGGTGTCGGTGTCCTTACGCTTGGCGTTGTAGTCAGGCGTGATGCGGAACTTCGGGATGTCGGTGACGCCGTTGGCGTGCAGCATCGGTTGCTGGCACGGGAACGCCAGGCCGACTGCCCAGTCCATCAGCACCGGCTGCTCCGAGCCGACGTACTCCTGCACCGACCGCAGTTCGGGCACCCGCGGCGGCGTCACCGCCACCCAGTCGCCCTGAGTCAGCGAAAGATCCTCGGCGACAACACGAACCGCGACCGCATCGGCCGGAATGTCCGTACGTGGGAACCGCAGGTTCCGCCACGACGGAATCGGCCCGAGGTCATAGGGCACCAGTCGCCCGGCGGGCACCAGCGCACCGTCGGGGCCGCGCAGCGCGTACTCCAACTCGACGGTCTCACCCTCGGTGCGTGCGTTGAACACGCTGTCGCCGGTGATGGTCCCCGCGGCGGTGATCACCACGAGCGGATGCGCGTCGTCGGGCGAGGGCAACTCGTACCATGCCGATGTCAGCCTGCTCTCCTGCTGTGGCTCGTCGACGTAGCTGCCTGCCAGCGGTACCCTCTGCGGGTCGAGCCCGTACGGCAACGGCACCGTCGAGCCGTTGACGCCGGGAGTCGTGAGCTTGATCGGCTGGTCCCAGTCGTAGTCGGTACCGGGCGTCGGCAGGTTGACCCGAATCGCCTCGGCCACAATCTTTTCCGGCACAGCACTGGAGGTGAAACCGACCGGGCCGACGCCGCCCAGCGGCCCCAGCGGCCCGTAGTCTCCGGGTAGCGGTGCCAGAAAACCGTCATTGGCATCCGGTTCGACGAGCACGTCATCGGCCAATCCGCAGCCGCCGGTGAAAGACCGCAGATTGGCCCACGCGTTCGAATACGTCGGGTACTGGCGGACCGCCCCGACGAGCATGGAGCCGACGAACACGACCACCATGAAGCCCGCGGCCACCGGAACGGGCGCGGCCGTGAGCGCCCGCGCGATCCGGCCCTCACCGCGGGTTCGTGACGAGAAGTGCAGCCAAGCCGCCCAAATCGCTGCGATCGCGAACAACACGAAGAAGACCGTGCTGATCGTGACTCCGCCGATCGCCGGCTTGTCGTTGTTGAACGGCACGCCGAAGCTGGAGACATACCACCAGCCGTTGGTGGTCGCGAAACACAGCGCCAGCACGAACAACACCGCGGCCAGGAACGCCATGCGGTTTCGGGACCACGCCAGCACCTTCGGCGAAACCAGCACCGTGGCCAGCGCCGCCATCGCGGCACCCACCGCGGCGAACAGACCGAAGTGATGCACCCACTTCGTCGGGGTGAACATCAGGAAGAACATCGTGCCGAGGATGATGCCCATCAACCGCCACGCCGGTCCGCGGGCGACACCGGGAACCCGCTTGCGCCGCAACATGATGAACATCGACGCGAACAACGACAGCGCGGTGATCAGGAACCCGAACCGCCGAGACAACGACCCGTCGACCGTGGGCAGGATCAGGTAGTAGTAGCGCAGGTTCTCGGTGTACCACTCCTGGTTAGGGCCGATAGCGGTGCGAATCCTGGTGGCTTCCAACACCGTCGCGATGGTCTGGTCGAAGAACACCACGGTCAGGATCACCGTACCCGCGGCGAGTAGAGGCAACACCAGTGGCCAGGTGCCGAGGACCTGTCGGCGGCGCACCAGAATCCTCAGCAGGGGGCGGCCGCCCGCGAGCAGCGCGGCCACCGCGATCAGGCCGGTCGGCTGGATACCGAGCGTGAACGACGCCGTCATGATCGCGAACGCGGCCGGGGTGAGCCGGCCCGAAATGATCGCCCGCTCGATCAGCACATAGGTGATCAGCGCACCGGTGGCGATCTGGCCCTCCGGCCGCAAGCCGTTGTTGAACGGCATCCACGCCGCCAGCAGTACCAGGCCCGCGGCCCACAGCGCGGGCTTGCTCGCCGCCACCGCGGGCCCCAACCGAGGCAGCACCTCGCGGGAAAGCAGCAGCCAGCACACGATTCCGCAGACCAGATCCGGCAGCCGCATCCAGATGCTGGCGTCGCTGACGCTGGTCATCATCGCCAGCAGGTTGTAGTACCAGCCGAACGGATCCTCGGGGCTGCCGAACCAGCGAAAGTAGTTCGACATGTAGCCGGCGTGCCCGGCCACCCGCGCCATGCCGAGGATGTAGCCGTCGTCCGAGGAGTTGGCGCCGATCACGTGCCAGACCACGAACCCTCCGACCACCACCACGTCGGTGGGGGTGAACGTGCGCCACCGCTGCGGGATCAGCCGCCGCATCCGCCTGCCGTCCATCCGGTCCAGGCGCCACAGCGCGAGCAGCGCGATCGCGGTCGACGCGATGGCCAGCACCATCGCGGCCAGCTTCAATGCCGTTGGCTCCGTGGTGAATCGGGTGTCGATCTCCGCGGACAGGCTCAACCCGGGCGGCGCGGGACCGGTCAGGTCGGTGAACACCCCGACGATCGCGGGTCGCAGGTTCGGATCCGCGAACCCGGTGTACTGCGGCTCGCCGTCCGGCTTCGACAGCCCGACGAACGTCGCGAAGGTCCCCTCCTCTGTCGAGGTGATCTCGATCCGCTGACAGTCGGGCCCAGCCACCCGCGCCCGAGGCACGCTCGCCACCACCACGTTCCGGTCGGTGATGTCGACACGCTGGCTGTTGACCGTGACGAACAGACCCTGCAATGCGGCCTGCTTACCGTCCTTCGGCGCGGTGCCCAACACCACCCCGCCGCGCGGCGGCATCGACCGGACGACGTCACACGGCACCGTCACCGACATCCGCACCGGCGTCTGGCTGATCAATGGCGCGGTGACGTTGGTCAATTGCTCCTGCTGCGGCCAATTCAGCGTTGCGGTGGTCTGTTCGACCGGTAGCAGCGGGGTCGCTACGGACAGCACGAAGCCGATGAGACCCGCGATCGCCGCCACCCAGCGCGCGCTTTTGACGTCGGAGCTCAGCGGTCGGCTCATGGCAGCGCCCTGATCGGTCCGTTGCGGCTCCAGCCGAACACCCGCGCGGTTCCTTGCTCGACAACCGCATCCGGGGCTTGCGACTCGGGCACCACACGGTCGTAGCGCTCGATCGAACCCCAGTCCCGGAACCAGTCGTCACGCAGGTACGTGGGCACAGTCGCGGTACGCAGCAACGCCTGGATGAACAGGAACGGCCCGCCGTCCTGAGCGGACATCCACTGGTTCGACGACACGACCACCTGCTTGAGGTTCGGGAGGATGCGGTACTCCGGGAGTTCGGCGATGCCGAGACGTTCGGAGAAGGGGCGCTGGCAGGGGAAGTTCGCGGCCGTGGCGATGTCCATCAGGACCGGCGTCTCCGAGCCGAGGAACTGCTGTGCGGTCTCCAACACCGGCACCCGCGGCGGGGTGAACGCGAACCACTGGTCGGTGGACAGGTTCGGGTCGTCGGCGACGATGCGGGCGACGTTCGCCTCCGGCGGCGCCGCCGCCAGCGGGAAACGCAGGTTGCGCCAGGCCTTGTGGGCGCCGGGTCCGACGTCGATCGGCTGCGCCTCGGCCAGCGGCAGGTAACTGCCGTCGGGACGGTGCACACCCCACTGCAGCTTCAGCGACTGACCGTAGTTGAACGAGCCGTCTTCCTCGTAGTACCAGATCGCGCCGGCCGCCGCGACGGTGACCAACGGCCGGTCCGGGGTCCGGGGCGGAAGTTGGTACCACGCCGAAGTGACCCTGGCCGCAAGGGTGTTCTCGTCGTAGCTGCCCATCACCGGTGTGCGCTGGGGGTCGAGACCGAACGGCAGGAAAACCTTCGACCCGTTCACTCCCTCGGGGCCGTAACCGCCGCCGGTGCCCGCCGCGAAACCGATGCCGATGTTCGGTTCGTTCGGCGAGCCGTCGGAGTTCACCGTGCCCGGGTTGGCGGTGATCGGTTCGGGTGGTTCGAGCGTGTCGCTGACGCCGTTGGGGGTGAAGCCCACCGGGTCCTCGCCTCCGAGCGGACCGTACTCGCCAAAGCGTTGCCCCGGAACCGGTTGCAGCATACCGGCATTCGTGTCCGCTTCGACGAGCACATCGTCGGCCATAGCGCAACTGGTATCGGAGAGCCCGGACGTCAGCGCCGAGAGGTTCGCCTTGGCGGTCGTGTAGACGGGGTAACGCTGCACGGCGCCCTTGGCCATGGAGCCGACCTCGAGTATCACCATGATCGTCGCCACCACCAGCAGCGGCGTCGATGCGAGCACGCGGTTGCGTTTGGTGTTGGCGACCTCGGTGTGCCCGGCGTAGTCCATCCGGAAGTGCAGCCACCCGGCGAGCAGACCGGTCACGATCGCCAGCGCGAGGAAGATGCCCGTCACCGGGATACCGGCGATCACCGGTTGCTTGTCGAACCACGGCACCCCGTAGTTTCCGACGTAGAACCAGCCGTTGATACCTGATGTCGCCCAGGCCAGTACGAACAGCAGCGCGGTGACGTACAACGCGAGGTTGCGGCGGCTGTGCAGCCCCACCCGGGAGAACGCGAACGCGGTCACCGCCCCGAGCGCGCCCGCCAGGGCGGCGAACGCGCCGAACTGCACGGCCCACTTGGTCGGCGTGAACGTCAGCAGCAGCAACCCGATGGCCGTCGACCCGAGCAGCCGCCAGACCGGGCCCCTGGCCATGCCGGGCACGCCGCCGCGCCGCAACAGCACCGCCAGCATCCCGAACAGGCAGAGCATCAGCACCAGTACCGCGAAGCGCCGGGTCAGCGACGAGTCCACGCTGTCCTCGACGGTGAGGAAGTAGTAGCGCAGGAACTCCTGGTACCACGCGATGGTCGGGCCGACGACGTACTTGATGCGGGCCGACTCGGCGACCGTCGCCAGCGTCTGGTCCCGGAACACCACCACGAAGATCAGCGCGAGCGCCGACAGCAGCGCGGCCACCGGGGCCAGGAGGCCGTCGACGGGACGCCGGGTCCGGACGGTGCGAACGATCGCACGGGCGCCCACCAGCAAGGGCGCGATCGCGATCAACCCTTGCGGAGCCAGCGTGACGCTGAACACGGCGACGACGATCGCCAGCGCTGCCGGCCACGTCCGCCGCGTCGCAACCGCGTTCTCGACGAGCACCCAGACGGCCACGGTGCCGAACGCGATCAGCGGTTCGGGTCGCAGTCCGTTGTTGAACGGCAGCCAGGCCGCCAGGAACACCGCGCCGGCCGTCCATACCGTCACCCGGTTGGCCGCCAGGCGGCGGCCGAGTCGGGGCAGCATGCAGCGGCTGACGATCAACCAGGCGCCGATCGCGGCCAGCGTCGCGGGCAGACGCATCCACACGCTCGCGGTGCTGATCGACGCGAGAGCGCCGAGCAGGGACTGGTACCAGTCGAACGGGGCCTCGGCGGCGCCGAAGAAGCGGTAGTAGTTCGCCGTGTAACCGGCGTCGGCGGAGACGCGCGCGATGGTCAGGTTGTAACCGTCATCGGACGACAGGGCGCCGATGACATGCCACAGCAGCAGGGTGCCGATGACTCCGGCATCGGCCACCCAGTGCCAGAACCCGGCGCGCCAGAACCCCGACAGGCCGCGCGGCACGCGCCGACCACTCCGACGGTCCAGCACCGCCAACGCCACGAGCGACGCGATCACGCATGCCACCCCGAGCACCATCACGGCGAGCTTGAGCGCGGTCGGCGAGGTGATGAAGCGGGTGTCGACGTCGATACGCGCCGACAGTCCCTGCTGTGGGGCCACCTCCATATCGGTGAAGATGCCCGCGACTTGCGGCTTCTCTTCTGCCGGCAGGATTCCCGCTGCGCCGGGCAGCCCGACGAAATCCGCGCCGGCCTGCCCGGGGTCGGCCCAGATGCGCAGCGCGCTGCACGCTCCGTCGGCGACCGCGGAGCGCGGTGCCACCGCCGCGACGGAGTCACGGAACGCCACGACCACGACGTCGGACGTGGCGCGCACGAACAGCCCGTTGCGGCTGGCATCGATTCCGCCCGGCGGAACCGTCGACAGCACCAGGCCACCGGCCGCGGGCAGGGTGGCGACGGCCTGGCAGGGAATGGAGATGTCGAGAGCCTGCGGCGCGCCGGAGACCAGCGGGGCGGTGATGTCGCTGACGAACCCGTCGGGTCCCGGTCCTTGCGGCCACAGGATCGTCGCGGTGGTCTGCTTGACCGGCAGCAGCGGCACCAGACCGCACAGCAGTATGCCGGCGATGCCCGCGACGACGGCGATCAGTCGCGCGAACCGGTCGGTCCGCTCATCCTCGTCGCGTGGCACGAGGGTCGATGGTAGGCGACGTGCGTGTGTGCGCCGCCGATGCGGGGCCGACACTTGCCCACTAACTGGTTCATCCCACGCAGCACGTGCGTGCAATCAACCGGTTAAGCCGTTATCCACAGCGGCGGTCGGACGGGATGGCCGTCGGGTCGTTGTCCGGTCACGCTTACCCGTGTGACTCGCTGGCGTCTCGGGCGTATCGATGACCTGACCTGGAGCCAGGAGGGAGTCGTTTCCCGCCGCCAGGTTCTGGTCGCCGGAGGCACCGATCGCGACATCGCCAGACTGGTGCGCAGACGCGAGTTGACACCGGTCTGTCGGGGCGTCTACGTGAACCACAGCGGGCGGCTCACACAAGCGCAGCGGCATTGGGTCGCGGTGCTGGCGTTCTGGCCGGCGGCGTTGGCTCACGCGTCGGCGCTGCCCGATCCGCCGACGACGGTCGTTCACGTCGCCGTCGACACAGCGCGCAATCTGCGGCCATTGCCACGAGTCGTGCTGCATCGGATGCCCGACTTCACCCGACGCGCCGAACTCGACCGCAGCCCACCGGCGATTCGCTTGGAGCACGCGCTGATCGACGTGGTCAGCGACGAGCTCCGCACGGACGATGTGGCGGCCGCATTCGCGGTGCTGGCGCGGGTGTGTGCCGACCGGCGGACGACTCCGCAGCGGGATCCTGCAGACGCTGGCGGGCCGTCAACGTGTTTGCGGCCGGCGCATGTTGCAGGCGATGCTCGACGATCTTGGTGACGGCGCATGTTCGGTGCTCGAGCGTGGCTACCTGCACCGGGTCGAGCGGGCCCACGGGTTGCCCCGCGGTGAGCGTCAGATCCGCAGCAGAGCGACAGGCCGGTCCACCTTCCAAGATGTGCGCTATCGCGGGCAGGGCGTCGTGGTCGAGCTCGACGGTCGCGCGTTTCATGATTCGCCGCACGATCGCGACCGCGATGCGCTGCGCGATCTGGCAGAACTGAGTCGCTCGGACCTGATCACCACGCGGGTGACCTACGGACTCGTCTTCGGCGATGCGTGCCGCACCGCCGCACTGATCGGCGGCTTGCTCCGTCGGCGGGGCTGGACAGGTCGGCTGCGAAGCTGCCCTGAGTGTCGTACCGCGAGCGCGTTAACCGGTTGATCGCACGCAGCAGGTGCGCGCAGTCAACCACCTAGCGCCACGGCGCTCAGGAAAGTCGCAGCGGTCCCGGGCTCCACAGCCCGCTGCGCGTTGCCGTGCCCAGATCCAGTCGAGCCTGCGCGGCGTTCGGGTACCAGGGCGTGAGCTGCTGCAGCGAGCCCCAGTCGCGGAACCAGTCGCCCTTGAGGTAGGTCGGCGTCGTGGTGGCTCGCACCAGCAGTTCGGTGATGCCGAGCGGCCCGCCGCCGAGGTAGTCCATCACCGGGGAGTTGGCCTCGGCGCCGAACCGATCGGGCAGGATCCGCCACTTCGGCACCTCGACGACGCCGTTCTGATGGGCGAAGGGCCGCTGGCAGGGGAACGCCAGGCCGACGAGCCAGTCCAGCAACACGGGGTCCTCCGAGCCGACGACCTCCTGCAGCGTGCGCAGCTGCGGGATGCGCGGCGGCGTCACCGCGATCCAGTGCTGCGGGTCGAGGTCGTCGTCGGAGGCCACCAGTCGGATCTGGGTGGCCTCGGGCGGAATCGCGGTCAGCGGAGTCCGCAGGTTGCGCCATGCGGGAGAGGCGCCGACGTCGCCGAACTCGATCGTGCCGCCCGGCTCGTCGTCGGCGGCCTGCGCGTCGGTGGCCCACTGCACGACGACCTCACCGGCATCGAAACGGCCGGCCGCCGAGACGACCAGCAGTGGGCCGGCGTTGTCCCGCGGCGGCAGGCGGTACCAGGCCGAGCGCAGCTGCGCCGGCTGTTGGGTGCCGGAGCGCCAACTGCCCAACACCGGCGTGCGGGCCGGGTCGAGGTGGTAGGGCAGCCGGGCCCGCGAGCCGTTGATGCCTGCGGCGGCCGTCGTGCCGCCCTCGGTGCCCCCCTTGCCCGCCTGGTCGTCGTCCGAATCGGTGTCGGCGAAGTTCGTTGAGGTGCCCTGTCCGCTCATCGCCTCGTCGGCCGAGACGTCGGTCGGAATGCCGTTGGGGCCGAACCCCTGCGCGGTGCCGGCGCCGAGCGCCTCGCCGACCGGCGTGTCGATGGGGGCCAGCATGCCGACGTTGGGGTCCTCCTCGACGAGCACATCCTCGGCCATCCCGCACGTCTTGCCGGCCAGCGCTTCGAGGTTGGAGCGCCCGACGCTCCATGCCGGGTACTGGTCGATCATGGCCAGGGTCAGCGACAGCACCTCGAATACCACCACCAGCCAGGTGGCAACGGCCAACGGCGACTGCATGATTCGCTGCCATCGACGCTGCGGGCCCGGTGGCGAGGAATCGCGTCCGGAGAAGTGGAACCACGCGGCGGCGAGCAGGGCCAGCAGGGACAGTCCGAGCAAAATCGTGCTGAAGCCCAACTTCCACTCCGGCATGGCATTCGACCAGGGCACGCCGAAGTTGGAGACGTACCACCAACCGTTGACGGTGGCGAACGACAGCGCCATCGCGAACAGCACCGCGGCGGCGAACACCGACCGGTTCCGGCGCGAGCGCATCGCGGTCGCGGTGACGGCGACCGCGGCCAGGGCGCCCAGCGAGCCGGCCAGGCCGGCGAACACGCCGAAGTGATGCGTCCACTTGGTGGGGGTGAACATCATCGCCAGGAACGAGATGACCGTGATGCCGATGATGCGGCGACTGGGGCCCAGGGCGGTCCCCGGAATCGTGAACTTGCGCAACGACATCGCCACCGCCACGGCCAGCGCCAGCAGCAACATGAGCACCGCGAAGCGCCGGGCGACCGAGCCGTCCGGGCTCAGGGTGAACAGCCGCTCGTAGCGGATGTGCTCGTCGAACCAGCTCAAGCTCGGCCCGACCGCGGATTTGAACGCGTTGGCCTGCAGTTCGGCCGCCAGCGTCTGGTCCCGGAAGATCAGGATGATCGTGACGGTGGCCGCGGCCAGGATCGGCGCCAGCAGCGCCAGATATCCGAACCGCGAAACATGGGCCGCGACAATGGTTTTCAACGGACCGACAGCGACAAGCAGCGCGCCGATGGCGGCGATACCGGTAGGGCCGGAGAACAGGGTGAGCGCACCGATGATGATCGCGATGGCCACCGGCAGCAGCCGGCTGGTGGCCACGCCGCGCTCCACCGCGCACCAGGTGAGCAGGATGCCGAGCGCGATGATCGGTTCGGGGCGAAGGCCGTTGTTCAGCGGCAGCCAGAACGCCAGGAACAGGCCTGCCGCCGTCCACGCCGCCGCGGGGGTGGACTTGACCGCATGGCCCAGGCGGGGGATCACCTCGCGGCTGATCAGCCACCAGCATGCGAGCGCCATCACCAGCGTCGGCAGGCGCATCCACACGCTGTTCGTGCTGACGTGCGCCCACAACGCGAGCAGGTCGTAGTACCAGCCGAACGGGGCCTCGGGGGTGCCGAACCACCGGTAGTAGTTGGCCATGTAGCCGGCGTGCTCGGACACCCGGGCCATGGTCAGGATGTACCCGTCGTCGGCGGTGTTGGCACCGACGAAGTGCCACCACACCAGCACCGCGGTGACCGCCCCGTCCAACGGAGTCAGCGACCACCACCGCCGCGGCAGAATGCGTTTGACCCGCCTGCCGTCGGCGGCGTCCAGCATGTGCAGCGCGCCGAGCGCGACGATCGTCATCGCCACCCCGATGATCATCGCGAGCGTCTTCAGCAGCGTCGGCGATGTGCTGTAGCGGGAGTCGAGGGTCGCGGAGAACTCCAGCCCCGGTGGCGCCGGACCGGACAGGTCGGTGAAGACCCCGACGATCTGGGGCCGGAAGTCGTAGCCGCCGCGTTCGCCGCGCAGCGGTAAACCGGGAGCCTCGGCCGGGATCGTGCCGGGACCCTGCATCAGGCCGACGAATTCGCCGGTCACCTTGTCGGCGTGGGCGGTGAAGGTCAGCCGCTGGCACTGCGGGCTGAGCACCTGATCCAGCGGGGCGCTGACCACCGGGGTGTTGCGCACGATGACCAGCAGGTCGTTGTTGACCCGCTCGATGAGCAGTCCGCGGTCGACGGCCTTGGGCGCCTGTTTGGGCACCGTGGACAGCAGCACGGTGCGCCCGCCGGTGTCCGGTCCGGCCAGCCCGGCGGCCGCGCGGCACGGCACGCTGATCTCCAGGTCGGTGGCGACGTAGCCGATGAGCGGGGCGTCCACGCTCTGTAGCACGCCGTTCTGCGGCCAGTTCAGCTGCGCGGTGGTCTGCGTCACCGGCATCAACGGGGTGGCAATCGCGAGCAGCGCGCCCAGCAACCCGGCGACGATGGCAATCAGCCGCACCGTCCGATGGTTGGACGCGACCCCGGCTTCACCGACCACGGGGTTCGATCCTAATTGGGCTGCCGAATCGCCAGCACGAACGGGCCGATGGTGGACACCTCGAAGCGCGGGTCGTCGAACAACGCCTCGTCCAGTGCGACGTGGTAACGCCGCACGTTCGGCTGGTTCGGGTAGACGTCGGAGGCCAGCCGCAGGGTGTAGGTGTCGTCGGCGCCTCCCGAACCAGCACGGCGCATCAGAAACACCGACGGCGGCTCCCACGGCAGCGCGTCGAGCGCCTCGATGAACTGGTCGGCGTCGGTGAGCGTGGCCCAGCCCTCGATCGCTTCGGCCCGCTTCTCGAACTGCGCGAGCGGGTTCGCGTAGTGCGACGTCAGCCCTTGGAAACCGTAGTAGGGGTAGTACGACAGGAAGCTGTAGTCGGCGGTCAGCACGACGGTCTCATCGCGCGGGCGGCCCGTCACCTCGGTGATCTTGGCGTCGATCTCGCGGTAGTAGCGCTCGGCCCCCGGCGGGCGGCGGTCGGCGCGCTGACCGTAGCCGTCGGTGTCGGTGTAGGCGACGACGATGTCGGACCGCAGCACGTCGGGAATGTCCTGGCTGTACGTCACCGCGCCGATCGCGCCCAGCGTCGCGGCCGCCGCGATCACCCGCCGCGCGTTCTCGGGGCGCACCCGCGCGGCGAGCGCGCGGGTGATGTCGATGAAGCCGAAGGCACCAGCCGCGGTCAGTAGCACGGTCAGCGCCGGATTCAGCCGGAACGACAACAAGGTGGTGCCCGCCAGCGTCGTCAGCATCGACAGCAGCGACCAGGCGTAGACGGCGAGCACCGCGATCGCGAGCGCACCCGCCCGGGTGGACGAGCGGGCGCGCCAGACCAGCCACAGTGTGCCGACCATGCACAGCGCCCCGAGCAAGGTGAAGTGCAGCATCGGGAACTCCAGCTGCGCACCGTCCGACGGCAGGTAGTGCTGCGCGGTTCCGGAGTCGGCGGGCTCGCCGGAGACTGCGGCGATCAGGTACGGCGCCCACCCGATCAGCGCGATGGCACCCGAGATCGCCGCGATGACCAGCAGCCGCACCAGCGGCTCGATCCGCTTGCGCGCCACCGTGAGCAGCACTCCCATGATCGCCAACGTGAACGCGGCGTAGGCGAACAGCAGCGTGTATGACAACGCGGCCCCGCCGAGGAAGAGACCGGCGCCGACGACCGCGGCCCACCCGCCGTTGCGACTGCCACCACGCAACCCCGACCACGCCAGCACGAAAACCGGCGGCAGCAGCACCACGATGATCGCGGCGTAGGGCTCGGCGGGGGAGTACGCGAGCGTGGCCGCGGCGGTGGCGGTGGTGACGACGAGCGCGTACTCGAAGCGGATCATGGCCGCCCACAACGCAAACGCCACCGCGATCGCGACTGTGATGGAGATGATCGCCCACGGTTTGAACATCTCCCACGCGGGTGTTCCGGTCAGCGCGGCGAGGCGACCCCCGATCCAGAACCAGCCCGGCGGATAGAACGGCGGCAGGCCCAGGTAGGTCATATCGTGCAGTGCGGCGCTGTCGGCGAGCCGGGTGAGGTACTCGGTGCGGAACTGCTGATCGACGGAGACGCCGTACAGGTAGAGCTTGGTCGCGCCGAGCGGCATCGCGAGCGTCACCACCGCGAACGCCGACAGGAAGAGCGTCGCGGAGGCCTCGGCGAGCAGCCGCCGGCCCCGCCGCCACACCAGACCGCTCGCCAATAGCCCTGCCAGGCAGGCGAATTGGCCGACTGTGGTCAGCGCATGGAGCTGATTCGACGAGTTGTAGGCGGGCCACTCCACCCGCGCGATCGCGG
Organism: Mycolicibacterium sp. ND9-15; assembly: GCF_035918395.1. Classification (NCBI taxonomy): domain Bacteria; kingdom Bacillati; phylum Actinomycetota; class Actinomycetes; order Mycobacteriales; family Mycobacteriaceae; genus Mycobacterium; species Mycobacterium jinjuense. The sequence continues at coordinate 2,648,766 of NZ_CP142362.1, forward strand.
CCAGCGACACCACCGCCACGACGATCGCCACCGCGGCGGCCGCCGCCATCTGGCCGGCCACTGTCCAATGTCGCCGCCGGCGCGGCTCCCCGGCCAGCGTGCCGCGCATCAGATGGGAAGCTTGCGGAAGATCGGCCGCGGAATGTGGCGCAGCACCATCATCACGTACCGGAACGCTCCGGGCGCCCATACCAAATCCTTGCCTTTCGCAGCCGCCGTGACCGCCAGTTCGGCGACATACTCCTTGTCGACGGTGAACGGGGCCTCTTTCGCGCCGGTGGCCTTCCAGTGCTCGATCGTGGTCGTCGTGCGCACCTGCCCGGGCCGGATCACCAGCACCCGAACGCCGTAGTCCCGCAGCGCCTCACCCAAGCCGAGGTAGAAGCCGTCCAGGCCGGCCTTGGTGGAGCCGTAGACGAAGTTCGAGCGCCGGACCCGCTCACCGGCCGCCGAGCTCATCGCGATGATCTGTCCGAAGCCCTGCGCGCGCATCTTCTCACCGAGCAGCACACCGACCGAAACCGCTGCCGTGTAGTTGATCTGGGCGGCCTGGACGGCTTTGCGCTGGTCCTGCCAGAGCTCCTCGGCGTCGCCGAGCAGTCCGAACGCCACGATCGCCACATCTACGTCACCGCTGTCCCAGGCTTTGTCGACGACAGCGGGGTGACTCGCGGTGTCAGCGCCGTCGAAGTCGATCCACTCGACGGATTTGGCGCCCGCGGCCGTCATCGCGGCGATCGCCTCGCCTTTGCGGGGGTGGCCGGGCAGGTCCGCGAGGATGATCCGGGCGTGCGCGTTGCGCAAGTAGCGTTCGCATATCGCCAGCCCGATCTCGGAGGTGCCGCCGAGCAGCAGGATGGTCTGGGGGTTACCTACGGCGTCGAGAACCATTCAGAGCAACTCCAAGCGTCGGGCCATGTCGGATGCGAAGACGCCGTTCGGGTCGGCCTTGCGCCGCACGGCGATCCACTCGTCGATACGGGGATACATCTTGTGGAACCTTTCCGCGCTGACCCGGGAGTCCTTCGCGGTGTAGACGCGCCCGCCGAACTTCATGACCCGGTCGTCGAGTTCGTTGAGGAATTCGTTGATACCGGGCTTGTTCGGGAAGTCCATGGCGACGTTCCACCCGGCCATCGGGAAGCTCAGTGGCGCGCGGTTGCCCGGCCCGAACAGCTTGAACACGTTCAACGCCGAGTAGTGGCCGCGGGTCTGGATCCAGCGGATGATGGCCTTGAACTCCTCGAGCGCGTCGGGCGGTACCAGGAACTGATGCTGGGCGAAACCCGCTGGGCCATAAGCATTGTTCCACCCGCTGACGAGGTCCAGCATGTGGTAGAACTGCGACAGATTCATGATCTTGCCGCGGTAGGTTCCGCCGAGCCGGTAGTAGACCTCGCCGATCGCCATGAACGACCATTTGTTCATCGCGCTGACCGGGAAGACGTCCGGCACCGTCAACAGTTGGGGCGCATCGAATTTCAGCGGATTCTCGGCGAGCTTCGGGGGCAGCTGATCGAGTCTCGCGAGGCTGCCACGGCTGATCGCGGCACGGCCCAGTTTAGGCGGGGGGTTGATCAGATCGAACCAGGCACTGGAGTAGGTGTACCGGTCCTCGCTGCCGTCCAGGTGTGCGGCGACGGTCTCGTCGAGGCCCTTGGTGGCCACGCCGTCGGCGATGAAGTAGGCGGTTTCGGTGCGCGTCATCGCGATTCGGGCGCGCAGCACGATCCCGGTGAGGCCATTGCCCCCGACCGTCGCCCAGAACAGTTCGGCGTCCGGGCCGTCGGGTGTGGCGGTGTGCACCTCGCCGTCGGCCATCAGTAGATCCAGCGACAGCACGTGGTTGCCGAAGCTGCCCGCGCTGTGGTGGTTCTTGCCGTGGATGTCGGAGGCGATCGCTCCGCCGACGGTGACCTGCCGGGTGCCGGGCAGCACCGGGACCCACAACCCGAAGGGCAGGGCCGCCTTCATCAACTGGTCCAGGCTGACGCCCGCGTCGACGTCGGCCACCGCCGAATCGGCGCTGATCGAGTGGATCTTGTTCAACGCGGTCATGTCCACGACCAGACCACCGCCGTTGCACGCCTGGTCACCATAGGACCGGCCGAGCCCGCGCGCGAGCACGCCGCGGCGCCCGAACGCGGGGCCGGACGCGCTTCGGTCGGCGGCCTCGCGCACCGCCTGTGCGATCAGTTCGACGTCCGGTGTGCTCAGCACCTGCGCGACGGATGGTGCGGTGCGGCCGAAGCCGGTCAGGGCACGCGAGGTCGTGGGCAGGTTCTCGGACATCGAAACGAGGGTACCGTGCACCGGTCCCGGTTCGGTGAGCAGCGAAATCAGTGCGTTCGGCGGTTGTGGCGGTGCGTTACGGTTTTCACGCGAGATAAGGGGCCGGGTCGTTGATCACCGGCTCCATCGGCTGCCGACGCAGGACACGGCGCCATGAGCCGGGTCGCCGGTGAGGCGACAGCACGGCCCGTTACGACTGAAGACGGAAGATCACCATCCGCTGCACGACGAAGTTGATGACCGTCGCGGTGCCCTGGGCGATGACGAACGCGACCGGCACCCGCCACGGCTTGTCCTCCCACGCCGTATAGAACACGTAATTGATGCCGACCTGAGCTGCGTAGGTCACCGCGTAGAGCGCACACACCGCGATGAACCGCGCGGCGCTCGGCGGCGCCTGAAAGGTCCATCGGCGGTTGATCAGATAGGCCGTGGTGGTGCCGGCGATGAAGCTGAGGGTCTTGGCCACGTTGACGTGCAGACCCGCGGCGAGCATCGCGACGTAGAGCCCGAAGTCGACGATGGCCGAGAAGCCGCCGGTGACGATGAACCGCCACACCTGGGTGCCCAGGGTCAGGCTGGGCTGCATCGGGGGCTCGGCCACCCGGGCAGCTTACGGCGCAGCGCTGTCGGCGTGGCGCTCAGCGCGGCCTTGGCCGCTAGGTTTGCAGGTGTGCGGACCCGGTCCGGTGCGGAGATCGTCGTCGACGGAGACGTCGTCTACAAGCTGCATCGGCCCGGAACCGACCCGCGCGCACTGACGGTACGACTGGGTGTCGCCGCCCGGTCGACGGCCCTGCTCTCGCCGCTTCTGCCCGTCCCGGAGCCAGTCGAAGGACGGTGGCGAAGCCGATGGCCGTGGGTGGAAACCCTTGCACCACAACCGGGATCCGTGCCGTGGTCCGAGTCCGGGCGGCTGCTGGCCCGGCTGCACTCCGAATCGTGGCCGCCTCGGGTGCCCGCGCATGGCTGGCCGCAGCGGATGCGACGGGCGGTGGACGCGCTGCGCTCGAACGGTGACCCCGCGGTGCGGCGTGCCGCGGCCGGTCTTCCGGATGCGGTGTGGCGGTCCGGCTCACCGAACCGTCCGCTGACGTTGGTGCACGGGGACTGGCATCTCGGCCAACTCGGTCGCGAACATGCCGAAGCCCCGTGGGTGCTCATCGACGTCGACGATCTGGGAGTCGGCGATCCGGCGTGGGACCTGGCACGGCCGGCCGGATTCTGGGCCGCCGGGCTGATCCCCGACGACGACTGGGCTCGCTTCGTCGACGCCTACCGCGCCGCGGGCGGACCCGCCCTGCCGGACGGCGACCCCTGGCCGGTGCTCGACACGTTCGCCCGGGCGGCCGTCGTACAGGCTGCGGCCCACCATCCCGGCGACGAGCTACTGCTGGGGGCCTGCGCGCGAATGCTCTAGCTGGAGAAGAACAGCCGGCCGAACCCCTGCTTGCGGTAGTACTTGTTGCCGCGGTGCCCCCAGCCCGGACCGTAGCCGTAGCCCGGCTGTGCGGGCGGGGGCGGCGGGGCCTGCACGAACCGGTTCTCCATCTCGGTGAGCGACTCGAGCTCGCCGAAGTCGAGGAAGATCCCCCGGCAGGTGTCGCACTGCTCGAGGTGGATGCCGTTGCGGTCGTAGGTGCGCATCGAGCCCGCGCACTTCGGGCACGTCAGTGTGCCGGCGGCGCCGGACGGTGTAGAGGGCGGCTGGTATGGCGGGATGCTCATTTCCGGATAACGGTTGCCGGGGGCGGTGAGGTTCCGCGTCCAGTAGGAAGGCCGGCCAATCCTGCCTAGCCGCCGGTGATGCCGATGTTCGGATCCTGTGGCATGCCAGTCGACGGGTTGACCCCGGGTGGGAAAGGTCCTTCGAAACCTGGCAGATTCGCAGGAGGCTTCCAGCCCGGTGGCGGCGACCCCGGCGGTGGTGATGACGGTGGCGGTAGTGGCGCTGATCCCCCGCTGCGGCTCAGTGTGAAACTCATTGGAGGAGGATTGCAGTGGGGATTGGGCGCCGCCCAGTAACTACCGGTGAGTGAAACCGGGTCAACGGAAAAAGTGACATCGCCGTCGTGCCATTGGAGGAAGCAGTGGTAGGCGCGAGTGATGAACGTCGTGCCGACCCATCGACCGCCGGTCATCGTGAGGTCGCCGCTCCACCCGCCAGCGGTTGTGAAGTGCGCCCGGCAGCCCTCGGTTTCACAATCAGAAGACACGGTCCATAACGTGGTTTGGCCGTCCGCCGATTGCGCGAAATATGTGCCGTCGAAATTCGAAGTGTCAGCCAAAGCGGCTGGGGGACAAGCGATCGCAGCGGCGATCGCGGCCGCATACATCGCACCAAACGTAGCCGAACCCGGTTTCATGACCGTCTCCCCCATCTGTTATGGCCCCGCGAAAAATCCTAGGACAGGCGCAGGTACGAGGGTTAGGGACTTTGGTCACGCTTGTCACCGAACAGACGCACCGAAGCGTCGCCTGGGCAACGTAACTCCGTCAGACCCAGTACGGGACGCGGGCGCGGTACTGGCGCATCGCGAAGGCCGCGAGAATCCAGCCGATCGCCGTCAACACGATCACCACCAGCCAATGGCGCAGTTCCTGGTCGGCGCCAAGCAACGGGGCCCGCACGATGTCGAGATAGTGCAGCAGCGGGTTGAGTTCGATGATTTTGGCGTACGAGCCCGCGCCCTGCTGCTGCAGGGTCGACTCGTTCCAGATGATCGGCGTCATGAAGAACAACAGCTGTACCAGGCTGACCAGCAGCGGGCTGATGTCGCGGTAGCGGGTGGCCAGGATACCGAAGCACAACGACACCCAGATGCAGTTCAGCACGATCAGTCCCAGCGCTGGGATGACCGCCAGATCCGTCCACTTCCACGGCTTGGGATAGATGATCGCGATGATCACGAAAATGATCATGTTGTGGCCGAACAGGATGATCTGCCGCCACACCAGTCGATACACGTGCACCGACAGCGGCGTGGGCAACTGCTTGATCAGCCCTTCGTTGGCGACGAACACGTCGGCGCCCTCCAGAATCGCTGCGTTGATCAGGTTCCAGATGATCAACCCGAGCGTGACGTACGGAAGGTGTTCGGCCAGTTCGAGATTGAACAGCTTCGAATAGAGCAGGCCCATGGCGACCGCGGTGGCACCGGTGGCGATCGTGATCCAGAACGGGCCGAGCACCGAGCGGCGGTAGCGCTGTTTGATGTCTTGCCAGCCGAGGTGCAGCCACAGTTCGTGCTTGCCGAAGCCGTCGACGAGGTCGCCCCATGCCCGTCCCATCGTCTTCGACTGCCCGGCGGCGTCGGTGAAGGTCACTGTGCAAGCCTCCCGAACCTCTCCTTACGGCCCATGCGCCGCAATCGGATCCACTCCATGAGCCCGGCGGGATCACGGCGCGACACCAGGAAGAACCAACCGAAGCGCGCCCACTCCTGAAACCGCAGCCGCCGCAATCCTGGTTGGGACAGCAGATAGCCGCGGTTCCGGTAGGTATAGAAACGTTTGGCAGCGCTTTCCGGATACTGGGTGTGCATCCGGCCCCCGAAGATGGGTTTGAACTCGTCGCCGCCCTGCGGGTGCAGGTACACCGCGTTCAGACAGGTGCCGAACGGCAGGCCGGAGCGCACCAGCCTGCGGTGTAGCTCGGTCTCGTCGCCGCGCACGAACAACCGCAGGTCCGGTACGCCGATCGCGTCCAACGTAGCCGCCGCGAACAAGGCCCCGTTGAACAGCGAGGCGATGCCCGGCAGTAGGTCTGCGCCGGATTCGGTGCGCAACTCGTCGGCGCGGCGCCGCCACACGAGGCCCCGGCGCAGTGGAAACGCCAGTCGCCCAGGGTCGTTCATATCGCACACCATCGGCGACACCTCCGCCAGATGGTGGCGGGTGGCGCATTCGAGAAGGGTGCTCAGTACTTCGGAGTCGGCGGGTCGCCCGTCGTCGTCGGCCAGCCAAACCCAGCCCGCACCCAGGGCCAGGGCATGCAGCATGCCCAACGCGAAACCGCCTGCGCCACCGAGGTTTCGCCGGGAGCCCAGATACGTGGTCGGGACGGGCTGGCCGGACACCAGCTCGGCGACGCGCGAGTCGTTGTCGTTGTCGACGACGATCAGATGGTCGGGCACGCGGGTTTGAGCCGACACCGCCTCCAGCGATTTGGCCAGTTCGTCGGGCCGCCGGTGGGTGACCACCACCGCGCAGACGGTCTTCTGCTCTTCGCGCGAGCGGCTCATCGCGTGCCGGTCATGCTGAGCGCGTCTCTTCGAGGACTTCCCGGACGTGCCGGGCGGCGTCCTCGCCCTCATAGGCCCGCACGACGTCCTCGATGCCGCCGGCCATCTTGATGGTGCCGTGGTCGATCCACATCGCGGTGTTGCAGAGCCGGGCCAGGAACTCGTTGGAATGGCTGGCGAACACGAGGATGCCGGAGCGCGCCACCAGCTGGGCCAGCCGGCTCTGCGCCTTCTTCAGGAACTCGGCGTCCACCGCGCCGATGCCCTCGTCGAGCAGCAGGATCTCGGGGTCGATGCTGGTCACCACGCCCATCGCGAGACGCACCCGCATACCCGTCGAGTACGTGCGCAACGGCATCGACAGGTAGTCGCCGAGCTCGGTGAACTCGGCGATCTCGTCGACCTTGGCCATCATCTGCTTGCGGGTCTGCCCCAGGAACAGGCCGCGGATGACGATGTTCTCGAAACCCGAGATCTCCGGGTCCATACCGACGCCGAGGTCGAACACCGGCGCCACCCGTCCGTTGACCCTCGCCACCCCGCGGGTCGGCTCGTAGATGCCCGACAGCAGTCGCAGCAGCGTCGACTTGCCCGCGCCGTTGTGCCCCACCAGGCCCACCCGGTCGCCGAGCTTCAACGACATGGTGATGTCCCGCAGCGCCTCGATGACCACGACGTTGGATTCGTTGCGTCCGATCGCGCCGCCGGCCTTGCCGAGGAAAGCCTTCTTCAGCGAGCGCGACTTCGCGTCGAAGATCGGAAACTCCACCCACGCGTTGCGGGTTTCGATGTGCGGGACCACCAACCGGCTCCTACAGGTACTGCCCGGTCCCGTGTTGCCCCGGCGGTCCGCCGCGCATGGCCATTCCGGGCGGCAGCGCGCCCTGGCCGCGCATCTGCTCCAACTGCTGGCGGGCGGCCATCTGCTGGGCGAACAGCGCGGTCTGGATGCCGTGGAACAGGCCCTCCAGCCAGCCGACCAACTGCGCCTGTGCGATCCGCAACTCGGCGTCCGAAGGCACACCGTCCTCGGTGAACGGCAGCGTGAGCCGTTCGAGTTCGTCCCGCAACTCCGGGGCGAGTCCCTCTTCCAGCTCGGTGATGCTGGTGCGGTGGATCTCACGGAGCCGGGTGCGGCTGGCGTCGTCGAGCGGCGCGGCCCGCACCTCCTCGAGGAGCTGCTTGATCATGGTGCCGATCCGCATCACCTTCGCCGGCTGCTCGACGAGGTCGGTCAGCGACTTGCCGTCCTGCTCCTCGTCGGCATCGGCGTCGGCGGCATTGCCGCTGATGATCTCGATGTTGTCGTCGTCGGTCATACTCCTGGGTTCCCTCTAGGTTCGGACTAATCCACGGCACTCGCAGCTGCGGGGACCTCGCGATCCCCGCACGCGGCCGCGAACCATCTAGCGACACTAGTCCGTTGCGCACGCCTCGATTGCCGCGCCGGGGGCGACGTGGACCTTTGCCCCCACCGCAAACCCGGCAGCAGCCGGTCGGCCGGGCCAACGGCTGGTCCGGCGCTGACCAGCAACGACAACCGGCTTCGGGTGCCGACAGCCAAGGTCACTGGACTAGTATGGCTGCGCAACAGACCCAGTCCGACATGGCGGGTCGGGCCAATCATCGGCCAGAATCGTGTCGGTTTGTGAACCACGGACGCTCGAAGGTGGGCTGGCATGGCATACGACGTCGCCCGGGTGCGCGGGTTGCACCCGTCTCTGGGCGATGGGTGGGTGCGTTTCGACGCCCAGCACGGCATGCTGCTGCCCGACGCTGTCGGGCGCGCGGTGTCCACGGCTTTTCGCGGGTCGATGGCCACGCCGCTCGGTCCACACCCGTCGGCCCGGCGCAGCGCCGCGGTACTGGAGGCCGCCCGGCTGGCGGTGGCCGACCTGGTCAACGCCGACCCGCGCGGCGTAGTGCTGGGCGCCGACCGCGCCATCCTGCTGACCTCGCTGGCGGACGCGTCGTCTTCGCGGGTCGGTCTCGGGTATGAGGTGGTGGTCACCCGCCTCGATGACGAGGCCAACATCGCGCCGTGGCTGCGTGCCGCCAACCGGTACGGGGCGAAGGTGAAGTGGGCTGAGGTCGACATCGAAACCGGCGAACTGCCCAGCTGGCAGTGGGAGAGCCTGATCACCAGGCCGACCCGGCTGGTTGCAATCGCTTCTGCCTCATCCACTTTGGGCACGATGACCGACCTCCGAGCGGTGACGAAGCTCGCCCACGACCAGGGCGCACTGGTCGTGGTCGACCACTCCGCCGCCGCGCCCTACCAGTTGATCGACATCGACGAGATCGACGCGGACGTGGTGGCGGTCAACGCGCTGGCCTGGGGCGGGCCGCCGATCGGTGCGCTGGTCTTCCGTGACCCCTCGCTCATCGATACGTTCGGTTCGGTGTCGCTGGACCCGCATGCGACGGGGGCGGCGCGCCTGGAGCTCGGCGCGCATCAGTTCGGCCTGCTCGCCGGAGTGGTGGCGAGCACCGAATACCTGGCCTCCCTGGACGAGAACGCTAAGGGCACGCGTCGCGAACGGCTCGCCGTCTCGATGCAGTCGGCGAACTCGTACATGAGCAGGCTGTTCGACTATCTGATGGTGTCGCTGCGGTCACTGTCGACCGTGATGGTCATCGGCCAACCCGAATCGCGGATCCCTGTGCTGAGCTTCGCGGTCAGAGATGTGCCCGCAGATCGGGTGGTGCAGCGGCTGGCCGACAACGGCATCCTGGCGATCTCGAACTCGAGCTCGCGCGTGCTGGACGTGATCGGCGTCAACGACATCGGTGGCGCCGTGACGGTGGGCCTGGCGCACTACACCACCACCGCCGAGGTCGATCAGCTGGTCCGCGCGCTCGCATCGCTGGGCTGACGCGCTAATCCGATACGCGCAGAAGAACTTTCCCGGATACGTCACCGGACTGCAGGAGCTCGTGCGCCGCGCCGGCTTCCTGCACCGGGTACTCCGCACCGATGATCGGCCGCACCTGGCCGCTTTCGACCAACGGCCAGACATTGGCCACCACCTCGGCGACGATCTCGCTCTTGCTGCCGCGGCCGCTGACCGGACGTGCGCGCAGCGCGGTGGCGATGACCCCCGCACGCTTGCCGAGCAGCTTGCCGATGTTGAGTTCGGCCTTCACGCCGCCCTGCATCCCGATGATCACCAACCGGCCGTCGTGACCCAGCGCGTCGATGTTGCGGTCCAGGTAGGCCGCACCGATGATGTCGAGGATCACGTCGGCGCCCCCCTCGGCCTTGACCCGCGCCACAAAGTCTTCGTCGCGGTAGTTGATCGTCACGTCCGCCCCGAGCTCGGCGCACAGGTCGAGCTTGTGGGCCGATCCGGCGGTCACGGCCACGCGGCTGCCGATGGCCCGGCCCACCTGGATGGCGTGGGTGCCGACGCCGCTGGCGCCGCCGTGAACGAGCATCAGTTGTCCTGCCGTCAGGCCGGCCGTCATCACCACGTTCGACCACACCGTGCAGGCCACCTCGGGCAAACCGGCCGCCTCGTGAAGGGGCACCGAGGCGGGAAGCGGCATTACCTGGCCGGCCGGCACCGCCACGTACTCGGCATACCCACCGCCGGCCAGCAATGCGCAGACCTGTTGTCCGACCGACCATTCGGTGGTCTTGCCGACCGCCGCAACCGTTCCGGAAACCTCGAGACCGAGGATCTCACTCGCGCCGGGCGGCGGGGGATAGTTGCCCGCCGCCTGCAGCAGGTCGGCGCGGTTGATCCCGGCGGCGGCCACCTTGATCAGCAGCTCGTCGCCGGTGGGCGCGATGTCGGGAACTTCTTGCCAGCTCAATCGGCCATCCGGCCCGGCCACGATCGCGTGCATCCGGATAACGGTACTAGCCTGCGAGAACAGTCTGGCGAATCTCTCGCCAGCAATGTCACGGCCGTTCTACTATGACCGCATGGAGGGGATTATCGCGGGTCGTACCGCGGGGGATATGCCGGGGCTGGACATCGCAGAACAGCGATCCTGGCAAAACTTTTTGGATGCGGCGCTGCGCCTGTACGCGACCTTGAACCGGTCGCTTGTGGACAAACACCACCTGACGCTGAACGACGTGCGGTTGCTCGACATCTTGGACAAGTCCGCGACAGGATCGGCCCGCATGGGCGATCTCGCCGAGGGATTGATGTCGCTACCCAGCCGGGTCACCAGGCAGATCCGTCGGCTGGAACTGCAGGGCCTGGTGCGTCGCGGGGCCAGCCCCGACGACGGTCGCGGTGTGCTGGCCAGCATCACAGAGGACGGCCGGGCCGCGGTGCATGAGGCGATGATCACGTACGGCGAGGGTGTGCGCACGCATTTTCTCGGCCGATTGTCGCGGCCTCAGGTCGCGGCGATGGGCGAGAACAGCAGGCGGATCAGCGTCGCGCTCAAGAACGGGTCCTCGAACGCCAAGCTCGGCCGCGTCTGAGCGATCTCCTCGCCGCGGCTGTGCCGTACCCTTGTCGGCGGTGGCGTGGCAGAGCGGCCTAATGCACTCGCCTTGAAAGCGAGAGACGGCTAACACCGTCCGGGGGTTCAAATCCCTCCGCCACCGCAGCTCAGAGCGGCGCGTGCCAACATCTGCACGCCCGAATCGATCTGTGTCTCAGTGAGGTTGGCGTAGCCGAGGAGCAGACCCGGCGGTGCAGACGCCGGGTCTGCGTAACACGGTGCGAGCGGCTCGACGCGAACGCGATCGGCAGCGGCCCGGCGCACCAGGTCCTCGACTGGGAAGCCGTCGGGAAACCGCACGGTCAGATGGACACCGGCCGCAGCGCCGAGCGCGGTCGCCTGAGGTAAGTATTGGCGAAGTGCCCGCAGCATGGCGTCGCGCCGCGTCAGGTAGCGCCGACGCATCTGGCGCAGGTGCCGGTCGTATCCTCCGGAGGCCAGCAGCTGTGCGAACGCCAATTGGTCCATCACCGAACTTCCGGTGTCCGCAAGACCTTTCGCGCGAACTACGACACCGATGAGGTGGGCGGGCAGCACCATCCAGCCGATGCGCAGGCCTGGGGCCAGGGTCTTGCTGGTCGAGCCGACGTAGACGACGCGATCGGGCGCGATGCCCTGCAACGCGCCGACGGGCGCACGGTCGTAGCGGTACTCGGCGTCGTAGTCGTCCTCGATGACGAGACGATCGCCTCGTGCCCAGTCCATCAGCTCGGTCCGACGCGCGGCCGACAGCACGACCCCGGTCGGCGACTGGTGCGCGGGGGTGGCGAGTACCGTGTCCGCAGCGCTGGCCGTCAGCGCATCGATATCGAGACCGTCCTCGTCGACGGGAACGGGGATGGGATCGATCCCGTTGTGTTCAAGCACTTTTCGGTGCAACCAGAACCCAGGGTCCTCCATCGCCAGCGAGGTCGTGGACAGCACCTGGGCGAGCAACGCCACGGCCTGGGTCGCGCCCGAACACAGCACGATGTGATGCGGGTCGGCGTGGACACCGCGGGTACGGCGCAGGTAGTCGGCCACCGCGACCCGCGCCGCGAACAGCCCTTGGGGCGCGACGTAGCCAAATGCATCCGATCCGATCTCGGCCAGTCCCTGCCGCAGTGCCCGTAGCCACGCATCACGTGGAAAGCTCCGGAGGTCCGGTGATCCCGGCAGGAAGTCGATGTCGTAGCGCGGGTTCGGTCCGTCGAGGCCACGGATCGGCAGCTCCATGGTGTCGACCGTGGCGACGATCGTGCCCGACCCGCGTCGGCCGAGCAGGAACCCCTCGGCAACGAGTTGGCCGTAGGCGTCGACCACCAGCCGCCGGGAAACTCCGAGGTCGGCGGCCAGCACCCGACTCGACGGCAGTCGTGTTCCCGGTGCCAGGAGTCCTGCGCGGATGGCGCCCCGCAGACCGTCGGCGAGTTGGCGGTGCAGCGGGTCGGTGGCGCTGCGATCGAGTTCCAGCAGAAGCTCCGGGCCGGAAGTGGTACCCGATTTCGCCACGAGATTGGAGCCTATCTTGAGGCCAGTGAGGAACTAGCGTGACCGTATGACAACGACACCGACGCGCACAAGGGCCGGGTTGGTCGAGGTGACGCTCATCGTCTTCGGGCTGTATGCGCTGTCCGTGGGTCTGTTCATGATGTTCGCGCCCGGGGCGTTCTTCGACACGCTCGGCAACTTCGGCGTGCGCAACGACCATTACATCTTCGACAACGCCACCTTCGAAGTGCCACAGGGACTCATGCTGCTCGTCGCGGTGCGGTGGCCGACCTGGCGCACTCCGGCGCTGACCTTCGCGACGCTGCACTGGGCGCTGCATGCGATCAGCCACCTGATCGACCCGCACCACGGCGCGGGCGAGTGGATCGGGTGGCTGGAAGCCGGCGGCTTGGTGCTCACGACATTGATCCTGGCGATGGCGCTGCGCGCCAACGTCATTACGGAAAGGAAAGGACGCTGATGCGCGTACTGGTAGCCGGCGCGACGAGTGTGCCGGGTGTTCCGTTGTTGCGGGAGCTGACCTCTCGCGGTCACGAGGTGGTCGGACTGACCCGGTCGTCGTCCAAAACGGCGCAGATAGCAACAGCGGGAGCCAAGCCCATGGTGGTCGACGTCTTCGATGCCGACGGCGTCGACAAGGCGGTCGCGGATGTCGGCCCGGAAGTGGTGGTGTCGCTGTTGACCACATTGCCGAAGCATGGACCCATGCGGGTCAGGGATTTCGAGCCTGCGCGAAAGTTGTGGGGGCTCGGTGCGCCCAACCTCCTGGCGGCCGCGCAGCGTGCCGGTGTGCGGCGCATCGTCGCCGAGTCGGTGATTTTCGCCTACGGCTATTCGGCTTCGGGTCCGGCGCTGATGGACGAGAGCAATCCGTATCCCGGTCCGCCGCCGCCCGGCGGGGACGCGATGCTGGCGGCGATGCGCGGGATGGAGCAGAAGATTCTGTCCTCCGCCGAGGAGAGTGACACCGAGGGAATCGTGTTGCGCTACGGGGCTTTCTACGGACCGGGCGTACCGCACGACGAGATGTTCACGCGGATGGCGAGATGGCGTGTGGCGTTGGACATGGGTGGCTCGGGGATCGTGGGCTGGGCCCACATCGACGACGTCGCAACGGCCACCGCGGATGCGCTCGACCGCGGTCGGGGCGGGCAGATCTACAACATTGTCGACGACCGCCCGCAGTCCTTCAACGACTACACGCGAGAACTGGCCGAAAAGCTGGGGCGACGCCGGTATCTGCGCATCCCGCGCACACTGGTCAAGCTCGTGGCACCGTACGGGGTGGCTGCGTTCGGCGACACCTGGCTGCCTCTATCGAATGCCAAGGCCAAGACCGAATTGGGATGGACCCCTATTCGCCGGTGAAGTTCGGTGGCCGCTTCTCGAACATCGCGGTGACTGCTTCGCCCAGATCTTTCGACGGCAGGAACGCCGAATTCCATGCGGCCACATAGCGCAGGCTCTCCGACACCCGGGCGATGCGCTGCTGGTCGAGCACATCCTTGACACCACGCACCGTCAGCGGCGGATTGGCGGCGATCTCGGCGGCCGTTGCATGCGCCGCAGCCAGAGCGGAGTCGCCATCGTCGTACACGTCGTTGACCAAACCGATCCTCTCGGCGCGTGCCGCGTCGATGTCCTTACCGGTCAGCGTCAACTCGCGCAGATGGCCATCGGACAGGATCAGCGGCAGCCTGGCCAGCGAGCCGACATCGGCAACGATCGCCAGTTTCACCTCGCGCACAGAGAACTTGGCATCGGCGCTGGCATAGCGGATGTCCACCGCGCTGATCAGATCCACGCCCCCGCCGATGCACCAACCGTGCACCGAGGCGATGGTGGGCGTGCGGCAGTCTGCGACCGCGTTGATCGCGCCCTGCATCTTCTGCAGCGTGGTGTGGAAGCCGAGTCGACCCTTCGCGCCGGCGTCCAGGCCGGGCAGGCTGCCGCCCATCGCGACCAGATCCAGTCCGTAGCTGAAGTTCTTACCGGATCCGGTCAGCACGATGGCGCGGACCTCCGGATCGTCGTCCAGCGTGCCGAACACGTCGGGCAACTCGGCCCAGAACGCCGGGCCCATGGCGTTGCCCTTGCCTGGACCGATCAACGTCACCCGGGCGACGTGGTCGGAGACGTCGACGGTGACGGATTCGTAAGCCTCGCCCATGGCCCAACACGCTAGTTCGTCAGCCGGGCGGCTTGCCGAGCAGGACCTCGTTCACAGTGGCGCTCGGCAGGAACTGGCAGGCGGCGCCGACGAGCATCTGGCCGATGCCTTCTCCGTTGGGGCCGAGCGGGTTGCCCTCCTGCTTGAGGATCTCGCGGATCACGGCGACCTGGGTCGGCTCGTCGAGCCCGTTGTACTCCTCGCACGTCATCGACAAAGCATTCGGCGGCGCGGGCACGACCGGGACGTCGGTGTTGCGGGTGGGCAGCGGGATATCGGGAAGCCCGATGTCCGGCAAACCCGGAATCGACGGGGAGGTCAACGGCGGCCCCGGTTCGGTCGTCATCGCGACGGAGCCCTCCGTGGTGCGCTGGCATGCCGTCGTGACGGCGACGAGGACCAGCACCGCGGCCGCCAGCCGCACATGCGTCTTCACCCCGGCAACGATATGCCCAACGGCGACGTAGCGTGGCGTCATGCCCGAGGACTTGCGCGCAGGACCCGAATCGCCGCCGACCGACCAACTGCGGAGTGCGGAGAAATCGTTCGCCGTATTACAGCACGTGCTGCACGGCATCGCCGCCGACGACCTGCACAAGCAGACCCCGTGCCGCGAGTTCGACGTGGCCGCGCTGACCGATCACCTGCTCAGCTCGATCACAACGATCGGCGCGATGGCGGGCGCGGAGTTCACCGAGCGTGACCGCGACGCGTCAGTCGAGCAGCAGGTGGTGTTCGCGGGCCGGTCCACGCTCGACGCATGGCAGCGCCGTGGCCTGGACGGCACCGTGCAGTTCGGCGGCAACGAGGCACCGGCCAATGTGATGGTCGGTGTGCTCTCGATCGAGTTCCTCGTGCACGCGTGGGATTACGCCGCGGCGGTCGGGCGTGAGGTGACCGCCCCAGAGTCGTTGTCCGACTATTTGCTGGGGCTTGCGCACAAGATCATCACGCCGGAGGGTCGCGTCAACGTCGGTTTCGACGACCCGATCGATGTCGCCGCCGATGCAGATGCGCTGACGCGGTTGCTCGCCTATACCGGTCGGCGGGCGTAGGCACTTCGCGAGACGTACGCCAGGGTCGTGGATCGGCCCCTTCTCACGACCCTGGTGTCGATTTCGCGAGCGTCACACCCGCTCGAGATAGAAGTACAGGTGTCTGGTCCCGTCGAGGGCACCCTTGCCGTTCATGATGCCGACGACCGCGTTCTCGTCGACGACCTTGAAGTGGTCGTGCACCGGCGCGCCGTCGTAGACCATCGAGGCCGTCACCTCACCGCGGAACTCCTCCATCCAGAGACTGGCCTCACCCTTCATCGCCTCGGTGTTGGAGTACTTGTTGCCGTCGGCGTCCAGGCACACCAACGGCTTGGCGTCGGTCGCGGAGTGGAAGGTCTTGCCGAACCAGTCGAGGCGTTCCATGAACCCGTTGGCCTTGTGCCCGGTGTGAAACTCGCCGCCCTTCCACTCGCCCAGCATGAAGTCGATGGTGGCCGGTCGCAGCGTGGCCCAGAACGCGTCGAGTTCTTCGTCGGAGATCTGCCCGGTGCGCTCGGTGAGCTCGGTGAACGTTTCACGGGCAGTGTGGGTCGAGGTCATGTGCTTCCTTTCCAGCGCCGGGCGAACTCGATGAACGCGTCGTTCTCATGCGTTGCGGCGACAGTGACCCGCACCCCGTCGTCGCCGTAGGGCCGAACGATGATGCGGTTCTCCGCCGACGTCGCGGCGAACTCCTGAGCGCGCCCGGGCAGCGGCAGCCAGACGAAGTTGGCCTGGGAATCCGGCACGGTATAGCCGGCGTCGCGCAGTTCAGCGGTCACCCTGGAGCGCTCGGCGACGACGAAGTCGGTGCGCTCGAGCAGTTCGTCGGCGGCGTCGAGCGACGCGATCGCGGCGGCCTGCGACACGCTGGTCGCGGTGAAGGGCACGTACACCTTGCCGAGCGCGGCGATGAGGTCCGGGTCGCCCACCGCGTAACCGATCCGCAGGCCGGCCAGCCCGTAGGCCTTCGAAAACGTCCGCAACACAACAAGGTTGGGATGAGCACGGACCAGGCCGAAGCTGTCGGGCAGCATCGGCTCGCGAATGTACTCGACGTAGGCCTCGTCGAGCGCGATCACGATGTGCGGCGGCACCGCGGCGACGAAGCGGGCCAGTGCGTCGGGGGCGGCGACGGTGCCCGTCGGGTTGTTCGGGTTGCACACGAAGATCAGCCGGGTGCGGTCGGTGATCGCGGCCAGCATCGCGTCGAGGTCGTAAGTGTGGTCGGTCAGCGGGATTGGGACGGGCGTGGCTCCCGCCGTGCGCACCTGCAGCGGATAGATCTCGAAGCTGCGCCATCCGAACAACACCTCGTCGCCGACGGTCGAGGTGATCTGGATCAACTGCTGGCACAGGCTGACCGACCCGCAGCCCACCGAGACGTGCTCGGGGGCGAAGTCGACGTGTTTGGCGAGCCGCTCCCGGAGTTCGACGTAGCCGTTGTCGGGATAGCGGTTGATGCCGTCGACGGCCTTCTCGATCGCGGCCCGCACGCTCGGCAACGGCGGATGCACGGTCTCGTTGCTGGCGATCTTGATTGCGCCGGGAACGGTCCTGCCGGGGGTGTATGCGGGCAGATCAGCCAGTTCGGGGCGCAGCCGGACGGTCACCGCAACAGTTTATGGGTCGGCCGTATGCGCTTTGCCTCGCGCGGCGGCCCCTGTGTACGCTGTCGGATCGGCGGTAATCGTCGGGAGGCGTGCCAGAGCGGCCGAATGGGGCTCACTGCTAATGAGTTGTCGCCCTCAAAGGCGACCGGAGGTTCAAATCCTCTCGCCTCCGCCGCGGTTGACCACGTCAGCCAAGACAACTGAACACAAGCGCCCGTAGCTCAACGGATAGAGCATCTGACTACGGATCAGAAGGTTAGGGGTTCGAATCCCTTCGGGCGCGCTGTTTCTTCTCGCGAGTGTGCCGCCACTGCGATTTTCGGGTCGACTTTTCGCGCTCAGCGCACGTTCGGCGAAGATAGCGGCATGCGGCTGCTGCTGATCGCCGACACCCATGTCCCGAAGCGCGCCCGCGACCTGCCCGGGGGCGTCTGGGACGAGGTGCTCGGGGCCGACGTCGTCATACACGCCGGCGACTGGGTGGAACCGGCATTGCTCGACGCGCTCGACGCTCGCGCCAAGCGTCTCGTCGCCTGCTGGGGCAACAACGACGGCGCCGAACTACGGCAGCGGCTGCCCGAACGTGCCGACGTGACGCTCGAGGGTCTGCGGTTCACCGTCGTGCACGAGACCGGTGCCGCGACCGGTCGCGAGGCGCGGATGTCCCGCGAGTATCCCGATACCGACGTGCTGGTGTTCGGCCACAGTCATATCCCGTGGGACACGACCGCCAAGACCGGTCTGCGTCTTCTCAATCCGGGCTCACCAACCGACCGGCGCCGCCAGCCCCATTGCACGTACATGACCGCGATGGCGCGAAACGGCACGCTGTCCGACGTCGTGCTACACCGGCTGGACCGCCGTGCGTGACCGGCCGGCGCGGGTGGCCGACGTACACGCGATCGCCGCCTCGATGCCGCACGCCAAGCGCATCGAAGGGCCGAAGGGCAACGCGATCTACCAGGTGGGCGGCAAGTCGTTCGTGTTCTTCCGCACCCCTCAACCCGACGCCGAAGACCCGGAGACCGGCGAACGCTACGCCGACGTGATCATGATCTGGGTCGAGTCGGAGATGGACAAGCTGGCGCTCGTCCAGGACCCCGCGTCGCCGTTCTTCACCACCGACCGTTTCGAGGGGCACCCGTCGGTTTTGGTGCGCGCCAGCCGGTTAGCCGAAATCGGAAAGGTCGAGCTGACCGAGCTCATTCAGGACGCTTGGCTGTCGCGCGCCTCCAAACGCCGAGGCGAACAGTGGCTGGGCGAGCGCCAGGATTAGCCGACGTTGGCGTGCTCGGCCCCGCAGATGAACAACGCCAGCCGGGCCGGCTTGTCGCCTGGGTTCTTCCAACGGTGCCGAGTTCCGTTCTGCACCACCGTGTCTCCCGTACTGAGGGTGACTTCAGCGCCGTCATCGAGTTCGAGGACGATGGTGCCGTCGAGCACGACCTCGAAGTCGATGGTGGCGGTGGTGTGCATGCCCGGATCCGACGGGTCCATGTAGCCGGCCAGTCCGGGTAGCTTGGCCTCCAGATCGGCCAGCGCCTCCTCGGCTGTCAGGAACGCCTGCTCGGCGTCCGCCACGCGCGGCGGCACCGTGAACATCCCGAACCGAAAGCCACCGACCGGCGGGAAGTAGGTGTGCCACTGCGGCATCGCCCCGTCGTCCGGGAACTGCGGGGTTTTGTCCCCGCCCCACAGCAGGTGGAACTCGGCAGCGGGCATCAACGCGGGCAGTTGCGGCGCCACGGTCCGGTCGCTGACGAATACGGACTTGCCGGACGCGTCGTGCCCGGTCACCACTCGACGTACACCCATGGGCTCAGTGAACCAGCCGCGAGCCGACACTGGGGTGAATATCGTGGCGTCATGGAGCAGAAACCGCCCACCGCCGTCATCGAGTCCGCCCACCGGGAGCACCTCAGCGCGCTGCCGTTCGACGACACCGCCGACTTCGACGACGCCGACCGCGGCTTCATCGGGGCTCTGGAACCGTGTGTGATCAAGGCCGCCGACGGTCGGGTGGTCTGGGACAACGACGCCTACTCGTTTCTCGCCGCGGACGCGCCGACGTCCGTGCACCCAAGCCTCTGGCGGCAGAGCCAACTGTGCGCCAAACAGGGCCTCTACGAGGTGGTCGAGGGCATCTACCAGGTGCGGGGACTCGACCTGTCCAACATCAGCTTCATCGAGGGCGACAGCGGCGTCATCGTGATCGACCCGCTCATCTCCACCGAGACCGCTGCCGCGGCGCTGGCGCTGTACCGCGAACACCGCGGAAACCGCCCCGTCAGCGCTGTTATCTACACCCACAGCCACGTCGACCATTTCGGCGGCGTGCTCGGGGTCACCACCCAGGCTGACGTCGACGCGGGCCGGGTCGCGATCATCGCGCCCGAGCATTTCACCGAGCACGCCGTGCAGGAAAACGTCTACGCGGGAACGGCGATGGCGCGACGCGCCGGCTACATGTACGGCGCTGCCCTGGCGCGCGGTCCCCAGGGACAGGTCGGCTGCGGGCTGGGACAGGTCGGGTCGACCGGCGAGGTGGCGCTGATCGTGCCGACCGTCGACATCAAGAAGACCGGCGAGACCCACACCATCGACGGCGTCGAGATCGAGTTCCAGATGGCACCGGGCACCGAAGCCCCCGCCGAAATGCATTTCTACTTCCCGAGATTCCGTGCGCTGTGCATGGCCGAGAACGCCACCCACAACCTGCACAATCTGCTGACGCTGCGCGGGGCGCTGGTGCGTGATCCACACGGCTGGGCCGGCTATCTGACCGAGGCGATCGACACGTTCGCCGACCGCACCGACGTCGTGTTCGCCTCGCATCACTGGCCGACCTGGGGTCGCGACCGCATCGTGGAATACCTTTCGCTGCAACGGGATCTGTACTCGTATCTGCACGACCAGACCCTGCGCCAGCTCAACCAGGGCTTCACCGGGGTCGAGATCGCCGAGAACTTCCAGTTGCCGCCGGCGCTGGAGAAGGCATGGCACGCTCACGGCTATTACGGCTCGGTCAGTCACAACGTCAAGGCGGTCTACCAGCGCTACATGGGCTGGTTCGACGGCAACCCGGGCCGGTTGTGGGCGCATCCGCCAGCCGCGATCGGACCTCGGTACGTCGAGGCGATGGGAGGTCTCGACCGCGTCGTCGAGATCGCGCGCAAGGCTTTCGAAGACGGCGACTACCGCTGGTCTGCAACGCTTTTGGATCACGCCGTATTCACCGACGAGAACCACGCCGAAGCCCGCGCCCTTTACGCGGACACGCTCGAGCAACTCGCGTACGGCGCCGAGAACGCCGTGTGGCGCAACTTCTTTCTGTCGGGCGCGACCGAACTGCGAGACGGCAACTTCGGCACCCCCACCCAGAGCGCGTCGCCGTCGGTCCTGGGCCAGCTCACTCCCGAGCAGATGTTCGACGCGTTCGCGCTCAACGTGAACGGCCCGGGCGCATGGGATTTGGACATCGCCGTCGACATCACCTTCCTCGACACCGCCACCAACTACCGGCTCACGCTGCGCAACGGCGTGCTGGTGCACCGCAAGGTGGCGGCGGACGCGGCGTCGGCTCAGGCGACCGTCACGCTGGTCGGCAAGCCGCGCCTGCTGGCGCTCGCCGCCGGCGACAACAGCTCACCCGGCCTGGACATATCGGGCGACGCCGCGGCGCTGCAGTCGCTGATCGCCGTGTTGGACCGCCCCGACCCGGGCTTCAACATCATCACGCCGTAGCCCGGCCCGCGAAATAGCATTCCTGGCTGTGAATCCGGCGAAATTACGCCCAGGAATGCTATTTCGGCGCACCAATAATCACGGCATCCCGCCGTCGACACGGATGATCGAACCCGATGTGTAACTCGACGCGTCCGACATCAGATACAGTGCGGCGCCGACGATCTCGGGTGGCTCGCCGAGTCGCTTCAAAGCGAAGTGCTGGGCACCCGCTGTCGTCGCCGGGATGTCCCACGCCTTGCTGATGTCGGTGAGGAAAGGACCGGGCATCAGCGTATTGACCCGCACGGACGGGCCGTAGGCGAGCGCGAGGCCCTCGGTCAACGCGTTGAGCCCCGCCTTGGCCGCCGAATAGGGCAACTGCTCGGGTCGGGGCCGGCGCGAACCGCTCGAGCTCACGTTGATGATCGAGCCGCCACCGTCGGCGACCATGCGCTCACCGACCAACGCGGACAACCGGAACGGGCCCTTCAGGTTCAGGTTGATCACCGAATCGAACAGCTTCTCGGTGACCGAACCCAACGACTCGTACAGCGGCGACATACCCGCGTTGTTGATGAGCACGTCGACCTTGCCGAAGCGCTCGTACGCCGCATCCGCCAACCCGTCCAGCTCGTCCCAGTGACCGACGTGCACCTGGTAGGGCAGCGCCGCGCGTCCGGTCGCGGCGGTGATCTCCTCGGCCGTGGCCGCGCAGGAGCCGTACTTGCGGCTGGCGATCACCACGTCGGCGCCGCACCGGGCGGCGGCAAACGCCATCTCTTTGCCCAGCCCGCGACTGCCGCCGGTGACCAGCACCACCCGGTCGGTGAGGTCGAACAGTTCGGCTACGAAATCGTTGTCGGATCCCACGGCTCTATGGTGGCACGGTGCAGTTGCTCATCATCCGACATGCCTTACCGCTCCGCAGCGAGCCCGGCCAGGGCTCCGATCCCGACCTCTCCGAAGAAGGCATCGAACAGGCCAGACGCCTGCCCGAGGCGCTCGCCCGGTTCCCGGTCTCGCGGTTGGTCAGCAGCCCACAACGGCGCGCGGTGCAGACGGCCGAACCGGTCGCCGAGGCGCTGGGGTTGTCTGTCGACATCGACGAGCGACTGGCCGAGTACGACCGCGACCTCTCGCACTACACCCCAGTCGAGGAGATCTCCGAGGAGGACATGCGGCGGTTGGCCAACGGCGAGCTGCCAACCGGCGTGGACCAGTCGGCGTTCATCGCCCGGGTCAAGGCCGGAGTCGACGACATCGTGCGGGGCGCCGACCGCGAGGACACCGTCGCGCTGTTCAGTCACGGCGGTGTCATCAACGCCCTGGTGCACGACGTCATGGCCACCGAGCGACTGCTGTGCGTGCAAGTGGACTACGCCGGCATCACCCGGCTGCTGTACTCGTCGTCGCGCGAGACCTTCTTCGTGGCGGGCGTCAACGCCACCGAGCACGTATGGGATCTGCTGCCCAGAAACCAGCAGTGGTAGACATTTGCGAATGACCGCCTCTCTGGACGGGCTCGACCTCGACGCCCTGGACCGCCATCTGCGGTCGGAGGGCATCGCGCGCTCGGGTGATCTGCGCGCCGAGTTGATCTCCGGCGGCCGGTCCAACCTGACCTTCCTGGTGTCCGACGACCAGTCGAAGTGGGTGCTGCGCAGGCCGCCGCTGCACGGCCTGACGCCGTCGGCGCACGACATGGCCCGCGAGTACAAGGTGGTCGCCGCGCTGCAGAACACGGCGGTTCCCGTCCCTCGCGCGGTGACCATGCGCAACGACGACTCGGTGCTCGGCGCGCCGTTCCAGATGGTCGAGTATGTGGCGGGCCGGGTCGTGCGCCACGCAGACGAACTCGAAGCGCTCGGCGACGAGTCCGCGATCAGCGACACCGTCGATGCGCTGATCAAGGTGCTGGCCGATCTGCACGCCGTCGACCCGGAGGCGGTCGGCCTCGGCGACTTCGGCAAGCCCGCGGGGTATCTCGAGCGCCAGGTGCGTCGCTGGGGTTCGCAATGGGAGCTCGTGCAGCGCGAGAACGACCCGTTCGACGCGGATGTCCGCCGGTTGCACGCGGCGCTGGGCGATGCCATTCCGGCGCAGGGCCGCAGCTCGATCGTGCACGGAGACTACCGGATCGACAACACGATGCTCGACGTCGAGGATGCCACCAAGGTGCTCGCCGTGCTGGACTGGGAGATGTCCACGCTGGGCGACCCGATCAGCGACGCCGCACTGATGTGCGTCTACCGTCACCCGTTGTTCAACGTGATCCACGCGAGTTCGGCGTGGGCCTCGCCGCGCATGCCGGCGGCCGACGACCTCGCGAACCGGTACTCGCAAGCGGCCGGGCAGACGTTGGATCACTGGGATTTCTACCTTGCGCTGGGCTACTTCAAGGTCGCGATCATCGCCGCGGGCATCGCGTTTCGAGCGCGCATGGGGGGCGGTGTCGCGGCCGACACCGATGAGGTGGACAAGGCCGTCGGTCCGCTGATCGCCGAGGGCCTGAGTGCGCTGAAGAGCTAAGCGTTGCGACCCTTGAAGTTCTTCTTGGCCGCCCGCCGCAGCTGAACGATCCTGGCGGTGCCGACGGCGACGGTCAGCAAGCCACCGCAGACGGCGGCCAACAGAATGGCAACGCCGAGAGGAAGATTCCATTCCCACGGCAGGAAGTGGATGGTCGTCGTGTCGGTGTTCTGCATGATGAACACCAACAGCACGATCAGCACCACGAAACCGGTGATCAGTGCGGACCACAGTGCTGCGGCCCGGGTGAACTTCAGGGCGGACTCGGGTTTGACCAGGTACTCACCCGCGGTGGCGGTCGGATCCGGCGGTGTCCCCCGGCCCGCACCCGTCGCCGGCGAATCGGGTGGTACTGACGGATCGGTGGTCATGGGACCATCTTTGCCCTTTCGCTCGGCGAATGAAACCACCTCTGGATAGTGTCCAACCAACGACGGCGCGAGAGGACTGGGACAGGACCATTCCATCGACCTCATCCCCGAGTACACCGGCAACCTGCTGCAGTACTTCAACGAGGACACCACCGCACCACCCCCGACGCGGTCCTGCTGGCGCTGTTCAAGGCGCTCCCCGGAGATCTGTCGATCCTGTATCCGTCTGCGGCGGAGGACAAGGACACCCTCGCGGTGACCGAGGCGACGGCACAGCGGTGGAACCTCAAGACCATCGGCGACCTGGCCGAGCATTCCGCCGAGGTGAAAGTCGGTGCGCCGTCGGAGTTTCGGACCCGCGTCACTGGGTTGGTGGGGCTCGAGGACTCCTACGGCCTCGACATCGCGCCCGCGAACTTCGTCGCGATCAGCGACGGCGGCGGACCGCGACCGTGCAGGCGCTCACCAGCGGGGCGAGCGGCGCATCCTGCTGCGGGTCCAGACCCCGATCGCGATGCCGTTGATCCTGGGCGGGCTGCGTACCGCCACGCTGCAGGTGGTGGCGACGGCGACCGTGGCCGCCTACGCCAGCCTCGGCGGGCTGGGCCGCTACCTCATCGACGGCATCAAGGTGCGGCAGTTCCATCTCGCGTTGGTCGGCGCTCTGATGGTGACGGCGCTGGCGCTGCTCTTCGAGGGCGCGCTCGCGTTCGCGGTGTGGGCGTCGGTGCCGGGAACCGGACGCCTGCGCAATCGCGGACGCGCCATGCCGCAGCCCTTTCTCGGTGACGAGGTCGTCCTCGAATCCCGAGAGCGCGCAACATCACACCGCGCCCGAAAAACCTCCGTCCACGCACGTTCCGAACGGGGGGATCCTTCGCCTACGGTATAGGGGTGAGTGAAGCAGGCGGCTCCGAGAAAACCTGGCCGGCGATCATGACCTGGCAGGCGCATGACGTCCCGCGGATGGAGCTGGTCCGCGTGCACGTCTCGGGCAAGCGCATCAAGGCCGCCGGCCGGATCGTGGCCGCCGCGACGCCGTCGCATCCGGCGTTCTCCGCCTCCTACGACTTGGTGACCGACGAAACCGGCGCCACCAACCGGCTTTCCATAAGGGTGACTCTCGCCGAGCGCGAGCGTCAGCTGTCGATCGCTCGCGACGAAGAGAACATGTGGCTGGTCCAGCAGCACACCGGGGAATCGTCGCGCGCCGGGTACGACGGTGCACTCGACGTCGACGTGGTCTACAGCCCGTTCTTCAACGCGCTGCCGATCCGGCGCACCGGGCTCTATCAGCGTTCGGACTCGATCAGTTGTCCGGTCGCGTACGTGCGGCTGCCCGACCTGTCCGTCGAGTCGGCGGTGATCAGCTACAGCAGCGCCGAGGACGGCATCAAGCTGCACTCACCCGTCGCCGAGACGACGATCAGCGTCGACTCGGACGGCTTCATCCTCGACTACCCAGGACTGGCAGCGCGGATCTGATCACCCCGCCGGCGCGGCCCGCGGCGGCCAGTTCGTCGCGCCACCGGTCTTCGCCGATGACGACCGTGACGACCTCCGGCCTGCCGAAGTTGTCGTAGCGGATCCTCGCGGCGTGCCCGGCTTCGACAAGATCCGTGAGCGGTTTGTGCTCGGCCAGCGCGTCGCGCGCATGGCTGAGCAGCTCCAGCATGCGCTCCAGCACGGACACCAGTTGGTCGGCGTTGGCTTCGCACATCGCCCGCACCGAAGCGGGCGCGCTCGCGGCCACCCGGGTGCCGTCTCGGAACGAGCCCGCCGCGAGAGCGAACGCCAGCGGCACCTCACCCGCGGTGACGGCCAACGCCTCGGCGAGCAGGTGCGGCAGATGGGAGATCGTTGCGGCGGCCGTATCGTGCTCGTCGGAGCGGGCGGGGACGACGACCGCTCCGCAGTCCAGCGCGAGGTTCATCACCAGCGTCCAAACCTCGGGATCGACGTGTTCGTCGACGCTGATCACCCACGGTGCACCGACGAACAGCCGCGCGTCGCCCGCCGTCCAGCCGGAGTGTGCCGTGCCTGCCATCGGGTGGCCGCCGACGAAGCGATCCAGCAGTCCGAACGCCTGAACTTCCTGCAGTACAGCGGTTTTGACGCTGGTCACGTCGGTCAGCGGGCAGTTCGGCGCGGTTTCGCGGATACGGCCTAGCATCTGGCCCAGTGCGGGCACCGGTACCGCCAGCACGATCAGCGCGTTGCCGGCCGCCGCCCGAGTGAGCGCCGCATCGAGGTCTTCGGTCGCGTCGAAGCCGTCGGCGGTCGCCGCCTGGACGGCTTCCAACGACCGGTTGTAACCGAACACCTCACGTCCGGCGGCCACCGCCGCGCGCATCACCGATCCACCGATCAGCCCGAGGCCGACCACGCAAACCGGGGTGTTCGTCACCCTCCAAGGTTGGCATATCGTCGGGATAGCGGGCCATCGACCGACGTCAGGCTTGGCGTCGATTCCTGGTCAAGGGCTGGAAAAGGGCATGGAAAAGGACATGGTCGGGGACTACCGTAGGCCGACATGGGAGCACAGCGTGCACCGGCGCGGCAGCAGTCCGTTGACACTCCCGACAGCTTCGGCGTGGCTGTCGTCCGGGAGGACGGCAAGTGGCGCTGCGCACCCCTGCGCCGCGCGGCGGTGAGCAGCCTGGCCGCCGCCGAGACCGAGCTGCGTGAGATTCGCAGTGCCGGAGCCGTGTTCGGGCTGCTCGACATCGAGGATGACTTCTTCGTGATCGTGCGTCCGGCACCCTCGGGCACGCGGTTGTTGCTCTCGGACGCCACCGCCGCGCTGGAGTACGACATCGCCGCGGAGGCGCTGGAGAAGCTGGACGCCGAAATCGAGCTCGAGGAACTCGAGGATGCCGAACCGTTCGAGGAGGGCGACCTGGGCCTGCTGTCCGACATCGGCCTGCACGAGGATGTGCTTCGTGTCATCCTCGCTGACCCCGATCTCTACGCCGACGAGCAACTGAACAGCATCGCGCGCGAGATGGGGTTCGCCGACGAGTTGTCGGCGGTGCTGGAGCGCTTGGGTCGGTGAACCGACAGTTGAGCCTGGGCAGGTGATCGACGAGGCGCTGATCCGCGCCGCCCTGGAGGCCGCCGGCGCCGCCGACCCCCGTGACGTCCCGGTCGGCGCGGTCGTCGTCTCCGCCGACGGCACCGAACTGGCCCGCGCCGCCAACGCACGCGAAGCGCTCGGCGACCCCACCGCGCACGCGGAGATCCTCGCGATCCGGGCCGCCGCCCGCGTGCTCGGGGACGGTTGGCGGCTGGAGGGCACCACGCTGGCCGTCACCGTCGAACCCTGCACGATGTGCGCGGGCGCGACAGTGATGGCGCGGATGGCTCGGGTGGTGTTCGGCGCGTGGGAGCCCAAGACCGGAGCCGTCGGGTCGCTGTGGGATGTGGTGCGGGACCGGCGGTTGACGCACCGGCCAGAGGTACGCGGCGGGGTCTTGGCGGACGAGTGCGCGGCTTTGCTGGAGGCGTTCTTCGCGCGGCAGCGGTGAGACGTCGCCGACGCGCGATGTCTGCGGGAGGGTCGTACTCAGGCGGATTTCACAGCCCTCGCGCAGAACTCGCGACTGGAACTCGTCCGCCCGGCAGCGATTGGAGTAGACGGGCGGGTGCCCGGTAAGCTGCCACACGGTGGCGTGTCCGAGCGGCCTAAGGAGCACGCCTCGAAAGCGTGTGACGGGTAACCCCCGTCCGAGGGTTCAAATCCCTCCGCCACCGCCAAATGAGTTCAGGCATTATTGTCAACTTCGTCACTGAAGCAGAGGTCGAGGCGACCGCGGTGACCAACGCGAGAGAATTGGTTGCATATGCGCGCGCTTCCTGACCAGGGCCCGTCCGCCTCGGCCGGCGGTGGCGCTGCGCTGCGGCCATTCTCGGTGCTGCTGGTCGAGGACGACCGCGGCGACGCGATGCTGGTCGAGGAGTTGATCGCCGATGCCGAGGCCGAAATCGATGTCGTATGGGCGCCGTCCATGGAGGACGGCGAACGGCATCTGGACACCTCGCGACCGGATTGCGTGCTGCTCGACCTGAACCTGCCTGACGCCGACGGCATGAAGGCCCTCGACCGGATCGCCAGGCGTGACGTCACCATGCCGATCGTCGTGCTGACCGGGCTCAACGACGCGCATTTCGGCATCTCCGCCGTCGCCGCCGGCGCCCAGGACTACCTCGTCAAGGGCCGCGTCGAACCGGAGACGCTGCACCGCGCGCTGCTCTATGCGGTGGAACGCAAACGCGCCGAGCTGACCTCGGTGGAGTTGCACGCCAGCGAACTGCGCGCCATGGAGAACTCTCGTCTCGAGCGCGGTTTGCTGCCCTCCCCGCTGCTTCTGGACCGGCCGGGTGTCGACATCGTCGCCGAGTACCGGCCGAGCAGACAGCATGCGCTGCTCGGCGGTGACTTCTACGACTTCGTGCAGACGCCCGACCGCACGGTGCACATCATGGTCGGTGACGTGGCCGGGCACGGCCCCGACGAGGCCGCGATCGGGGTGGCGCTGAGGATCGGTTGGCGCGCGCTGACCTTCGCGGGGTTGCGTGGCAACGAACGCATGCGCCAACTAGAACGGATCCTGAGCACCGAACGGCCGGGGTCGAGCATCTTCGCGACGGTGATCAGTGTCGCGATGTCCACCGACAGCCTCAGCTTCAACGTCGTGTCCGCCGGCCATCCCGGGATGCTGCTGCACGGGCCCGATACCGTGGAGTGGCTGGAGCCGAAGGTCGGTCCCGCGCTCGGCCTGTCCGGCCACGAGTGGCCGCTGAACATCTTCGACCTGCCGCCCGGATGCGGCCTGGTCCTGCTGACCGACGGGCTGTTCGAGGGCCGCTCGGGTCACGGCACCGAACGCCTCGGCGAGAAGGGCCTGCTCGAGGTCGCCAAAGGCTATGCGCATCTACCCGGCCGCGAGTTCGTCAGGGCGCTGATCGACGACGTCGAGCGCCGCGCGCAGTCGGTGGGCGGCATCAGCGACGACATCGCGGTCGTGCGGGTGGAGCGGACAGTCACCGGATGAGAGCGCGCTTCACCGTCCAGGGTTGGCAGAACCTGGTGTTGTCGTTGATGGGCGTCGTGATACTCATCGGTGCGATCACCACCGCGCTGCTGTTGAACCGGACCGACGACGTCTCGCGCGAGCTCAACCTCGGTATCCAGCCCGCCCGCGTCGCGGCATACCAGTTGCAGGCGGCGCTTCGGGATCAGGAGACGGCCATCCGGGGCTACGCGATCGCCGCCGACGACCAGTTCCTCGCGCTGTACTTCGCCGGCCTTCGGGCCGAGAGCGCCGCCGCGGAGGAGATCCGCGAGGGCGTCGGCCACCGCCGGGAGCTGATCGACGACCTGGACGCAATCGAACAGACAGCTACCGCGTGGCGCACCACCTACGCGGATCCGCTGATCGCCTCGGTGACGCCGGGTACGCCGAAGGGCCTCGACGCCGCGGCGGCCGAACGCGGAAAAGCCGGATTCGACGCCCTGCGCGTGTTGTTCGACAACCAGAACCGCGGCTTGACGCAGGCGCGCCAGGACGCCGTCGACGAACTCGCTTCCGTGCAGAAATGGCGGGATACGCTGCTGATCGCGATCGTCTCGACGCTCCTGCTCGCCGGGATCCTGTTGGCGGTGCTGGTGCGCAAGGCCGTCACACGCCCGCTGGAGACGCTCGCTGCGTCGTGCCGCAGGATCACCGAGGGCAGCTTCGACGAGAGGATCGCGGTGCGCGGTCCCCGCGACATCCAGTCCATCGCCGCGGACGTCGAGGACATGCGGCAGCGGATCGTCGACGAGCTGGAGGCGTCGCGAACGGCTCGGGAACAACTCGGCGAGCAGGCGCTCGAACTGCAGCGGTCGAACGCCGAACTCGAGCAGTTCGCCTACGTCGCCTCGCACGACCTGCAGGAGCCGCTGCGCAAGGTGGCATCGTTCTGCCAGCTGCTCGAGAAGCGCTATGGCGACAAGCTCGACGAACGCGGTGCCGAGTACATCGGGTTCGCCGTCGACGGCGCCAAGCGTATGCAGGTGCTGATCAACGACCTGCTCACCTTCTCCCGCGTCGGCAGGCTCGGGTCAACCGATGTCGATGTGGACCTCGACGCAGTGCTGTCCGACGCGATCGACAACGTGGCCACCTCGATCGAGGAGTCCGGTGCCGAGGTGGTCCGAACCGGCGCCCCGCTACCCACCATTAAAGGTGACCCGACGCTGCTGACGATGCTGTGGCAGAACCTGATCGCGAACGCGGTGAAGTTCCGGCGGCGAGACGTTCCGCCGCGGATCGTCATCGACTGTGCGGTGGGCGAAGGTACGCGCGTCGGCTCGTGGGTGTTCACGGTCACCGACAACGGCATCGGCATTCCCGAGGAGTTCGCGGAGAAGGTGTTCGTGATCTTTCAGCGGCTGCACGGACGAGATGTCTACACCGGCACCGGAATCGGCCTGGCACTGTGCAAGAAGATCGTCGAACACCACGGCGGAACCATCTGGATCGACACCGGTCACAGCGACGGCACCAGGTTCCGCTTCACCATCCCCTGCGTTGTCGACGAGCCCGTCGCAGCCATTATGGAAGGATCAACCGCATGACATCGGACGGCCGCGCGATCGACGTACTGCTCATCGAGGATGATCCCGGTGACGAACTGATCACTCGAGAAGCATTCGAGCACAACAAGATCAAGAACTCCCTGCATGTTGCGCGCGACGGGGAGGAGGGACTGGACTTCCTCTACCGCCGAGGCAAGTTCGCCGACGCGCCGCGGCCTGATCTGATCCTGCTGGACCTCAACCTGCCCAAGTACGACGGCAGGCAGTTGCTGGAGAAGATCAAGTCCGATGCCGACCTGAGCCACATCCCGGTAGTGGTGCTCACCACGTCGTCGGCGGAGGAGGACATCCTGCGCAGCTACAAGCTGCACGCCAACGCGTACGTCACCAAGCCCGTAGACCTCGATCAGTTCATGAACGCGGTTCGGCAGATCGACGAGTTCTTCGTTCAGGTGGTTCGGCTGCCCAACTCCTGACCACCGCCGGCGGCCGTCACGTCGAAGTCGATCCGCACGGTGGTGCCCAAAGCCGAGCTCAAGACCTGCACACCGTCGCCCACCGCACGGATGATCGGCAGCCCGCGGCCGCGGGTCGTCGGCCCTGTGCTCGGTGGTCGCCACTCACCGCGATCGGAGACGCAGACCACGATTCGCTCGTGCTCGGCGGTCGCCTCGACCACCATCCCGTCTTCGTCGCTGCCGCGATAGGCATGTTCCACGCAGTTGGTCGCGGCCTCGTTGACCGCCAGCACGATGTCGGCGCTCACCACCTCGGGCACCCCGATCGGTTCCATCCAGTCGAGAAGCCGGCGACGAATCTGTGCGAGTCGATCCGCGGTTGCCGACACCTCGATCCGAAGCGGGTCGGCCGGCCGCAGACACACATCGATCACCACGTCGTGGTTGTACCCCGCTTGCCCCGATTCCTCACGTATGCCACGCCTACGCCGTCGATCTCGAATCGGTAGCGAGCCGCGAATCACATACCGATGGCCGCAGCACGAGGGCCGTCCCCCGAGCGGCCTCAGCCGTAGAACATGACCCGGTAGTCGGGCGTCCATGCGCCCTCGAGGCAGCTGAGCGGAACGCCGTCGGGCGACTGCGCCACCCCGGTCGCGTCACCACACGGCAGTCGGTTGGTGCGAATGCCGATCAGCGGTGGCGACGTGATCCATGTGCTGCGCGAGTTGCACGCCAGCGTGTTGCCCGACGCGTCGATCCCGAAGTTGTAGCGGGTGTTCTGCGTGCAGTGCGTGCCCTCCACCGCGCTCCGGTCGACGTACGGCACACAATCCGCGCCGTCACAGTAGCCGGGAGACGCCGACGCCGTCGCAGCGGTCACCATCGGTGCGGCGACGAACCCGAGCGCGAGCGCAGCTGCAGCCATGAGCCTCATAAGTGGTTAGCCTATGTGCCCGCATCAACGGCGGGCGCGGAATAGGCTCTAAACCATGAAGCCGGTGATCGCTGCGCTGGCCGCCGCCGCTGCGGGCGCGGTCACACTGTTCTCCGCCCCCTCGGCCCATGCCGACGTGGTTGCCTACCTGGTCAACGTGCACGTGCGACCGGGCTACAACTTCCCCAACGCCGACGCCGCGATCGGTTACGGCAGGACCGTTTGCGACCGGGTGGCGGCCAGGATGGGCTACGGCCAGCTCGTCGACCAGGTGACCGCCGACTTCCACACCGCCGACAAGTACCAGGGCATGTACCTGATCAACCAGGCGGTCAACGAGCTGTGCCCGGCGCAGATCTGGCAGTTGCGCCAGTCGGCGGCCGGCTACCGGGGATGACAAGCGGCGGCGCCCCTGTCGGGACGCCGCCTTCCATCGCGCTCGATGACCTGACTACGGGCAGGTGACCTCGATCTCGAAAGGCTTGTTGACCGGCTGCAGCGGGTTGGCCATGTCGACGCCCGTCGCGGTGCCGGTGATCTTGTAGGTCTTGTCGTCCTTCTCGGCTTTGGCGTCGCCCTGGCCGGTACCGCTCTGGAAGCCGAGCGTCACGCCGTTGACATTGCCCAGCCCGACGGACTGCACGGTGGGCTCGTCGCCGGAGCTGACCACGGCGCCGATGCCGGTGGTGGCGTCACCGATCGCGATGTTCGTGTTCCCGCCCATGTCGCTGCACACGACGGTGCCGTGGACGGCTTGATCCTGCCCGTCGATCGTGACGGTGGTCTTACCCTCCGCCGCGGCGGCAGTCGACGTCTCACCCGAAGTTTCGGACTTCTTGTCACCCGAGGAGCAGCCGGACATACCGGCGACGACAATCGCCGCGCCGCCGATGGCAATCAGGAAACCACGCTTCACCCTGTTCTCCTTTTGTGTGTGTGACCCGTCAAGATCGGATCATCTAGAGCAGTATGGTTCGCGGAAAATCTGCCAACAGCGGTTTCGAGGAAAATTGATCATTGCAGCGAGATGGCTGGTCAGCAGGAAACCCTGATGGCGAACTTGCCGGGAACGCGGAAGCTCGGCTTGTCGGTGTTGAAGCCGTCGGCGGTACCCGAGATGTCGTAGGTCCTGCCCGTCATAGCGACTTCAGCCGCCCCTGCCTCCTCGGTTACCCCGGCGGTGTAACTACCGGTGAAGCCGCCGACGTCGTTGATTCTGACCGACTCCACCATCAGTTCGTCCTTGTTCGACACCATCGCCGTGACCCCTGAGGTCTGATTGCCGGTGGTGATCGTAGTCAGCCACTCCGTCGTATTGCACTGGACCACCTTGGTGGTGCCGGCGTCGTTTCCGTTGACGGTCACCTGCGCCGTGCCCGCCACCATCTCGCCGGCGGGCGCTTCGTAGTCCGGAGGGCTGGAGCATCCGGCCAGCGCCGACACAGTCGCGATGGCGCAGCAGGTGAGGATCGACCGATTTCGCACAGTGCAGAATCTACGGCGTGGCCGTGCCGAAATCTCCCACTCCGAAAGAGTCGTCGGCACCGTATTTCAGTGTGACGGCCGAACTGCCCGGCCGGCTTGGCCGTACCGGCGTCATCCGCACCCCGCACGGCGACATCCATACCCCGGCGTTCATTCCCGTCGGCACCCAGGCCACCGTGAAGGCGGCACTGCCGGAAATGATGAAAGAGCTTGGCGCACAGGCTCTTCTGGCCAACGCCTATCATCTGTATCTGCAGCCCGGCGCGGACATCGTCGACGAGGCCGGGGGCTTGGGCGCGTTCATGAACTGGCCCGGTCCGACGTTCACCGACAGCGGCGGTTTCCAGGTGCTGTCGCTGGGAGCGGGCTTCCGCAAGGTGCTTGCGATGGATACCGAGCGGGTCCGGGCCGACGACATCATCGCCGAGGGCAAGGAGCGACTGGCCAATGTCGACGACGACGGGGTGACGTTCCGGTCACACCTGGACGGGTCGGTGCACCGTTTCACCCCCGAGGTGTCGATCCGCATCCAGCATCAGCTGGGCGCCGACATCATCTTCGCGTTCGACGAGCTGACCACCCTCGTAAACACCCGCGGATATCAGGAGCAGTCCGTTCAGCGGACCCATGACTGGGCCGTGCGCTGCCTGGCCGAGCATCGGCGACTGCAGGCCGCCCGGTCGGATAAGCCGACGCAAGCGCTGCTCGGGATCGTGCAGGGCGCGCAGTACGAGGATCTGCGCAGGCAGGCCGCGCGCGGCCTGGTGTCGATCGGCGAGGAAACCGGGCCCGCCGAGGGCCTGAGCTTCGACGGTTACGGGATCGGCGGCGCGTTGGAGAAACAGAACCTGGCGACCATCGTCGGGTGGGTGTGCAGCGAGCTGCCCGCCGACAAACCGCGGCATATGCTGGGCATCAGCGAACCCGACGATCTGTTCGATGCGATCGCGGCAGGCGCCGACACGTTCGATTGTGTGTCCCCGTCGCGCGTTGCGCGCAACGCCGCGGTTTACACCAGCACCGGTCGCTTCAACATCACCAACGCGCGGTTCCGCCGCGACTTCACGCCGATCGACGAGGACTGCGACTGCTATACCTGCGCGCACTACACCCGGGCCTATCTGCACCACCTGTTCAAGGCCAAGGAGATCCTCTCGGCGACGCTGGGCACCATCCACAACGAGCGGTTCGTGGTGCGGCTCGTCGACCGGATCCGCGCCGCCATCGGTGCGGGGGAATTCGACGAGTTGCGTGCCGACGTCCTCGGCCGGTACTACACCCAATAGCACCAGGGCGAGTGACCGTGTCTGTCCCACGACACGCCGCAAATGCGTGTACAAAGCCGGTCCCTCGCGCAGGATGAGCGCCATGCCGACCGAGCTGACCGCGGAGCAGGCGGCCGCGCTGCTCGGGACCGACGACACGTTGGGCATCCCGCTCGGCCCCGGCCAGCCGCCGGCGGTCCTGCGGGCACTCGGGCAGCGCGAGGACTGGACCGATCTGCGTGTCTACGGCGCGCTGCTCGCCGTCGGCACCGAACTGTTCGCGCGGCCCGGTGTGCATTACCTGTCGGGTTTCTACGGTCCGCTCGAGCGGGCGCTGCGCGACGCGGGTGCCGACGTCGAGTTCGCACCGGCGGACTTCCGCCGATTCGGACCGTTGCTCGAGCAGCAGGCACCTCGGGTGATGACGACGGTCGCGACACCGCCCGACACCGACGGCTGGTGCTCGCTGTCCTTGCACGCCGGCGGAACGGTGAGCGAATTGCGCCGCGCCGGAACGGATCCCGATCGGCTGCTGATCGTCGAGGCCTCGACCGCCTATCCGCGGACGTTCGGGCTCGGCAAAGAGCATCGGCACGCGTTGCACGTCGACGAGATCGACGTCCTCGTGTCCTCGACCGAGGCGCCGCTCGCACTCCCGGGTGGCGCTGCAGCGCCCACCGAAGTCGACAAGGCGATCGCACGCCACGCCGTCACGTTCGTCGCCTCCGGCGCGACGCTGCAGACCGGCATCGGTTCGATCCCAAGCCAGGTCGCCGCCCTGCTGGCCGAGGGCGACGGCGGCGAATACGGTCTGCACAGCGAGATGTTCACCGACGGTTGCATGCAACTGCATCGCGCGGGCAAGGTCACCAACACCGAAAAGGGCATCTACGACGGTGTGAGCGTGACGACGTTCGCGTTCGGCTCGTCGGAACTGTACGCATGGCTCGACGGCAACCGCGACGTCGCGTTCCTGCCCGTCGAGATCGTCAACGCCCCAGGGGTGATCGGCGCCAACAACGAGATGGTGTCGATCAACGGTGCGCTCGCGATCGACATCCAGGGCCAGGTCGTCGCGGACACGATCGGCGGCAACCAGTTCAGCGGGATCGGCGGCGCCGAGGATTTCGTCGCCGGTGCCGGCCTCGAGTTGTCGGACCGCTCGCTGATCTGTCTGCCCTCGACGTTCGAGGAGGGCGACGCGGTGCGGTCGCGGATCGTGCCGTGGTTCGGACCGGGCGCGGTGATCACGACCCCTCGGCACCACGTTGACGTGATCGTCACCGAGTACGGTGCCGCGGAGTTGGAGGGCAAGACGGTACGCGAACGCGGTGAGGCGCTTGCCGCTATCGCGCATCCGCAGTTCCGCGACGATTTGTTGGCAGCGGCCGAACGCGCGGCGAAGGGCCACTCCCCGGTCCCCTAGACCCAGATCCCGCGAGCGACCGCGTCTGTCCGGCGACACACCGCGCCACCCCGTACAAACGCGGTCGCTCGCGGAACTAGCCGGGACGATAAATCCAGGGTCCGCGCGGCAACCGTTCCGGGTCGAACTCGGCCAGCATGCCCTCGACGTCGCCGGCCCGCCAGCCCAACGACTCGCTGATCTCGGCCAGCGCCCGGCGCACGCCGATCTCGGCGAGCGTCACGGCGCCGTCGCGTTTGGCCAACCGGGCCCCGTCCTCGTTGAGGACCAGCGCGACGTGGGCGTAGACCGGTTCCGGATGACCCAGCATCCGGGCCAGGTAGGCCTGCCGAGGCGACGACGGCAGCAGGTCGTCACCCCGCACCACCTGGTCGACGCCCTGCGCGGCGTCGTCGACGACGACCGCCAGGTTGTAGGCGGGGACCCCGTCGCCGCGACGCACCACGAAATCGTCGACGATACCGGTGTAGCTGCCGTGCAACACGTCGCGGACGGTGTGCGTGATCGCGTCGGTGCGCAGTCGCAACGCCGGCGGCCGCCCTGTCTCGGCCCGCCGCATCGCCCGTTCGGCGTCTGTGAGGTCGCGGCAGGTGCCGGGGTAGGCGCCCTGAGGTGCGTGCGGGGCTCGCGGCGCTTGGGCGATATCTTTACGGCTGCAATAACATTCGTAGAGCAATCCGCGATCGCCCAGCTCCGTGATCGCGGTGGAGTAGCGGTCGGGTTGTTCGGACTGCCACTCCACGAGGTCCCACGTCAACCCGATCGCCGCCAGGTCGGCCAGTTGTCGCCGTCCGATATCGGCGAAAGTGCGGTCGTCGAGGTCGTCGACACGGATCAGGAACCGCCGGCCCGTGGAGCGAGCGAACAGCCAGGCGAGCACCGCGGTGCGCAGGTTGCCGATGTGCAGGTCGGCCGACGGGCTCGGGGCGAACCTGCCGGCGTTCATCACCGAAATCTAGCCGCACGCGGTGAGCGGCCAAGAACGGTCAGCTCAGCGCAGCCTGGTTCAGGGCACCCGCGACGCGCGCTGGTACGTTCGCCCTGCACCGAGAAACACGGACCCTATGCCGGCGCTCAGCGTGCTAGGCGCCGCGGGGCCGTGCCCGACGGCCGCGAGGAGGCACCCGCGTGGACCCCGAAGGTCCCACCAGCCCACAGTGCGGATCTGAGCAGGAAGCGCCGCCCGGTGACGTGAAGAAGGCCATCGCGGCGTCGGCCGTCGGCAACTTCACCGAATGGTTCGACTATGGCCTCTACGCCTACGGCGTCTCGTACATCGCCGCAGCCATCTTCCCGGGCGACGGCGCCACGGCGACGTTGCTGGCGTTGATGACGTTCGCGGTCTCCTTCCTCGTCCGGCCGCTCGGTGGGTTCGTCTGGGGCCCACTGGGTGACCGACTCGGTCGCCGGCGGGTCCTGGCGATCACGATCCTGGTGATGGCCGGTGCCACGCTGGGCGTCGGACTCGTCCCGAGCTACGCCACGGTCGGGCTCTGGGCTCCCGCACTGATGGTGGTGCTGCGGATGATCCAGGGCTTTTCCACCGGCGGAGAGTACGGCGGGGCCGCCACGTTCATGGCGGAGTACGCGCCGACGCGTCGTCGTGGTGTGCTGGGCAGCTTCCTCGAGTTCGGCACGCTGGCCGGGTTCTCGGCGGGCGCGCTGATGATGCTGGGGTTCTCGCTGGTCCTTTCCGACGACCAGATGGGCGGTTGGGGCTGGCGGCTACCGTTCCTGGTCGCCGCTCCGCTCGGCCTGATCGGGCTGTACCTGCGCACGCGGCTGGACGAGACCCCGGTGTTCAGGGAGCTGGAGGAAGCGGGCGAGCAGGAGGGCAACGTCGGCGCCGCGTTCAAGGATCTCCTCGTCCAGTACCAAGGTCCGATTCTGAGACTGGGCGGCCTCGTGGTCGCACTGAACGTCGTGAACTACACGCTGCTCACCTACATGCCTACCTACCTCGAGCAATCGATCGGCCTGTCCACCGACATGTCGCTCGTGGTGCCCATCATCGGCATGCTCTCGATGATGGTGTTCCTGCCGTTCGCCGGCCTCGCGTCGGACCGGATCGGGCGCAAGCCGATCTGGTGGATCTCGCTGATCGGGCTGTTCGCCGCGGGCATTCCGATGTTCATGCTGATGTCTACCGGCGTGATCGGCGCGGTCATCGGCTTCGCCGTGCTGGGATTGCTCTACGTTCCGCAGCTGGCGACGATTTCCGCCACCTTCCCGGCGATGTTTCCGACGCAGGTGCGCTACGCCGGTTTCGCTATCGCCTACAACGTGTCGACGGCGATATTCGGGGGCACTGCACCCGCGGTCAACGACTGGCTGGTCAACGCGACCGGTGACAACCTCGTGCCGGCCTACTACATGATGGCGGCGTGTGTCATCGGTGCGATCGCACTGGTCAAAGTGCCTGAGACCGCGCGGTTTCCGATCAACGGCACGGAGATCCCGGGCACGCCCGAAGCGCCGCCGCAGTTGGATTACGAACTCGAGGGAACGCGCGGCTGACTACACCGGCTGCAGGCTGATCGGCTGTTCGGTCTCGCCGGGATTGGGGTCGTTGCAGGTTCCCGGTTTCCAGGTGTAGCGGAGGCTGCCCACCAAGCTGGCCGGATCGAATGAATATGTCAGATCGGCCGGGCCGGTGCTGCCGTCGGCGCATCGACGCCCGTTGAAGACGTCGTGACGCTCGACGGTCCAGGGGCCGCCCGCCTGCTTGCCGATCTGGGCGATCATTCCGGTCGAACTCGAAACCGTCCCTCCGCAAAGGCCTTCCGGGTTGCACTGCGTGGTGATCACCCAGGTGTTCGTGGTCGCGCCGTCGACGAGCCGGTAGTCGCCTTCGAGTCGCTGCTCTGCCCAGGCGGGGCTGGCCGAACCGATGGCGACGCCGGTGATGACGGCCGCCGCCGTCGCACGTGTGAGCACCATTGGGGGAGCATCACATGCCGGGCGCGCGCAGATCGTCGACTTGCCGAAACTTCTTCGATCAACCAAGACCGGGAACGATGTCGCCCAGCTGGAAGGTGACGGGCTGCTCGAGTTGTTCAAAGGTGCACGAACGGGGGTTGCGGTCGGGGCGCCAGCGGTTGAACTGTGCGGTGTGGCGAAACCGGTCGCCTTCCATGTGGTCGTAACGGACCTCGACCACCCGCTCGGGTCGCAGCGGCACGAAGGACAGGTCCTTGCCCGCGTTCCAGCGGGATCCCTCGTTGCGCCGCGGGGTTCGCTCGCCGGCCATGTGTGCCGCCCAGTTCCACGGGTGCTCGTCGAATGTGGTTACCAGCGGCTGCAATTCGGTGAACAGCTCGCGGCGCCGGGCCATCGGGAAGGCGCCGATGACCCCGACGGATGCGAGTGTGCCGTCATCCTTGTACAACCCGAGCAGCAGCGAACCGATCGCATCCCTGCTGGATTTGTGCACTCGGTAGCCGGCGACTACGCAGTCCGCGGTGCGCTCGTGCTTGATCTTGAACATCACGCGCTTGTCCGGCTGATAGGTGACGTTCAGCGGCTTGGCAATGATGCCGTCGAGGCCCGCACCCTCGAACTCGCCGAACCAGCGGTGTGCGGTGGTCAGATCGGTCGTCGCCGGCGTGACATGGATTCTCGGGCCGGCGTCGACGAGTGCGTCGACAAGCGCGGCGCGGCGCTCAATGAACGGCCTTGACCTGTAATCGATGTCGGCCAACGCGAGCAGGTCGAACGCGATGAACGATGCGGGTGTCTTGTCGGACAGCATCCGCACCCGCGAGTCGGCCGGATGGATGCGTTGCTGGAGCGCCTCGAAGTCCAGTCCGCGAGCGGACGCCACGACGATTTCGCCGTCGATGACGCACCGATCGGGTAGCTCGGTTCTGGCGGCATCGACCAACTCGGGAAAGTAGCGGGTCATCGGGCGCTCGTTGCGGCTGCCGAACTCCACCTCGTCGCCGTCGCGGAAGCAGATCGACCGGAAGCCATCCCACTTCGGCTCATATAACGCGTCAGGAGGTATGGACTTCACCGACTTGGCGAGCATCGGCGACACCGGCGGCATCACGGGCAGGCGCATCCGGCGATGCTAGTACGACCCGGCCATGACATGCCCGGCGTCGGAGGTCCGAAGATCGTCGCATGCAGGCAGTGCTCGAAAGCGAAGGTGCGCCTCGTGGTGCGGATCCTTACCTCGATCCCTCAACGCGCTTCTCGCCTGACCCGAACGTAGCGCTATGGGCGACTTCTCGTGTGCGGCGAAACATGCTGTGAGAAGGACTCATCCGATGCGCTATGGCGTGCGCTTGAGACAGAAGTCACGTCTTGTGTCGGCGCGTTTCCTGTCCCTGCGTCCCGCTGCGCTGACGGGGTGCGGCAGGCCACGGTGATCGCGATCACCAGCAGCACCGGGATCGCTCCCGGGACGAGCACGTCGCCGAGCGAGAGCGGGCCTTGCGGGTGGTCTTCGGTCATCACCGCGCCGATGGTGGTCATGAGTGCAAAAGACCCCAACACAGTTCCCACCAGCAGCGCGGCTCGCGCCTTCATTGGGCCACCTCGACAGTCGGCTTGGCTGCGTGGTGACCGTCTGGTCAAGCCGCCTGGGTTGGTCAGCCAGTTGGCGTCCGCGTAGAGCAGGCGGGCCGTGATGAGCATCGCGGTCACCATTGCGGCGGTGAAGAGCCAGGCGCTGAGTGCGAGTTGGACCCCGCCGCTCAGCGTATGACCACTTGTGCATCCACCGGCCATCCTGGCACCGAAGAGCACCAGAAACGACCCGCCGAACGCGCCGATTGCGCGTTTGACCGAACTGGGGCCGAACCGGTTGCGCCACGAGGGTGGTACAACGGCGCGGAAGGCGGTGAAGCGACGGCTGATGAACAGCGCCGAGACCAGTGCGCCGAAGAGGACGCCGACGTTGGTGAACGGCTCCCAGCCGATGGTTTTGAACACCTCTTCGCTGTAGGTGTAATCGGGCCACAACAGCTTCCCGACCAGCCATGAGTAAGTCGTCGACTGGCCGAAGATCTGATGAAGGAAGATTGCGAGGACCACGACGACAGCTACGGCGAGCCCGACAGCGCTGATGGTGCGAGCGTAGAAGTTCGGGGCCGGCACGTCGCGGGAGGTCAGTCGCTGATACCAGCCAGGGGTGCGCGCGCCGGTCGGATCAACCGCACCTTCAGCGAGATATTCCGCGGTGTCGTGCATGAACACCCGGTCGTGCTCGTCGACGGCGCAGGTCCCCAGGTGTCGAATACAACTGTGCTGGCCCCCTTTGTACCGGGGAAGGAAGTAGAGAAGGGTCAAAGCCACCGCCGCGTAGCCGACGGCCGCAGCGAACGTGGCAAGCGGATGGATGTGGGCGATGTTGCCGGTGACCACCAAGTCTCCGTAGTTCGCCGTAGTCACGAGCCACTGCCCGGCAGGTGTTTGGTAGAGGACGGTCCACGTTGCGGCGCCGAGAAACCCGCCGGGAATTGCGTAGAGGGCGTCACGACGGCCCTCGCCGAGGGCGATCCACTCCGTTCCCGGGAGGTAGCCGCTGATGGCCAGGCCCACCCCGAACAGAACTCCGCCAAGGGCTACCCCGTAGATGTAGAGCGGCTTGGGCGAGAAGTGCATCGAGAACCCCAGCGCATACATTCCGTAAAG
Organism: Mycolicibacterium sp. ND9-15; assembly: GCF_035918395.1. Taxonomy (NCBI): domain Bacteria; kingdom Bacillati; phylum Actinomycetota; class Actinomycetes; order Mycobacteriales; family Mycobacteriaceae; genus Mycobacterium; species Mycobacterium jinjuense. The sequence continues at coordinate 2,690,500 of NZ_CP142362.1, forward strand.
GAGGACCGCGCCGATCGCCGTGACAAACGCGAAACATCCGATGAGTAGCCGGTCGATGAGCCTGGCCGCTCGTATGAGGGTCTCGGGGTTCCCGATTCCCCACAACGCGGCGGGCACGCCGAATGCGGCTCCGATGAGAAGCCCCACCCACAGCGGTGCGGTCACGGTAATCATGTCGTGATCCGTTCGGGGCATACCCCGTTGAGCTGGGTGGCGAGCAGGGCTATCCGCCAGCCTGAGCGGCTTCCCTCAATAGGCATCTGGGACCTTCACACCGGTGTACGGATGTACGTACATTTGATGGTAGGCAGGAACTCATGGCGGTGCCACCCCGAATCGCTGCCGAAAACAGAGATGCTTGGTAACGCATTAGCGCGACGGAGAATGGAAAGTTCAATGCGAGCGGCGACGAGGAGGCACTGATGGTCGACGTCGGTGACCTGGCGTCGCGGATCGACCGCAGCAGCGCGCTGCCGTTGTGGGCGCAGGTGCACGCCGACCTGCTGGCCCGCATTCAGTCCGGTGAGTTCACCTCCGGTTTTCCTGGCGAGCATGCCCTGACCAGTGGCTACGGCGTGAGCCGCCACACGGTGCGCGAGGCACTGCGACACTTGCGCCACGCCGGGGTGTTGATCGCCGAGCGGGGACGAGCCTCCCGGCTCGCCGATGGGCCGGTGATCCGACAGCCGCTCGGTGCGCTGTACAGCCTCTTCGCCGCGGTTGAGGCCGTCGGTCTGCCCCAGCGCAGTGTCGTGCGCGTGCTCGACGTCCGCCGCGATCCCAGCGTGGCCCAGACGTTGGACCTGCCGCCCGAGGCGCCGCTGGTGTATCTCGAGCGGTTGCGAATGGCCGGCGACCATCCCCTCGCGCTGGACTTCGCCTGGCTACCCGCCGAGATCGCCGAACCGCTGCTGGAGGCCGATTTCACCCACACGGCGCTCTACATCGAACTCGAGAAACGTTGCGGGGTGCGGCTGACCGGTGGCCGAGAGGACATCACCGCGGTCATTCCCGCGCCGGCCGAGGCCGAGGTGCTCGCGCTCGACGAGCGCTGCGCCGCCTTGGCGATCCGCCGCCTCGGTTGTGTGGACCAGCGTCCAATGGAATTGCGGCACACGTTGATTCGTGGTGACCATTTCACGGTCAGCGCCCGCTTCTCGCCAACTGAGGGCTATCGGTTTCTCGCCGCAGACGCCCTGTCGCTGAGTCGCTGAAGAAACGGCGAGCCGGCGGGGCGCAACGGGTTGCCGAACCGACGGTTATTGAATAGATCTGTCGAGTGGTCCAGTACGTGACTCAACGGGCCTACGGTCAAGCTACGTGCGTGGTAGCTGAAGTGTGCAGCGTCATTCACCCCGACCGACAGGACCAAGCCGTGGGGCGAGTTGAAGCCGCTGCGGGAAGGCGATGAGATGCGCGAAGGCGACCCTAGCCGGTGGAATTCGGCCGCCGGCAAGCGGTGGATCCCCATCCGGCGGGAGAAGGTGTGCGCGGTGGCCTTCGACCAGCTCGAGGTACCGCTGAACTACGACCTCTACGACGTCCTGGAGTCTTGAGATGGCCAGAAAGCGCACCGCTGCTGAGGAAGTCGACGTCGACGGGGTGAAGGTCCGGCTGACCAACCGCGACAAGGTGTACTTCCCGAAGCTGGGGAAGGACGGCACCAAGGGCAAGCTCTTCGACTACTACCTGTCGGTCGCCGAACCGATGGTGGCGCTGTTACGCGACCGGCCGGTGCATCTGCAGCGTTTCCCGGACGGCATCGAAGGGGAGGAGATCTACCAGAAGCGGGTGCCGCAAAAGCATCCCGATTATCTGCAGACCTGCACCGTGACGTTCCCCTCCGGCCGGACGGCCGACGCGCTGAAGGTGACCCATCCATCGGCGATCGCGTGGGCGGCGCAGATGGGCACGATCACGCTGCACCCCTGGCAGGTGCGGTGCCCGGACACCGAGCACCCCGACGAACTGCGCATCGATCTCGACCCGCAGCCCGGAACGGGTTTCGCCGATGCCGGCTCGGTCGCGGTGGATGTGCTCAAACCGCTGCTCGACGAGTTGGGTCTGATCGGCTACCCGAAGACCTCGGGTGGTCGGGGCGTGCATGTCTTCCTGCGGATCAAGACGGACTGGGACTTCATCGCGGTCCGTCGCGCCGGTATCGCGCTGGCCCGAGAGGTCGAGCGACGGGCTCCCGAGGCGGTGACCACGTCGTGGTGGAAAGAAGAACGGGGCACGCGAATTTTCATCGACTACAACCAGAATGCCAGGGACCGCACGTTCGCCTCGGCGTACTCGGCGCGCAAGACCCCGATCGCCACGGTGTCGACGCCGTTGACGTGGGACGAACTGCGCGGGGCCGACCCCGACGACTACACGATCGCGACGGTCCCGGATCTCGTTGCGAGGCGGACGGATCCGTGGGCCGACATCGATGCCAAGCCGCAGTCGTTGAAGAAACTGCTGGACATGGTCAAGGCCGACGAGGACCGGGGGCTGGGCGATCTGCCGTATCCGCCGAACTATCCGAAGATGCCGGGCGAGCCACCGCGCGTTCAGCCGAGCAAGAAGGTGGCTGCGAACTGGGACGACGAAGGCAATCCGGTCACGAGCTGAAACGGTCGAAAGCCGGATCGTCGACACGAGCGGAAATCGCGGTTTGTGTCGTCCGTCACCCGGGTACGGTGGGTTCATGATCAAGCGAGTGAGTGTTGGCTTTGCCGTGCTGGCGGTCGCGGTGGGCGGCTGTTCGAATCAGGCGTCCGACGATGCGTCGGATACGACGACGACCACAACGACGACAACGACGACCCAAGCGGCGGGTGAGCAACCTCTCACCGCCCAGATCAACACCGTCGATGGCCGGCACGTCGCCGATACCACCATCGATTTCACCGGCGGATATGCCACGGTGACCGTCGAGACCATAGAGAGTGGCATCCTGTCGCCGGGCTTCCACAGCATGCATATCCATGCCGTCGGTAGCTGCGATGCCAACGATGGTTTCGCGTCGGCAGGCGAGCACTTCCAGGCGCCCGGACACGCCGAGCAGCCGGCCAGTGGCGACCTGCCGCCGCTCCTGGTGCGGTCAGACGGAGCCGGGAAGCTGGTCGCTACCACCGACGCCTTCACCGCGGAACAGCTCAAGACGCCGCAAGGCTCGTCGATCGTGATACACGAGAGCACGCAGGGCGGCATGCCTACCGAAACCGATCCGCCCCGCGTCGCCTGTGGCGTGCTCAGCCCCGCGAGCGCGCCGGCTACCACCACCTCCGTCGAGACAGCGACGGAGACTGTCACCACGACGACAGTCTCGCCGGTTCCGCCACCGGCAACTGGCACCGAAACGCCCACGACCGCTGCGCCGACAGAGACTCCGGCCACCACGAGTCCCGGCACGCAGACCGCGACCGAGTCGCCCACGACGACCGTCACGACTGCGCCACCGCCGCCCGGCGGCTGAGGTCAGCCACTCGGACACTCGGTAGCGGCGAAATGCTGCGGACCGGCCGGTGAACCAGGTTCCCTGTTCGCATGCGCGTTTCCTCGGCCGTACGTAAGTGGTCCGCAGGCCTGGCCCTGGTCGCTCTCGTGGCCGGCGGTGTCGGCATCGCGGGCGCGATGATCTTCGGCAACGTCACCGACACCAGGCAGACGCCGCGGGCGACAGCGCCGCGTTCCACGCTCGCCCCGCCGGCGCCGAAGGTGCCGACGCCGGTGGAATTCGCGGTCAACGTCGTCGTCACCGACCAGCAGTGCACACCGGAGTCGCGCGCGTGCACCTACAAGTACACGATCGAGCGGAAATATATTGGGCTGCATCCCCTGCCGGAGACACCGTTCACGGTCTTCTACGAAGTGGTGGGGGGTAACGCGCCACAGAAGGGGGAGTTCACCGTGCACGAGAACGAGGCCAAGATCCTCCAGGACGTCGTGCTGGAAGGGCCGCCGGGCGCGCAACTGAAGGCGAACGTGTTGCAGGTGGTCGGCTGAATTCCGCCATTCGGCACCGAGCGACAGCCGACGGCTGCATTGTGGCCTTATGGCAAAGGCGTCGCTGCTCCGCGTAGGAGAAGGGCTGCCCCGCGGGGTGCAAGGCGCCTCGGATCCCCGGTTCGGCACCGTCATCAGGATGTTCGACGGCTTGTTCCCCGGCCGCCGGTTCGGCGGCGGTGCGCTGGCGGTCTTCATCGACGGAAGGCCGGTCGTCGACGTCTGGACGGGGTGGTCGGACCGTGCGGGCGAGCGTTTCTGGAAGGCCGACACCGGGGCGATGGTGTTCTCGGCGACCAAGGGCGTCGCCGCCATGGTCATCCACCGGCTGGTCGATCGTGGCCTGCTGTCATACGACGAGCCGGTGGCAACCTACTGGCCGGAATTCGGCGTGAACAAGAAGGACCGGATCACGGTTCGCGACGTGCTTCGGCATCGGGCCGGCCTCTCACGCCTGCAGGGCATGTCCAAAGACGAGCTGCTCGACCACCAGGCGATGGAGGCCAAGATGGCCGAGGCCCACGTCGATCACCTCCACGGTTTGCCCGCCTATCACGCGCTCACATTCGGCTGGCTGCTGTCCGGCCTGGCTCGCTCGGTGACCGGGAAGGGGATGCGTGAGTTGATCCGCGAGGAGGTGGCCCGGCCGCTGAACACCGACGGCCTTCACCTGGGCCGCCCGCCCGCCGACGCGCCGACCAAGGTCGCGCAGATCCTGGTGCCACAAAGCGTGCGGGCGAACCCGGTGTTCAATCTCGTCGCCCCGAAGATCGCCGGCCTGCCACTGTCCGCCGGCTTCGGGGCGATGTTCTTCCCCGGCATCAAATCGTTTGTCCAGGGCGATATTCCGTTCCTCGATGGGGAAGTGCCCGCGGCCAACGGCGTGGTCACCGCGCGCGGGCTGGCCAAAATGTATGCAGCGATTGCCAACGACGGCCGCATCGACGGAACCGAGTTTCTGTCCGAAGATCTGGCCCGCGGCCTGGTCGGCAAACCGCGGCCCTGGCCCGACCTCAACATGGGCGTGCCGATGCCGTTCCATCTCGGGTACCACGAATCGCCGATTCCCGGGCTGCTCAAAGGATTCGGGCATATTGGCTTGGGCGGCACGCTGGGCTGGGCCGACCCCCAGAGCGGCAGCGCATTCGCGTTCGTGCACAACCGCCTTTTGACGCCGATGGTGCTTGACATGGGGTCGTTCGCCGCGTTGGCCCGTCCGATGCGCACCGCGATCGGCGCGGCGCGGCACGCCGGACCGCTGATGGTCCCGAAATACGGTGCGCGATATAGGGAACCGGCACAGCAGAAGCGGACCGCCGGCCGGCGCTAGTTGAATTGCCGGCTCGGCCGGCGTTAGTTGAATTGCCGGCTCGGCCGGCGTTAGTTCCTGGGCCCGACCCACCGCGCCTGCGGCAGCGGCAGATCGTTGTAGGTGGCGATGCCGGGCGCCGCGGCCACGACCGCCGGTATCGCGTGGATCGGCGGCATAGCGGTCATGATGTGGCCGAGCACGAAGAAGTCCTCGATCGACTTGGCATTCGCGATCATGTCCGGCGGCGGCAGGAATCCGACCTGCATGTTGACCGTGGGCCGGCCGTCGATGGTGATCTTCCAGCCGTCACCGTCAAACTGCCAGTCCGGATCGAGGGTCTGGCCCTTCTTCCACCGGACGTTGATGTCGACGACGGTCTTGCCGCCTGCGATACCCTGCCAACTGGCATACACGCCCGCGACGTGGCCGGCCGGGATCGTCCACGAGGTCATCACGAGATCCTCTGTGGTCTGGGCATATTCGGGCACACACTTGATCTCGTCGAGTTCGACGCCGATGGAGTCGGCCACCAGCCGCACGGCCTCGGCGAACACCGCGGTGCCCTTGGCCGCCATGGGCTGCAGGTTGGGATCGTCGATCGCGGTACCGAAGCCGACGGGCCGCTCGGTGTCGGGTGAGTCGTAGAGCGTGGTGTCGGCGGACTCGGCGATCGTCACCTTGTCGACCCGGTCGCAAGCCGTCGAGGCGACAATGGCCAGCAGCTCCGCGAAACCCGGGCTCACCCCCGACCCGAACAGCGTGGCACCGCCCCGCTTGCCTGCCTGCTCGAGTCTGTCCCGGTCGTCACCGAGGTTGTGTCCGGTGATGAACGAGGCGGACGCCACGACGTTGACCCCGGCTTCGAGGATGCGCACCAGTTCGTCGACGTTGATCCACATCGGGTTGTAGACGACGACGTCGGGCTTCAACGCGAGCAGTTCGTCGACGTCGTTTGTGGCCTTGACGCCCAGGGGCGCGATGCCCGCAAGCTCACCGGCGTCCTGGCCCACCTTGTCCTTCGACCATGCGTAGAGGCCGACGAGTTCGTAGTTCGGGTTGTTGGCGATCGCCGCCACCGAGCTCTTGCCGACATTGCCGGTGGTCCACTGGACGACGCGATAGGGAGTGGTTGGCACCCGCACAGCATAGGAAATCACCGTGCGGCGCGAGCGCTTTTTTGCCGAGCGGCGAAAAATTGTCTGCGCAGGCTTTAACCTGACCGGGATGAACGGCCGCACCAGGGGTCGTCCGCCCCGGATCAGCCGAGACCAAATTGTCGCGGCGGCCCGCGACGTGGCGAGCGCAGACCTGACGATGCAGGCCGTCGCCGATGCGCTCGGGGTCAGCCGCAAGGCCCTGCACTACTACGTCGGCGACCGGGAGGGCCTGCTGACGCTGGTGATCTCCGATCTGTTCGAACGCGGACTCACCAGCGTCGAGTTGCCGGTGGACGAGGACTGGCGCGCGGTCGTGCGCGCCTACGCCGTCGCGTTCCGCGACGGGCTGATCCAGGTGGGCGCGGCCACTGACTTCAGCCGTCTGCGTGGTATCGGCGCGGCGGCCGCGTTGGCACTCGCCGACCGGGTGCTCGACGCGCTGCTCACCGCCGGCTTCTCGCCCGACACCGCCCGCCAGGCGTTGACCGCGGCGTCGAACATCGCGCAGTCCGCGGCGCACAGCAGCGTCGCGCAGACCGCAGCCGGCGTGCACCGGCACCGCGCGGAGACGTCGGCGGCCCTGGAGCACGAACCGCAGGAGACGTATCCGGCGTTGCGCAGGGTGCTGGCGTCAGCCCGATCCCAGCGACACGATGCCGAGCATCAGTTCGACTTCGAACTGGACGCGCTGATCGGGGCGCTGGACCGTCTGCTCGGCGGCTAAACCGGCGTCAGCGTGGCCTTGCCGGTTCGTGCGAGCCCACCGCGATCGATCCACGTCAGGTCGATCACGTCGCCCGGGTAGTGCCTGTCCAGCACGTACGTCAGTGTCGTCGCCGAATCGAGCGGGGTGCCGTCGAGAACCGTCAGCACGTCGCCGGGGCGGATGCCGGCCGCGTCGGCGGGCCCGCCGCGCAGGACGTCGACGATCTGCACGCCGGGTCCACGTTGAGCCGAGCGCACACCCACACCGAGCAGCACCGGCGGGCCGACGTGCACCTCGGAGGACGGCGTCCGGGCTCGAATCTGGTTGGCGATCGGCATGGCGTCGTTGATCGGGATCGCGAAGCCCTCGCCGCCGGGACCGAACCGGAAGTTCACCGACGCGGCGGTGGTGATGCCGACCACCTGCCCGGCGCTGTTGACCACGGGACCGCCCGAGTCACCCGCGACCACCGGCGCGGCGAACTCGAGGAGGCCATCGAGTTCGTCCTTGCTGCCGGTAAGCGAGTCTTCGGCGTTCACGGTCCGGCCGAACCCGGTGATGGTGCCGATTTCGCGGGTCAGCGGTCCGTCCGTCCCGTTGGCGTTGCCGAGTGCGACGACGGGTTCGCCGGCTACCAGCCGCGCAGAATCTCCGATCGGCGCGACGGGCAAGCCGTACGCGCCGATCAGCTGCAGTACGGCGATGTCACGCCTGCGGTTATATCCGACGAGCTCAGCCGGGTAGGACCGGCCACCGACGCTGGCGGTGATGCGGTCGGCACCTGATACGACGTGGAAGTTGGTCAACACCTGACCGTTCGGGTCGAGCACGAAACCGGCACCGTTGCCGTACGCGCCCTGGTAGTCGATCTCGGTGTTGATGCGGACGACGGCGGGTTCGACCTGCGCTGCCGCCGCGATCGGGTCGACGGGCGCGGCCGTGGCCGGAAATACCGGTGTGACCATGGCCAGCGCGGTCGCCAGTGCGATCAGCAGCGTCGCGAACGGACGCCGAAGGGGGAATTTGCCCATAGGCCCATATTGCCCGATGCTCGCGGGGCTAATCGTCTACAGCCACGCCACCGCGCAGCCGCCTGCGGCGACGGCGCGCCGACTCGGGCCGGCGATTGCGCAGTTTGCCTTCGCTGGGCTCGTCTTCTTCGGCGGCTTTCGATGCGGTTTCGTCGGACTCGGTATCGGTCTCTTCGGTATCGGTCTTGGCGTCGGCCTTGGCGCCCGCCCCCTCGTCCGGGCCGGCAGCGATGGTCTCATCCGCGGACATGGCGGCGGCGTCCTCGCCGGCCTCGGCCTCTTCGACTTCTTCGCCGTCGTCCGCACCCTTGCCCCGACGGCGGCGCTGCTTCGGCGCCTTGACCTTGAGCGGTTTCGGCGGCGGTGGGGGCAGTTCGGCGACCGAAGCCAGGTAGAAAGCGAAGACGCCGAGAAGCGCGATCGCCGCGGCGGCACCGTAGATGCCGAACAACCAGCGACCCGCGTCATCCAGCGACAGCCAGATCTCGCTGATCGCGGCGCCGATGATCAGCACCCCGGCCAGCACGTGCAGGGCGATCGACCACGCCCGCAGCGTCAACGCCATCTGCGGGGTGCCGAACTCCGGTTTGCGCGTGCGCAGCAGTGTGAAGACCACGGGCAGCGCCGCAAGCCCGATCAGCGCCCCCGCCACGATGCGCAGCACGGTGCCCAGCGTGTGCGGGGTGTCGCCCATCAGTTCGGGCCAGCGCGGGAGCACGAAGAAGAAGTACAGAACACCGGCGACGACGCAGAACGACGCGTGCCAGATCACCGCAACGGTGCGGCTCATACTCCTCCTAGACGCTTGGTTGGCCCAGGGTGCGACCGGGCGGGCCGTCAGCTCAGGCCATCAGACCGCACCCCGGGCCGAGTGCGGAGGATGCGGGATTTGAACCCGCGAGGGCTATTAACCCAACCCGCGTTCCAGGCGAGCGCCATAGGCCACTAGGCGAATCCTCCGCGGGCCATGGTAGCCGACCTCACGGACGAGCCCATCGGGACGAGTGCGGCGCTGGTATTAGACTCGCCGTGGACCCCGCGCGGCGTCCATCCTGTGAACTCCCCCAGGGCCGGAAGGCAGCAAGGGTCAATGGGCTCTGGCGGGTGCGCGGGGTCCCCTCTTTCACGCGTCTCCCGTCGAAAGGCGTCCGGTGTCTTTTCTGTCGCTCGGCCGAGATGACCTCTCTGCACAACATGAGCAGCAGAAGCGCAATTACGCCGAGCTGCAGGCCAAAGGCCTCAAACTCGACCTGACCCGCGGTAAGCCGTCTTCGGCGCAACTGGACCTGTCCAATGGACTGCTCGACCTGCCGGGCAGGGACGACTTCCGCGACGCCGACGGCACCGACACCCGTAACTACGGCGGTGTGCACGGGTTGCCGGAACTGCGCGCGATCTTCGGCGAACTGCTGGGTATCCCGGTGCAGAACCTCATCGCGGGTAACAACGCCAGCCTGGAGCTGATGCACGACGTCGTGGTGTTCTCGATTCTGCACGGCACCGCCGACTCGGCCCGGCCCTGGAGCCAGGAGCCGACGCTGAAGTTCATGTGTCCCGCTCCAGGCTACGACCGGCACTTCGCGATCACCGAAAGCCTCGGCGTCGAGATGATCACCGTGCCGATGCGCGAGGACGGCCCGGACGTCGACATGATCGAGGAACTCGTCGCCGCCGACCCGGCCATCAAGGGCATTTGGTGCGTGCCGGTGTACTCCAACCCGACGGGCGTCACCTATTCCTGGGAGACCGTGCGTCGGCTTGTGCAAATGCGAACGGCGGCAACGGATTTCCGTATCATGTGGGATAACGCGTACGCGGTGCACACGTTGACGCACGACTTCGTCCGCAATGTCGACGTGCTCGGGCTGGCCGAGGTCGCCGGCAACGCGAACCGGCCACTGGTGTTCGCGTCGACGTCGAAGATCACGTTCGCCGGTGCCGGGGTCAGCTTCCTCGGCGGGTCGCTGGGCAACATCGCCTGGTACCTGCAGCATGCGGGCAAGAAGTCGATCGGCCCCGACAAGGTCAACCAGCTGCGCCACCTGCGCTTCTTCCGCGACGCCGACGGGGTGCGCCTGCAGATGCAGCGACATCAGCAACTGCTGGCCCCGAAGTTCGCCGCGGTGCTGGAGATACTCTCCGACCGGCTCGGCGAGTCGAAGATCGCGTCGTGGACCGAACCCAAGGGCGGGTACTTCATCAGCCTCGACGTGCTGCCCGGGACGGCCAAGCGCACGGTGGCGCTCGCCAAGGACGCCGGCATCGCGGTGACGGAGGCCGGCGCCACGTTTCCCTATCGAAAAGACCCCGAGGACAAGAACATCCGGATCGCCCCGACGATGCCGGCTGAGCCTGAGCTGCGCGCGGCGATCGACGGGTTGGCCACCTGCGCGCTGCTGTCGGCCACCGAGTCGTTGCTGAGAAGTTGATGGGCCGGGCCGGCGCACCTCGTCACACCCCGCCGGTAGCCTGCTGACCGTGGCGCTCTACCGCAAGTACCGGCCCGCGACCTTCGCCGAGGTCGTCGGCCAGGAACATGTCACCGAGCCACTGTCGACGGCGCTGACCTCCGGCCGGATCAATCACGCGTACCTGTTCTCTGGGCCACGCGGGTGTGGCAAGACCTCGTCTGCGCGCATCCTGGCCCGCTCGTTGAACTGCGCGCAGGGTCCGACCGCCACCCCGTGCGGGGTGTGCGACTCCTGCGTGGCGCTCGCACCGAACGGTCCCGGAAGCGTCGACGTCGTCGAACTCGACGCCGCCAGCCACGGCGGGGTGGACGACACCCGTGAGTTGCGCGACCGTGCGTTCTACGCGCCGGCGCAGTCGCGGTACCGGATCTTCATCGTCGACGAGGCGCACATGGTCACCACGGCTGGCTTCAACGCGCTGCTGAAGATCGTCGAGGAGCCACCCGAACACCTGATCTTCGTGTTCGCGACCACCGAACCGGAGAAGGTGCTGCCGACCATCCGCTCGCGCACGCACCACTACCCGTTCCGGCTGCTGGCTCCGCGCACCATGCGATCGCTGCTGGAAGGCATCTGCGCACAAGAGAACGTCACCGTCGACGACGCGGTGTATCCACTGGTGATCCGCGCCGGCGGCGGATCACCGCGAGACACCCTCTCGGTGCTCGATCAGTTGTTGGCCGGCGCCGAGGGTGACCACGTCGACTACGCGCGGGCACTGGCGCTGCTCGGAGCGACCGACGTGGCGCTGATCGACGACGCGATCGACGCGCTGGCCGCCGGCGATGCCGCGGCCCTGTTCGGGGTCGTCGAAGCCGTGATCGACGCCGGCCACGACCCGCGCCGGTTCGCGACCGACCTGCTGGAGCGGTTCCGCGACCTGATCGTGCTGCAGTCGGTGCCCGACGCCGCGGCGCGCGGGGTGGTCGACGGGCCGGAAGATGTGCTCGAGCGCATGCGGGAGCAGGCAGCGCGCATCGGGACCGCGACGCTGACCCGGTACGCCGAGGTGGTGCACGCCGGTCTCGGAGAGATGCGCGGGGCGACGGCACCGCGGTTGTTGCTGGAGGTGGTGTGCGCACGGCTGTTGCTGCCGTCGGCCAGCGACACCGAATCGGCGCTGTTGCAGCGCGTCGAGCGCATCGAAACCCGTCTCGACATGTCGATTCCGGCTGGTGAGGGCGCGGCGTCGCAAGCGGGTGGACCGCCGAGGCAGTACGCCCGCAAGAGCAGGTCCGCCGAGGCGCAGCCGCCCGTCGTCGAGCAGGCGCCGCCGGCACCCGCGCCCGAGCCGCCGGCCGCGCCCGAGCCGCCCGCCGACCCCGAGTCGGCGTCCGAAAGCCCGCCGCCGGTTCGGCCGCCGTCGGATCCGGTGGTGGAGGCGCCGCCCACGGCGGCGGTGACGGGGGAGCCGAACGCGGCGGCCGTGCGCAGCATGTGGTCCACGGTGCGCGACAAGGTGCGAGAGCGCAGTCGCACCACCGAGGTGATGTTGTCGGGCGCCATCGTCCGCGCGGTCGAGGGCGACACGCTGGTGCTCACCCACGAGTCGGCGCCGCTGGCCAAGCGGTTGACCGAGCAGCGCAACGCGGACGTCATCCGCGAAGCGTTGAAAGACGCCCTCGGCGTGGATTGGCGGATCCGGTGCGAAACCGGTGAAGCGGCGCCCGCCGCACCGCCCGCGCCCGAGACCGAAAACGCGGCGGCGGCGCGGGCACCGCGCGAGGACGACGAGGAGGAGTTGTTGGCTGAAGCCGGCGCCGACACCTCCGACGCGCCGCGCCGCGATCCGGAGGAAGCCGCGCTCGAGTTACTGCAAAGCGAACTCGGCGCCCGCCGCATCGACGGCTGAGGCACCGCGCAGATTACGGTGTCCACCACGGCCGCAGTGGCAGCCCGCCGTCACGGCCGTCGCGGTGCAGTTTGACCGCCAGAACCTGGTGCAGCTGTACGACGTTCGTCTCGAAGCCCAGGCGCGACCCGGCCATGTAGAGACCCCACACCTTGGCGGTCGCCAGGCCGACCTCGGCGACGGCCTCATCCCAGTGCTCCACCAGGTTGCGGCACCAGTCGCGCAGCGTCAGGGCGTAGTGGTTGCGCAGGTTCTCCTCGTGCACCACCTCCAACCCGACGTCCTGGGCCTCGGTGATGATGCGGCCGGACCCGGTGAGCTCACCGTCGGGGAAGACGTAGCGGTCGATGAAGCCACCCGCCGCCGCTCCGGTCCGGTTGTCCGGCCGCGTGATGCAGTGGTTGAGCAGCAGTGCACCGGGCCGCATCTTGGACTGGAGGAACTCGAAGTAGGCCGGATAGTTGTGTACGCCGATGTGTTCGGTCAGCCCGATCGACGACACCGCGTCGAAGCCGAACTCGCGTACATCGCGGTAGTCGCCGTGCCGGACTTCGGCGAGGTCGCCGAGGCCTTCCTGAACGATCGCGTTCTGCGCCCAGGACGACTGCTCCTTCGACAGCGTGACGCCGATCGCCTTGACCCCGCGCCGCGCCGCGTAGCGCACCATGCCACCCCAACCGCAGCCCACGTCGAGCAGGCGATCGCCGGGCCGCAGGCGCAGCTTCTCGAACACCAGCCGGTATTTGTACTCCTGCGCCTCCTCGAGCGTGGCCTCGCCGTGTGGATAGCAGGCGCACGTGTAGGTCATCGACGGCCCCAGTACCCACTCGTAGAACCTGTTGGAGACGTCGTAGTGGTGGTGTATCGCCTCGGCATCACGACTCTTGCTGTGTCGCAGTCCCTCTGCGATTCTCCGCCAGCGCGGGAGGGCTTCTTGCGGCGGCGGTGCGATCGGCTTCAGGTGCTCGATACCGATGGAACGCACGATGTTCGCGAGCACCCGCGCGGGCGGTCGCTTGAAGTCCATTTTGTCGGCGAGCGCCCTGAGCAACTCATAGGGGTCGCCGGGGTGTACACCGTGCGGTTCCAGGTCACCGGACACGTAAGCCCGCGCCAGTCCCAGATCTCCGGGTGCGGTGGCCAGATACGTCGTGCCCCGTGGTGTCAGAAGTTCCAGGCCTATGGGGGCGTCCTCGGGGCCGGCCGCGCTGCCGTCGTAGGCGGTGAACCGCAGCGGCAGGTTCCCCGCGGCGAAGATCTCCAGAATCTGCGCCAGTGTGAGCCTTCCGGCGAGCGCCGGTATCGCGTGTTCTTTGAAAGTCGTCATTGTCGTTGCACCGCCTTCGCATACAGATCGAGCAGCCGTGTATCTGGATCGTAAGCCTTCTTGACGATCTTGTAAGTTTCTCCGCCGTAGAGATCGTCGAATTCCTCGCGGCTGTAACAGGAATCCGAGTACAGCGACTTGTGGCCATCGAGTTCGCTGACCTTGCGTTCGATCAGCCTGTTGGTATGCCCTTCGGTTGGCCCGACGGGCACCGACGACCAGAACCCGACATTGACATAAGTGTGGTGCGGCCTGATCGGGTACAGCGGCCAGCCGCCCACATCACGAAGCCGCAACGGACACAACCAGATCGGCTCGATCGGCACGTTGTCGAGGAACCAGCGCAGGAACTCGGCGACCCGCCCGATCGGTACCTCGACGTCCTGCACGACGCGTTCGCGGGGCGGACGGCCGTTACGCTTCTCGATCCGGTCGGCGATGTCGAACCGCTGGTCGTAGGCGACGAGCTTCCAGTAGAAGCTGCTGCGACGGAATCTCCGCGGCCACCATCGGCGGATCCGCGGATTCTGCGCGCCGAACGCCCGTGAGCACCAGAACCAGTCGGTGTCCCACCGCCACAGGTAGTCGTGGATCGTCAACCGGTCGTGTTTCTCGGCGCCGTTCTCGCCGGGATGCTGGATCGAGCGATAGTAGATCTGTTGGCCGGTGTAGTCGCTGACCGGTCCGGGCGTCGCGGTTTGAAATCCCACCGTCAGGTAAGACTCGTCGGCGGAGAACACCACACCGTCGAGATAGTCGACCGGGGTTTCGTCGTAGCCGCCGGTCTCGACGATGCGGTCCATCGCGGTGACGAGGTCCTCGATACTGTTGAACCGCAGGTGACGCACCGTTACGAACGGGCGCACGGTCTCCAGCTCGATCTTCAGTCGGACCGAATATCCCAGCGTGCCATATGAATTCGGGAAGGCGCGAAACAGGTCGGTATGGTGATCCGGCGAAACGGTGAGCACTTCGCCGGTGCCCGTCAGGATGTCCATCTCCAGCACCGACTCGTGTGGCAGTCCGTTGCGGAACGACGCGGACTCGATGCCGAGCCCGGTGACCGCTCCCCCCAGCGTGATGGTCTTCAGTTGCGGTACCACCAACGGGGACAAGCCGTATGGCAACGTCGCGGCCACCAGATCCTCGTATGTACACATGCCCGCCACTTCGGCGGTGCGCGCGTCGGGGTCCACGGCGATGACACCGGTCAGGCCCGAAACGTCCAACCCCTTCGCGGTGGTCTTGGTTCGCGCGCGGAACAGGTTCGAGGTGGGCTTGGCGAGGCGCACGGTGGCGTCGGGCGGGATCGCACGGTAGCTGGTCAGTAGCCGCTGCACGCCCGCGGCCTGAAGAGCATGTGCGTCGGTTCGGGCAACAGACACACATATACGCTAGTCCGCGGTCGCGGGTGCGACCACACGAAACGTTCTACGAGGAGCTTGCACCGATGGGACAGGTCAGCGCGTCCAGCACCGTCTTGGTCGAGGCGGCACCGGAGACGGTGTTGTCGGCCGTGGCGGATTACGCGACCGTTCGTCCGAAGATTCTGTCGCCGCACTACAGCGAGTACCAGGTGCTCGAGGGCGGCCAGGGCGCGGGCACCGTGGCCAGGTGGAGGCTGCAGGCGACCAAGTCGCGGGTGCGCGACGTCAAGGCCGAGGTCGACGTGGCGGGCCACACGGTGATCGAGAAGGACGCCAACTCGTCGATGATCACCAACTGGACCGTCTCGCCCGCCGGTTCCGGCTCTTCGGTGACGGTGAAGACGTCGTGGCAGGGTGCGGGTGGCATCGGTGGGTTCTTCGAGAAGACGTTCGCGCCGCTGGGCCTGCGAAAGATCCAGGGCGAGGTACTGGACAACCTCAAGAAGTACCTGGAGCAATAACGTCGTTGAGTGGTTGATCACAAGCACCGGGTGCGAGCGATCAACCGCTTAAGCGGGCAAGAGGGCTACGCCGAGCCCAGGAACCCCGCGATCCCGCGCACAACGGCGTCGGCGTACTTCTGTCTGCCTTCCGGTGTCTTCATCAGCGCCGAGTCGACGGGACTCTTCATGTTGCCGAGCTCGACCAGGATCGACGGGAACTGCGCCAGGTTCAGGCCCGCGATGTCGGAGCGGGGGTTGAGGCCACCGGAACCGATGTACGTCGACGGTACGAAGCCCGATGCCTGCAACTGGTCGCGCATGATCGCCGCGAATCGAGGAGACGGCCCCGCCTGTGCGTCGTTGAGCGGCGGAGACGAGTACAGGACGTGGAAGCCGCGTCCGGTCGGCGGACCGCCGTCGGCATGGATGCTCACGACCGCGTTCGGTTTCAGCGAGTTGGCCAGCGCGGCGCGCTCATCGACGCAGGGGCCCAGCCCGGTGTCGTCGCCCCTGGACATCGCGGTGCGCACCCCCAGCGCCGTGAGCGCCTGACGGATCCGCAGCGTGGTGTCCCAGGCGAAGGTGTGCTCGGCGTAGCCGTCCTCGGTGGAGGTGCCGCTGGCCTGGCAATCCTTGGTGCCGCCGCGGCCGGTGGGCACCTGCCTGCTGATGGACGCGTCGTTGGCGCCGTTGTGGCCCGGGTCCAGGAACACGATCTTGCCCGCGAGGTTGGCGGGAGCGGCGTCGGCTTCGACAGCAGGGTTGATGAACGTCGACGCGGCGACGAGCAGACCGGCGGCCACCGCGGCTGAGCCGCGCATTGCTCTAGTGGCCCCGACACGCAGGCGGGCAGGCACGGGCGTCACCGTAGCCGCAACCCCGACTAGGCTGAAAGCTCAAACGGCCGCGAGCCGACGACAGAGACCAAGTCGAGACCGGACCGCAACCAAGACGCAAGGGGACCCGTCATGCAACCCGGAAGCCAACCCGATATGTCGGCACTGCTCGCTCAGGCCCAGCAGGTTCAGCAACAGCTGATGGAGGCGCAGGAAGCGCTGGCCAACGCCGAGGTGCATGGTCAGGCCGGTGGCGGGCTGGTGCAGGTCACGATGAAGGGAAGCGGCGAGGTGGTGGCCGTGCGGATCGACCCCAAGGTGATCGATCCAGCGGACCCGGAGACGCTGCAGGACCTGATCGTCGGCGCCATCTCCGACGCCTCCAAGCAGGTGACCATCCTCGCCCACGACCGGCTCGGGCCGTTGGCGGGCGGGATGGGCGGCCTCGGCACGCCGGGAATGTAATTGTTCGAGGGACCCGTTCAGGACCTGATCGACGAGCTCGGCAAGCTGCCCGGTATCGGGCCGAAGAGCGCGCAGCGAATCGCCTTTCACCTGCTGTCGGTGGAGCCGCCCGAGATCGACCGGCTGACGGCCGTGCTCAACAAGGTTCGTGACGGGGTGAAGTTCTGCGCGGTGTGCGGCAATGTCTCCGACCACGACCGCTGCCGCATCTGCAGCGACCCGCGCCGCGACGCGTCACTGGTCTGCGTGGTCGAAGAACCCAAGGACGTGCAGGCCGTCGAGCGCACGCGCGAGTTCCGCGGCCGCTACCACGTGCTGGGCGGTGCTCTGGATCCGCTGTCCGGCGTCGGGCCCGAGCAACTGCGAATCCGCGAGCTGCTCAACAGGATCGGTGAACGGATCGACGGCGTGGACGTCACCGAGGTGATCATCGCGACCGACCCCAACACCGAGGGGGAGGCCACGGCGACGTATCTGGTGCGCATGCTGCGCGACATCCCGGGTCTGACCGTGACGCGGATCGCGTCCGGCCTGCCGATGGGCGGTGACCTGGAGTTCGCCGACGAACTCACGCTGGGCCGCGCGCTGGCGGGCCGGCGCGCCATGGCATAAGCCGGAGGAAGGGGATTCATGCCGGACGAGGAGTTCAAGGTCGAGGTCGAACTCGGCAGCGCCGAGCACCAGCTCTCGTTCTGGGAGAAGCTGCGGACTCTGGACCTCGACGATGACGCACGCAAGCGGCTCGGATCGCGCGTGACGGTGACACGCGACGGCGACCGCATCCAGCTCTACACCGGCACCCTGGCCGACGCGCAGGAGGCCGAACGTACGGTGCGGACGTTGGTGGCCGACGACCACGTCACCGCGCGGTACACCGTGAGCCGGTGGGACGCCGCGAGGCAGGGCTGGGTGGACCCCGTCAGCGGGCAGGAGGTGCCCGACGACGCGCCCGAGGTGCCCACCCCGGATCCGGGCTACGTGATTCTCGAGGCGTACAAGCCGGAGTTCCTGCGCGACCTAGGCCTTTAGTGCCTCCGCGGCGCGGCCAGGCGCTCTCGACGAAGTTGTTCCACCTCGTCGATCTCCAGCGCAGCCAGCTCACCGACGACTTGGCTCAGCAGATGGTCGGCCAACTCCGGATTGCGGGCCAGACAAGGCCCATGCAGATACGTGGCGACGACGCTGCCCTGCACCGCGCCGTCGATGCCGTCGCCGGCGCGGTTGCCCGCACCGCTGACCACCCGGGCTAGCGGCCGCGCTCCGTCGCCGAGAACCGTTCCACCACGGTGGTTCTCGAATCCCGTGAGCCGCTGCGACAATCCGGCCAACAACGGCTCCGACACCACCTCGCCGATCGTGCGCTCGCCCTGCGGCGAAGTCGTCACGTCGAGCAGGCCGACGCCCTCCACACGTTCGCCCGACGAGGTCTCATACCAGTGCCCGAGCACCTGGATGGCCGCGCAGATCGCCAGCACCGGCGCGCCCCTGGCCGCGGCCTGCTGCAGGCCGGGGTAGCGCAGCAGGTGTCTGGTGGCGAGGCGCTGGGCGTAGTCCTCGGCGCCGCCGAGCGTGTACAGGTCGAGTTCTGCGGGCACTGCGTCGTTGAGGGTGATCTCGACGACTTCGGCGTCAATCCCGCGGAGCCGCAGCCGTTGTCGCATCACGACCGAATTGCCGCTGTCGCCGTAGGTCCCCATCACATCGGGCAGCACCAGGCCGATGCGAACCGCCGACTCAGACACCGCGACGCTCCAGTGCCCGGTTCAGTTGCAGGAACGCGGTGTAGTTGGCGATCACCTCGACATGCCCTGGGGGGCACGACGCGATCGCTGCGACGGTGTCGTGAACCAGCGTGTGCTCGACGCCGGCGTACCCCAGCCGCACCGCGAGGTCCGTACCCCGCTCCCCCGCGGCCACGACGTGGGTGTCCTCGAAGTGTTCGAACCGCACGTCCCACAGCCATGACAGGTCCTCGCCGTCGGGTACTTGGCCGTTGACCGAGATCACAACGCCCGCACCGTGTTTGTCGACCATCGACAGCGCCTCCTGCCAACCCGCGGGGTTCTTCGCCAGCAGCACCCGCGCGGTGTGCTCGCCGAGGCGGACGGTGCGGTAGCGTCCGGCCACCTCGTCGACGCCCGACACCGCCGCCACCGCCGCCGCCGGTTCGGCGCCCATCGCTACGGCCGCCGCCACCGCCTGCGTGGCATTGCCGCGGTTGACGGTGCCGGGCAACGCCAGCCGCATCGGTAGCGAAAGACCTTCCGGCCCATAGATGTTCGAATCGTCAAACCGCCAGTGCGGGGTGGGCCGCTTGAAATCGGTGCCGGTGGAGTGCCAGTCCCGCCCCTGGCCGTCGCGCACGATGATCTCACCGGATCGCGGGCAGCTGACCGAGTCGTTGGCCCAGCTTCCGCCTGCGGCCACCCAGACCACATCGGGGCTGTCGTACGCGGCCGAGGTCATCAGCACGTCGTCACAGTTGGCGACCACGACCGCGGAAGGGTGGCGCGCCAGGCCGCCGCGCAGCGTGCGCTCGATGTGGTTGATCTCGCCGACGCGATCCAACTGGTCACGCGACAGGTTGAGCAGCACGATCACCTCGGGGTCGACCGCGTCGGCGACATGCGGGACGTGCATCTCGTCGACCTCGAGCGCGGCCAGCGGCGCCTCGCGGGCACCGGCCAGCGCGGCCACCAGACCGGCGTCCATGTTCGCGCCGGTGTCGTTACTAGCGACATTTCCGATCGTCCGCAGCGCCGCCGCGAGCATCCGTGTGGTCGTCGACTTGCCGTTGGTTCCGGTGACGAGCACGGTGCGTCGGCCCTCGCCCAACTGGCGCAGCAGCGACTTGTCCAGCGCCAGCGCGACGAGGCCACCGATCATTGCGCCGGCACCACGCCCCGTGACCCGCGATGCCCAGCGCGCCGCCGCGCCTGCGGCGAGTGCGACCCGTCCACGAGTGGTGACCACCCCGGCAGTTTAGGTAGCCGACACGCTCGCGGGCGATTCGGCGACGTCCCGGCTATGTCACAGCACCGTGCCATCCTGACGAAGTGAGCAAGACCGGTGCCGGATGTCGCCGGCCGAGCGGCTCTGACGCCGGATGTCGCCGGCCGAGCGGCTCTGACGCCGGATGTCGCCGGCCGAGCGGCTCCTGGGGCCGGCCGGCGGATGACACCGGATCGGGCTGGGCGGTCGTCGACGTGGAGACGTCGGGCTTCCGGCCGGGTCAGGCACGCATCGTCAGCATCGCTGCACTGGCCCTCGGCGACGACGGGAACGTCGAACACAGCTTCTACAGCCTGCTCAACCCGGGCGTCGATCCCGGCCCGACCCATGTGCACGGGCTGACGGCCGAGATGCTGGCGGGCCAGCCGGCCTTCGCCGACGTCGTCGACCACCTCGTCGAGCTCCTCGACGGCCGCACCCTGGTCGCGCACAACGTCGGCTTCGACTACGCGTTCCTGGCGGCCGAGGCCGAATTGGTGAACCGTGAATTGCCCACCGAAGCCGTGATGTGCACCGTCGAACTCGCTCGCAGGCTCGACTTGGGCACTGAGAACCTGCGGCTGGAGACGTTGGCCGCGCACTGGGGAATCAGCCAGATGCGGCCGCACGACGCGCTCGACGACGCGCTGGTGCTCGCACAGATCCTCAAGCCGGTGCTGGTGCGCGCGCGGGAACGCAAAGTCTGGCTGCCGGTGCATCCGGTGTCTCGGCGGCGCTGGCCCAACGGGCTTGTCACCCATGACGAGCTCCGCCCCCTCAAGGCGGTCGCGGCTCGACTACCGTGCGCCTACCTCAATCCGGGCCGCTTCGTCGCGGGGCGGCCCCTGGTGCAGGGCATGCGGGTCGCGTTGTCGGCGCAGGTCGAACGCACCCACGAGGAGCTGATCGAGCGGATCCTGCATGCGGGGTTGGCGTACACCGACACCGTGGGCGCCGAGACATCGCTGATCATCTGCAACGACGCCCACGCGGTCCAGGGCAAGGGCTATCAGGCCAACGAGCTGGGCCTTCCGCTGGTGACCGACACCGACTTCATGCGCTATCTCGACGGTGTCGTCGGTGGTGTCGGCGTCGAAGAGTTCACCGACACCACGCCCGCCGGCGATCAGCTCGCACTTTTCTGACCGTCGAAAACGGAATCACCGCGCGGCGCGGTTGACCGCGGACACCACCGCGCGCAGCGAGGCAGTGGTGATCGACGTCGCAATCCCGACCCCCCACACGGTCTTTCCGCCGATCGACGCCTCGACGTAGGCCGCGGCCTGCGCCTCCTCGCCCGCCGAAAGTGCGTGCTCGGAGTAATCGAGCACCGATACGTCGAACCCGATGGCGCCCAACGCGTCAACGAACGCCGCCAATGGGCCGTTGCCCGCGCCGACGATCTCGTGCTCCACACCGTCGACCTTCACCACCGCCTCGACGGTGTCGGTGCCGCCGTCCACCTCGGAAGCGATGACACTCTGCCGGACACGTTCGAGCGGCCGGACGGGCGTCAGGTACTCCTCGGCGAAGACATCCCACATCTCCTTCGGTGAGACCTCCCCGCCCTCACCGTCGGTGATCTTCTGGATCGCCTGGCTGAACTCGATCTGCAGCCGCCGGGGCAGCGCCAGGCCGTGATCGGCCTTCATGATGTAGGCGACGCCGCCCTTACCGGACTGCGAGTTGACCCGGATGACGGCTTCGTAGGTGCGTCCGACGTCCTTGGGGTCGATCGGCAGGTAAGGGACTTGCCAGAGGATGTCGTCGACATCTTTGTCGGCGGCATCAGCATCGCTCTTCATCGCGTCCAGGCCCTTGTTGATCGCGTCCTGGTGGCTGCCGGAGAACGCGGTGTAGACCAGATCGCCGCCGTAGGGATGGCGTTCGTGCACCGGCAGCTGATTGCAGTACTCGACGGTGCGCCGGATCTCGTCGATGTTAGAGAAGTCGATCTGCGGGTCGACGCCGCGGGAGAACAGGTTCATGCCCAACGTCACCAGGCAGACGTTGCCGGTGCGCTCGCCGTTGCCGAACAGGCAGCCCTCGATCCGGTCGGCACCGGCTTGGTAACCCAATTCGGCTGCGGCGACGGCGGTTCCGCGGTCGTTGTGCGGATGCAGGCTCAAGATGATGGCATCGCGCGGGGTCAGGTGCCGGTGCATCCACTCGATCGAGTCGGCGTACACATTGGGCGTGGCCATCTCGACGGTCGCAGGCAGGTTCACGATCAGCGGCGCGTCGGTCGTCGGCGCGATGATTTCGGCGACGGCGTTGCAGACGTCGACCGCGTACTCCAACTCCGTTCCGGTGTAGGACTCCGGTGAGTACTCGAACCGCCACCGGGTGCCCGGGTACTTCTTGGCCTCCTCGACGCACATCCGCGCACCGTCGGTGGCGATCGCCTTCACCGCGTCGCGGTCGCCACGGAACACCACCCGGCGCTGCAGGATCGACGTCGAGTTGTAGAAGTGCACGATGACGCGTGGCGCACCCTCACACGCCTCGAAGGTCCGCTCGATCAGTTCCGGGCGGCACTGCGTCAGCACCTGAATCGTGACGTCGTCAGGAATCGCGCCCTCGGCGATGATCTCCCGGACGAACTCGAAGTCGGTCTGGCTGGCCGACGGGAAGCCGACCTCGATCTCCTTGTAACCCATGCGCACCAGCAGGTCGAACATGCGACGCTTGCGGGCCGGGCTCATCGGGTCGATCAGGGCTTGGTTGCCGTCGCGCAGGTCCACCGCACACCACATCGGGGCGCGGTTGATGACCTTGTCGGGCCAGGTGCGGTCCGGGAGCGCGATCGCCTCGACCTCGTCGGCGAAGCCGCGGTAGCGGTTGACGGGCATCGCCGATCCGCGCTGGGTATTCCACGCCGGCTGGCCGGGTGTGGCCGGGCCGGAGGGTTTGGTGATCTGGCGAACTGACGAGAACGCGTCAGGTGAATCGGACGATGCTTTGGAGAAGGTGGTCACGGTGTCGCTCCGGGATTAGGGGGACTCGACCGGCGCACCGCAAACACCCGCGACGGGAAGCCGGTCTGGATCAGACCCCGTCGCGGCTGCCGAGAAGGAGCACCCGCTGCACCGAGAACATTGGGGCTACTGTACTCCGCACCCGCGCCCGTCACAAAACGCACTCCGCGTGGGCTTCCAGTGCCGCGAGCGCTCAGCCGGGTACGGTCCAGCGCCCTCGAAGTCAAGGATGAGCGCTCACCGAGGATGGAAGACAGCCGTACGAACCGGCGCTGGCTAAAGTTCGAGCCGTGAGGACACTTGGCCGGCGTTGGTGGGTGGCGATCGTCGTGGTCGTTGTCGTGGTCGTGGCGCTGGTGTACAGCCAGTTCCAGAAACCGCCGAAGGAGTGCGGCCCCGTGCTCGACCTGCTCGAGTACAACAAGTCGCAGAGCGAGTTGATCGGCGAGAAGAGCGAGGGCGCCGAGGGAGCGCCCACCGCGGCCGAGGAGATCGCCTATCGGGACTGGGCGGACGGGCTGGCCGAACGCGCCCGCAAGATCGACGCTCCGGAGCTCCGGTTCACCGCGGTGGAACTCGCCGATCTCGCCGCGATGTTCGTCCAGAAGATGCCCCAGGCCCGCGCGGAGACGGAATCCCGGGCACCCGGTGCGCCGGCGCCCGAGATCTATTACGAGATGTCGGCGATCGACGCGCAGATCCAGCACAAGACCGCAGAGTTGACCAAGGCTTGCTCCTGAGCACCCCATAAGCTGGCTGGCGTGTGCACACGTGTGGTTTATTTCGGGACGAATGATCGCAACGTCACCGGTCGCTCCATGGACTGGAAGTCCGAGATCGGGACGAACCTGTGGGCGCTGCCGCGCGGCGTCCACCGGACCGGCCAGGCGGGCGCCCACTCCGCCGAGTGGACGGCCAAGTACGGCAGCGTCGTCGCCACCGGATACGACATCAGCACCACCGACGGGGTGAACGAGGCCGGCCTCGCGGTCAACCTGTTGTGGCTGGCCGAATCGCAGTACCCCGCCGAAACCGCCGGCGGTCCCGCGGTCTCGCTCGCGCTGTGGGGGCAGTACGTGCTCGACAACTTCGCGACCGTCGACGAGGCGGTACAGGCGCTGCGCGCGACCCCGCTGCGGGTCGCCACCGCGGAGGTGCCGGGGCAACAGCGGATGGCGACGCTGCACCTGGCGATGTCGGACGCGAGCGGGGACAGCGCGATCGTCGAGTACATCGACGGTGAACAGGTCATCCACCACGGCAGGCAGTACCAGGTGATGACGAACTCGCCGACGTTCGACAAGCAGTTGGCGATCACCGAGTACTGGAAGCAGATCGGCGGCACCGTGATGCTGCCGGGCACCAACCGTGCCGCCGACCGTTTCGTGCGGGCCTCGTTCTACATCGACGCGGTCCCGAAGAGCGACGATCCGTTGCTGGCCGCCGCGACGGTGTTCAGCGTCGTGCGCAACGCGTCGGTGCCGTACGGGATCGCCACCTCGGACGAGCCCAACATCTCCAGCACGCGCTGGCGCACGGTCGTCGACCACAAGTCGCTGCGCTACTTCTTCGAGTCGGCGCTCTCGCCGAACACGTTCTGGGTGGAACTGCGCAAGCTCGACTTCTCCGCGGGCGCCCCGGCGCTGCGGCTGCCGCTCGGGGAGGGGGAGAAGACGATCTACGCCGGGGACGCCAGTTCGATGTTCGAGCGGGCCGAGCCGTTCGCTTTCCTGGGGGTGTGACCGCGGGATAAACCAGGTGCGCGCAGCCCTTATCCTTGTTGGGACCTTCTCCGGCACTTGAAAGGCTTGTTCAGTGGCGCTCGTCGTGCAGAAGTACGGCGGATCCTCGGTCTCCGACGCCGAGCGGATCCGCCGCGTCGCCGAGCGGATCGTTGAGACGAGAAAGCAGGGCAACGACGTAGTCGTGGTCGTCTCGGCGATGGGCGACACCACCGACGACCTGCTCGACCTGGCCAACCAGGTCTGCCCCGCGCCACCGGCGCGCGAGATGGACATGCTGCTGACCGCCGGTGAGCGGATCTCCAATGCGCTGGTGGCGATGGCCATTCACTCGCTGGGCGCCCAGGCGCGGTCTTTCACCGGATCGCAGGCCGGCGTGATCACCACCGGCATCCACGGCAACGCCAAGATCATCGACGTCACCCCCGGCCGGCTGCGCGACGCGCTCGACGAAGGGGTGATCGTGCTGGTTGCCGGTTTCCAGGGCGTCAGCCAGGACAGCAAGGACGTCACCACGCTGGGGCGGGGCGGCTCGGACACCACCGCGGTGGCGCTGGCCGCGGCGCTGAACGCCGACGTCTGCGAGATCTACACCGACGTCGACGGCATCTTCACCGCCGACCCGCGCATCGTGCCCAACGCCCGACACCTCGACCAGGTCAGCTTCGAGGAGATGCTCGAGATGGCGGCCTGCGGCGCGAAGGTGCTGATGCTGCGCTGTGTGGAGTACGCCCGTCGCTACCACGTGCCGATCCGCGTGCGCTCGTCATACTCGGACAATCCCGGCACCCTGGTGACCGGATCGATGGAGGACATACCCGTGGAAGACGCCATCCTGACCGGAGTCGCACACGACCGCAGTGAAGCCAAGGTCACCGTGGTCGGTATCCCCGACGTGCCCGGCTACGCCGCCAAGGTGTTCCGCGCGGTCGCTGACGCCGACATCAACATCGACATGGTCTTGCAGAACATCTCGAAGGTCGAGGACGGCAAGACCGACATCACCTTCACCTGCCCCCGCGACAACGGCCCGGCGGCGGTGCAGAAGCTCAGCTCGCTGCAGAGCGAGATCGGCTTCACCGGCGTGCTCTACGACGACCTCATCGGCAAGGTGTCGCTGGTGGGGGCCGGGATGAAGAGCCATCCCGGGGTGACCGCCAAGTTCTGCGAGACCCTGGCCGAGGTCGGGGTGAACATCGACCTGATCTCCACCTCGGAGATCCGGATCTCGGTGCTGGTCAAGGACACCGATCTGGACAAGGCGGTCGCCGCGCTGCACGAGGCGTTCGGCCTGGGCGGCGACGAGCAAGCCATGGTGTACGCGGGAACGGGGCGGTAATGGTCAACCTCGGTGTGATCGGTGCGACCGGTCAGGTCGGCCAGGTGATGCGAACGCTGTTGGAAGAGCGCGACTTTCCGGCGACCAGCGTGCGGTTCTTCGCGTCGGCGCGCTCGCAGGGCAAGAAGCTTCCGTTCCGCGGGCAGGAGATCGAGGTCGAGGACGCCGCGACCGCCGATCCCGCCGGCCTGGACATCGCGTTGTTCTCCGCGGGCGCGACGATGTCGCGCGTGCAGGCGCCGCGGTTCGCCGACGCGGGCGCCGTCGTGATCGACAACTCGTCGGCGTGGCGCAAGGACCCCGACGTGCCGCTGGTGGTCAGCGAGGTGAACTTCGCGCGCGACGTGCGCGGCGTATCGCTGAAGAAGGGGATCATCGCGAACCCGAACTGCACCACGATGGCGGCGATGCCGGTGCTCAAGCCGTTGCACGACGAAGCGGGCCTGGTGCGGATGATCGCGTCCACCTACCAGGCGGTGTCGGGCAGTGGCGTGGCCGGTGTGGAGGAGCTGTTCAGTCAGGCGAGCGCGGTCGTCGGCAGCAGCAGGGACTTGGTGTCCGACGGTGCCGCGCTGGACTTCCCGGCGCCCTCGACGTATGTGGCCCCGATCGCGTTCAACGTCGTCCCGCTGGCAGGTTCGTATGTCGACGACGACTCCGGTGAGACCGACGAGGATCAGAAGCTGCGCAACGAGAGCCGCAAGATCCTGGGCATCCCGGACCTCGCGGTGAGCGGGACATGCGTGCGAGTTCCGGTTTACACGGGGCATTCGCTGTCGTTGAACCTCGAGTTCTCGCAATCCCTTTCCGTTGCTGCGGCGTCCGAGGTGCTGGCTTCGGCCCCGGGTGTCAAGCTTGTCGACGTCCCGACGCCGCTG
This sequence comes from Mycolicibacterium sp. ND9-15, assembly GCF_035918395.1. Lineage (NCBI taxonomy): Bacteria > Bacillati > Actinomycetota > Actinomycetes > Mycobacteriales > Mycobacteriaceae > Mycobacterium > Mycobacterium jinjuense. Next base: position 2,717,448 of record NZ_CP142362.1, read on the forward strand.
GCGGCCGCCGGTGAGGACGACTCGCTGGTCGGCCGCATCCGACAGGATCCCGGTGTGCCCGACGGGCGTGGGCTGGCGGTGTTCGTTTCCGGAGACAATCTTCGAAAGGGCGCGGCGCTCAACACGATCCAGATCGCCGAACTGCTGGCTCGAGGTTGATTTGCGCCGAAACGGTATTCCAGCAGGCCTTCTCTCGATATTTCTCTGCTGGAATACAGTTTCGGCGATCGGTGCCGCGGCGGCCCAGCCCGCGCCGATCCCCGGCCCGGTGTTGCCGCCCCTGGCGCCCGGACAAGTGATCCGCATCGGACCGACGGCCGGCACCGGTACACCGACACGCGATTACGGTGTGGGTGCCACGGACCTGTGCGAGTTCATGGAGTTTCCGAGCGGCATCCTGCAGGTGTGCGGCGACAGTTTCGCCGGGCAGGGTGTCGGCTACGGCGGCTGGTTCTCACCGATCGCCTTGCACGTCGAGACGGATTCGCTCAGCGATCCGACCGGCGTGCGCTACGACGGCGTGACCGGGACCGACCGGCCGCTGCTGGCCGATCCGACCCCTGCGGGTATGTCGCAACTGCCCGCAGGTGTCGTCCAGATCAACCGGGAGAACTACATGATGGTCACCACGGTGCGGGAGCTGAAGCCCGAGTCGTCGAGGTTGGTCAAACCAGATCCGGCGCGGGGCAATTGGCCGACGGTGCCGGGGTCCGAACGTGCGGCGGACTACGCCGACGGTCGGCAGTCCCAGATCAGCGGCTACTACGACCCGATACCGCGGGCCGACTCGCAGAGCGGGTGGGTGTACATCGTGGCCAACAACTTCGACCGGAGCGAGCCGCTGGTGCTGTACCGGGCCACACCGGAGCAATTCGAGGACCGGTCCAGCTGGCAGGGCTGGTCGGCGGTTTCGGGTTGGGGTCAACCGCCCACACCGCTGTGGCCGGACTTAATCGGCGAGATGAGCATCCGGCAGATTGACGGCAAGACGGTGCTGTCGTACTTCAACGCCACGACCGGCAACATGGAAATGCGCGTGGCCAACGATCCCACCGGGCTGGGCACCGCGCCGATGACGTCCGTCGTCGTCGCCTCCGAGTGGCCGTACCCGGTGGATCATCTCGGGCCGCCGGAGAACAACCGGCTGGCCCAACCGTACGGCGGCTACATCTCACCGGGTTCGGCGCTGGACGAGGTGCGAATTTTCGTCAGCCAATGGAACACCGGCCCGCGCGGCGGGTCGCCCTACCGGGTGATCCAATTTGCGGTGAACCCGTACCAGCCCTAGGCAGCTAATTCCGCTGTGAAACAACACTTTTCGAAGTCAAACAGGACGGCGCCCGGGTTTTCGCTTTGCCCGCGGCGGACGCGACACCGGAGGACACTGCAAGAGTGCAGGAACGCCGTGATCGACGCCTCCGCACACCACTAGTTCAACACAGTGCTAGGAGGAACGAATGAAATATGCCATGACGTGGACGAACCGTCTCGGGGGCTCGGGTAAGGAGAATGAGGAAGGCGTGCGGCGTGCTCTCGAATTGTTTTCGAAGTGGCAACCGCCCGCAGGCATGACTTTCCACCAGTTCGTCGGCCGCCTGGACGGAGAAGGCGGGTTCGCCATCGTGGAGACCGACAATCCGACCGAGCTCCTCACGGAAACGTCGAAGTTCGCCCCGTTCAACGTGTTCAACATCCATCCAGTAGTGGACATGAACGACTGGGCACAAGCGGCCCAAGGAGGCATCGACTTCAGAGCCTCGTTCGCCTGAATCGCCTTATGAACTGATGGGGTCGGCGTGATGGCCGGCCCCATCGTCGGTCGGTGAACCTGTTCAAGCCCCGGTCAGGCGACGCTGCCGACCTGGTGGGCCGACTCGCCAATCGTCGCTCCGCTGTCCCCGATGATCGTCCGCATCAACGCCTTGTGTTCGCGGTCCCCGCGCGCCGTCGCGCGGCCGATACCGCCCGGCAAGGCCACGGCGGCCACGCTTCGGCCGAGGTTCACAGGCAGTCGTAACGCCGGATACCAGGGCACATGGGGCCGCAGACCCAGAGCACGCATGGTGCGGGGACCCAAGAAGCCACTGGTGACCGAAAGATGTTGAGCCCGTGCGATGCGACGCCGGATCGTGGGCATGGTGTCGTAATGCCAGATCATGGGGTCGTCGGCCATCGGGACAGCCAACTGCCGCGACGACTCGTCGGGCTCGGCGAGTGCGCCGAGGGTGTGGTAGAGCACCCGGATGCTGTCGCGAAATCCGCGCGGCAGCCACTCGTCCTCCACCCCCATCAGCCATCCGACGTAGCGAGTCAAGTGAGCGATGGCGTCATAGTCTTTGGGCCGCAACACGATCCCCATCCCCATCACGCCGACGGCGGGTGCGACGAGCGCGCCGATCAGCGTCGCCGCCATATCGGTCTGGTTGATCGGGACGCCCCACTCATCGGCGCGCCAGTCCGGCATCGCGGCGACATGTCGGCGCACCAGTCCGTGGATCAGCCGAACCCGCAGGGTGGACCGATAGCCGGCACCCAGCCGCTCGAGCCCGCCTTCTGAGATGACGTCCATCGCCCACTGCATCGTCTCGGCGAAGCGCTTGTTCGAGCCCTTCTCCAGCGCGCCGGTGCGCAGCAGCGTCTTGTTGAACCCGGAGAACTGGTAGCCGCCGAGAAGGGAGACGTCACGCGCGACGTACATTCCGTCGGCGCCGCCGCGCCGCAGCGCACGCTGCCCTCGGCGCAGCTTCGCCGAGTCGACCCACGCGGGGAGGGCTTCCACCCGTGCGAAGAAGACGCGCAGCGGTTCCGGCGCTTCGGGTGCCGCGTCGATGCCATGGGTGAGCGCCCGGTCGAACAACGGCCGTGTCTGCTTGATCCCGGCGTCGGTCATCCACTCCACGAGGCGGTCCATCGGTTCGTCGCCGACGGTCAGCCGTTCGCCCAGCCTGTCCCACTGCTGTGCCGTCGGTACGCCGATGTTCAACACCGTTGCCATGGCGCGGATGCTGGCCGGCACCGGCCGGGGACGCTCCGGATGACGCGCCGGGACAGGCTGTTCCATCATCTCGGTTCCCTTCGAGCCAGAGTCTGACAACGCGTGTAGTCGAAAGTAGGCCGCGCGCTCAGCGGATGTCAATCGGCGCATTCACAGCCGGCTCATAGGCGGCGCATGACGGGCTCATCGAAACCACCCGCAAGATGTCAGGTATGAGCGAAACGCCATCCGAACCCGCAACCGCTACCACTGCCGAGCATGACGTCACGCCGGTGCGCCAGGAACCGCGCCGCTCCAGGCTCGGTGCCGCCGCCGCCTGGGTCGGCATCGTCGCCGGCGTGGTGTTCGTCGTCGCGGTGATCTTCTTTTCCGGTTTCATCCTTGGCGCACACTCCGGGGGCCACCACCGCGGCGGGCATCCTGGCGGCCACGATCGCGACGCCGGGAACTTCCACCGGGGGCCGCCACCGGGATTTCCGATGGGGCCGCGCGGGGAGTTCGAACGTCCGTCGGTCGGCGGTCCTGGCGCGCCGGGCGGCCCACGCTTCCAGCCGCCGCAACCGCCACAGTCGCCCGAGGCGCCGACCACGACTGCGCCGGCACGACCGTAACAACATTCGAACTCGAGGGCCGGCATCGCCGTCGATGGCCGGCATGGGCACGGGCATCAGTACACCCGGGAGCATTTGAACCGGCGCCCTCATCGCGTCCTCGACGTGATGTTTGGGATCGATCCACTCAGGAGACTCCACCTTGAATGAGGCGGCGCAGCCCAATGCCGTCCGATTCGAGGAGTGACGCCTGATGACCGACAAGTACACGACCAACGACGCGGGCAATCCCGCCCCGAGCGATGACAACTCGCTGACCGTCGGGCCGGACGGTCCAATCCTGCTCCAGGACCACTATCTGATCGAGCAGATGGCCAACTTCAACCGGGAGCGCATTCCGGAGCGCCAGCCGCACGCCAAGGGCGCCGGTGCGTTTGGCTACTTCGAGGTGACCAACGACGTCAGCAAGTACACCAGGGCCGCGGTGTTCCAACCCGGCACCAAGACCGAGATGCTGGCCCGATTCTCCACCGTGGCAGGTGAGCGCGGTAGCCCGGACACGTGGCGCGACCCGCGTGGGTTCGCGCTGAAGTTCTACACCTCAGCGGGCAACCTCGACCTGGTCTGCAACAACACGCCGGTTTTCTTCATGCGCGACCCGTTGAAGTTCCAGCACTTCATCCGATCGCAGAAACGACTGCAAAAGAACAACTTGCGTGACAACAACATGCAGTGGGACTTCTGGAGCCTCTCACCGGAGTCCGCGCATCAGGTCACCTGGCTGATGGGCGACCGGGGTATTCCGAAGACGTGGCGGCACATGAACGGCTACAGCAGCCACACCTACAGCTGGATCAATGCCGACGGCGAGATCTTCTGGGTGAAGTACCACTTCAAGACCGACCAGGGCATCGACTTCCTTACCCAGAAAGAGGCCGACGTGCTGGCGGGCGAGGACACCGATTACCACACCAGGGACCTCTACGAGGCGATCGAGGGCGGTGATCACCCGAGTTGGACACTGAAGGTGCAGATCATGCCGTTCGAAGAGGCCAAGACCTACCGGTACAACCCCTTCGATCTGACCAAGGTGTGGCCGCACGGCGACTACCCGCTGATCGACGTCGGCAAGATGGTGCTCAACCGCAACGTCACCGATTTCCACACCGAGATGGAGCAGGCGGCGTTCGAGCCGAACAACATCGTCCCCGGCACCGGGTTGAGCCCGGACAAGATGCTGCTGGCCCGCGGGTTCTCCTACGCCGATGCGCACCGAGCCCGCCTCGGGGTGAACTACAAGCAGATTCCGGTGAATTCACCGCACGTGGAGGTGAACAGCTACTCCAAGGACGGCGTGATGCGGGTTCAGAACGTCACCGACCCGGTGTACGCGCCGAACTCCTACGGTGGTCCCCAGGCCGACGAGGCGCGGGCCGCCGAGGTGCGCTGGATGTCCGACGGCGACATGGTCCGCGCCGCATACACGTTGCGTCCGGACGACGACGACTGGGGCCAGCCCGGCACGCTCGTCCGCGACGTACTCGACGATGCCGCGCGGGACCGTCTGGCCTCCAACATCATTGGCAGCTTGTCCGATGGTGTGCGGGAACCGGTACTGTCGCGGGCGTTCGAGTACTGGCGCAACGTCGACGCCGATCTCGGAAAGAAGGTCGAGGAGGGGGTGCGGGCCAAGTCCGGCGGCGGAAAGTGACGGGGCTCTTGCCGTCCGCGGCCAGGCTGGCATGATCGAGCCCATGAGTATCGAAGCCATCTACACCGCAGAATCCACCGCGTCCGGAGGCGGCCGCGACGGCCACGTGAGGTCCTCGGACGGCAAGCTGGACCTGGACACCCGTCCGCCCAAGGAGATGGGTGGCAGTGGCGAAGGCGTCAACCCCGAACTGCTGTTCTCAGCCGGATACGCCGCGTGCTTCCTGGGCGCCTTGCGGCTGGTGGCCAAGAACGAGAACGTGCAGCTCGATGATGCCACGGCGGTCACGGTGCAGATCGGCATCGGCAAGCATGAGACCAGTTTCGGGCTGAGCGTTGACATCATCGGATACCTGCCCGGCATCGAGCAGGGCCAGGCCGAAGATCTGATGAACAAGGCCAACCAGGTCTGCCCATACTCGAAGGCCACTCGCGGCAACATCGACGTCAAAACGTCAGCCAAGGTCTGATCCCGGTGCGGTTCGCGGCCGCAGCGCTCGCCGTCGCGGCGGCGCTCGTGTTCGCCGCCCCGGTATACGGCCGCCCTTCGGATCCGGGCGTGGTGAACTATGCCGTGCTCCCGAAGGGATCGGTGGGCAATATCGTCGGCGCGACAATGCGATTTGAGTCGGTGTTCTCGGAACCGGTGCAGACGTTCTTCGTCGACAACCCGGCGTGCAACAACTGGGCCGACATCGGCCTGCCCGACGTCTACTCCGATCCCGACCTCGCGGCGTTCAACGGTGCGGTGACCCAGGAGTCGGCCGGCGACGCGACGCATCTCGTCAAGCAGGCGGTCGGTGTGTTCGCGACGAGCGACGCGGCCGACCGGGCCTTCCGTCGCGTCGTCGACCGCACTGTCGGCTGCAATGGGCAGACCTCCGCGATGCACCTGGACAACTTCACCACTCAGGTCTGGACCTTCACCGGCGGTCCCGCCTCGGCGACGGACGCCGACTGGGTCAAACAGGAGGCGGGGACGGATCGGCGTTGCTTCACCACCACCCGCAAGCGCGAAAACGTCCTGCTGCAAGCGAAGGTCTGCCAGTCTGGTAACGGCGGTCCCGCGGTGAACGTCCTTGCCGGCGCGATGCAGAACGCTCTCGGCCAGTAGCCGAGCCGGATTCGGTCATTTGTAACGAACGCGTCATCGGAAAACCGCGAGACTTGTCGGTCCCGTCTGGAAGATGGTTGAAGGGGGCGATCGGTCCAAACCCGGAAGGGGATGGTAGGGATGACCACCACCATCACGTCCGGGTTGGACGACGCGCACCCGTCGCCAGCTGTCGCAGCGGAGCTGTCCAGCGCTGACGCCGCTGCGCAACATGTTGGGGGCAATTGTCTGCGCGACGGCTCGGTGGGCCGGGTGGGCCTTGAGATCGAGGCGCATTGCTTCGACCTGGCCGACCCCATGCGCAGGCCGGATTGGGATCACCTCACCGCAACCATCGCCGGACTTCCGCCACTACCGGGTGCCAGCAGAGTGACCGTTGAACCCGGTGGCGCCGTTGAACTCTCCGGCCCGCCGCTGCCGGGGCCGCTCGCCGCGATCAACGCGATGGCCACCGATCACGTGGTTCTTCGAGCGGCGTTCGCCCACGCCGGGCTAGGGCTGGCACTGCTGGGCGCCGACCCGCTGCGTCCCCCACAGCGGGTCAATCCCGGTGCGCGCTACCGCGCGATGGAAGCCTTCTTCGAGGCCAGCGATACCGGTGTTGCCGGTGCGGCGATGATGACCTCGACGGCGTCGGTTCAGGTCAACCTCGACGCGGGTCCGCGCGACGGCTGGGCGGACCGGGTCCGGCTCGCGCACGCGCTCGGACCGACGATGATCGCGATCGCGGCGAACTCGCCGCTGCTGAGCGGACGGTTCTCCGGCTGGCAGTCCGCTCGGCAACGGGTGTGGGGGCAACTGGATTCGGCCCGCTGCGGTCCCGTACTCGGCGAGAGCGGCGACGACCCGGCCAGCGACTGGGCCCGATATGCGCTCAGGGCACCGGTGATGCTCGTCAATCACCCCGGAGCCGACGCCGAACCGGTCACCGAATGGGTGCCGTTCGCCGACTGGGCCGACGGCCGGGTGTCGCTCGGCGGACGTCGACCCACCGAGGCCGACCTCGACTACCACCTGACGACCCTGTTCCCTCCGGTTCGGCCGCGCCAGTGGCTCGAGATCCGCTACCTCGACAGCGTGCCGGACGCCGTCTGGCCCGCGGTTGCGTTCACCATCACCACCCTGCTCGACGACCCGGCCGCCGCCGCCATCGCCGCCGAAGCCACCGAACCCGTCGCAACCGCATGGGACCGGGCCGCCCAGATCGGCCTCGGCGACCGGCACCTACGATCGGCCGCCCAACGATGCGTGCGCACCGCCGCCGACCGGGCACCGGCCGAACTCGAGGAATCGATGCGACAGTTGGTGCGTTCGGTCGAAATGGGACGGTGTCCGGCCGACGACTTCAGCGACCGGGTCGTCGACTACGGGATCGCGTCCGCGGTCACCCAACTGGCACGGGGGGCGATGTGACCTCACGCGAAACGATCGCGCGCGAACTCACCAAAGCCCGCGAGCGCACGCTACGGCTTGTCGACCTCGACGACGCGGAACTGGGCCGCCAGTACAGCCCGCTGATGAGCCCGCTGGTGTGGGACCTCGCCCATATCGGCCAGCAGGAGGAGCTGTGGCTACTGCGCGACGGGGATCCAAGGCGGCCCGGCGTGCTCAGCCCCGACGTCGAACGGCTCTACGACGCGTTCGCCAACTCCCGCGCCAGCCGGGCCAACCTTCCGCTGCTACCGCCGTCGGACGCCAGGGCGTTCTGCTGCACCGTGCGTAACCGGGTGCTCGACACACTCGATGCGCTGCCCGACGTGAGCCCGGGGTTCGGCTTCGCCCTGGTGATCAGCCACGAGAATCAGCACGACGAAACCATGCTGCAGGCGCTGAACCTGCGATCCGGGCCACCGCTGCTGGACACCGGAACGCCGCTGCCCCCCGGACGCCCCGACGTGACGGGCACATCGGTACTGGTAACGGGCGGTGAATTCGTGCTCGGCGTGGACGCGGTCACCGAACCGGATTCGCTGGACAACGAACGCCCGGCACACCTAGTCGACGTGCCCGCCTTCCGCATCGGACGCGTACCGGTCACCAACGGGGAGTGGCGCCGGTTCGTCGAGGACGGCGGCTACGACAATCCGCGCTGGTGGTCGCGCCGCGGCTGGGCGCATCGGATCGAGGCAGGCCTGCGGGCGCCACAGTTCTGGAACCAGGACGGCACCCGCACAAGGTTCGGCCACGTCGAGAGCATCCCAGCCGACGAGCCGGTCCAGCATGTCACGTTCTTCGAAGCCGAGGCCTACGCCGCATGGGTGGGTGCCCGGCTGCCCACCGAGGCGGAGTGGGAGAAAGCCTGCGCGTGGGATCCCGCGGCCGGTGCCCGTCGCCGCTATCCCTGGGGCGCAACCGAACCCGACGCGACCCTGGCCAACCTCGGCGGCGACGCACTGCGTCCGGCACCGGTCGGGGCCTATCCCGCGGGCGCCTCCGCCTACGGCGTCGAGCAGATGCTCGGCGACGTGTGGGAATGGACGACGTCGCCGCTGCGGCCGTGGCCGGGGTTCACGCCGATGATCTACGACCGCTACTCACAACCGTTCTTCGAGGGCGACTACAAAGTGCTGCGTGGTGGGTCGTGGGCCGTCGCGCCGAGCGTGCTGCGGCCCAGCTTCCGCAACTGGGACCATCCGGTCCGCCGCCAGATCTTCTCCGGTGTGCGGCTGGCCTGGGACGTTTGATGTGCAGGCATCTGGGGTGGCTCGGCGAACCCGTGTCGGTGGCCTCGCTGGTCATCGAACCCACCAACGGCCTTCTGGTGCAGTCGTACTCACCGCGTCGCCAGAAACACGGGCTGATGAACGCCGACGGTTGGGGCGTCGGGTTCTACTCACCCGATCTGCCTGGCGGCACGCCTTGCCGGTGGCGCAGCGCCACCCCGATGTGGAGTGACGCCTCGCTTGCGTCGGTGGCACCCGCACTGCGCAGCGGCTGTGTCGTCGCCGCGGTGCGCTCGGCGACCGTCGGCATGCCGATCGAGGCGACCGCAGCGGCGCCGTTCACCGACGGCCACTGGCTGCTCTCGCACAACGGTCTGGTCGATCGCGCGGTCCTACCGCCTTCGGCGAGCGCCGAGTCGACCAACGACAGCGCCCTGCTCGCGGCGCTGATCTTCGACCGCGGCCTCGACGCACTGGGCGACACCATCGTCGAGGTCGCCGCCGTAGATCCCAATGCGAGGTTGAACATATTGGCGGGTAACGGATCTCGTCTGCTCGCTACCGCCTGGGGTGACACGCTGTCGGCGCTACGGCGTTCGGACGGGGTCGTGCTGGCCAGCGAACCCTACGACGACGACCCGGGTTGGCAGGAGATCCCGGATCGACACCTTGTCGACGTCACGCCTTCGCGCGTGCAACTGGTCCCACTGAGAGGATCCCGATGACAGTCCAACGAGGAGCGGACGCGGATTGCGCAGGCACGCCGTCGCTGTCGAACCACCTGTCCGCCGACTCGGCAGCGACCGCGCTGCGCCGAGACGTGCTCGACGGTCTGACATCATCACCGAAATCGTTGCCACCCAAGTGGTTTTATGACTCCGTCGGCAGCGACCTGTTCGACCAGATCACCCGGCTGCCCGAGTACTACCCGACGCGGGCCGAGGCCGAGATCCTCAGGGACCGGGCGGACGAAATCGCCGAGGCTTCGGGCGCCGACACGCTGGTGGAACTGGGCAGCGGTACGTCGGAGAAGACCCGCATGCTGCTCGACGCGCTACACGAGCGTGAATCGCTGCGCCGGTTCATCCCGTTCGACGTCGACGCCAGCGTGCTCGCCGCCGCCGGGTCGGCCATCCAGAGCGAGTATCCCGGTATCGAGATCGACGCGGTGTGCGGGGATTTCGAGGAGCACCTGGGCCAGATCCCCAGCGTGGGCCGTCGCCTCGTCGCTTTCCTGGGATCGACGATCGGAAACCTCACCCCGGGCCCGCGCGCCGACTTCCTGGCTGCCCTTTCGGAGATGCTGCGACCCGGTGACAGCCTGCTGCTGGGCGCCGATCTGGTGAAGGACACCGACCGCCTGGTACGCGCCTACGACGACAGCGCGGGTGTCACCGCGACGTTCAACCGCAACGTGCTGGCAGTGGTCAACCGCGAACTGCACGCCGATTTCGATCTCGACGCGTTCGCCCATGTGGCGAAGTGGAACGCGGACCAAGAACGTATCGAGATGTGGCTGCGCGCCACCGAAGCGCAACGGGTCCATGTGCGCGATCTCGAACTGACTGCCGAGTTCGCGGCCGGTGAGGAGATGCTGACGGAGGTGTCGTGCAAGTTCCGGCCCGACGGCATCGAGGCCGAACTGGCCGCGGCCGGGCTACCGCTCACCCACTGGTGGACCGACGCCGGAGGAGACTTCGGACTGACCTTGTCGACGAAATGACCCTCGCGCAGCGGTGGCGGTCGGCCCGGCCGGCGGTCGCCGGCGTGCACCTGGACAGCGCGGCCTGCTCGCGCCAGAGCATGGCGGCGATGGACGCCGCCGGCCAGCACGCCCGCCATGAAGCCGAAGCCGGCGGTTACGTCGCCGCCGAGGCCGCCGCGCCGGTGCTCGACGCCGGGCGGGCGGCGATCGCCGCATTGACCGGGCTGGCGAGCACCGACATCGTGTTCACCACCGGCGCCAACAACGCGTTGGACCTGCTGCTCGGCGCCTGGCCCGGTGACCGGATCCTGGCGTGCCTGCCCGGCGAGTACGGTCCGAACCTGGCGATCATGGCGGCCAACGGGTTCGCCGTTCGCGCGCTGCCCGCCGATCGCGATGGCCGGCTCGACCTGGAGGGCGCTGCTCGCGAACTGGCCGCCGATCCGCCCGCGTTGGTGCACCTGACGGCGCTGGCCAGCCACCGCGGCCTGGCGCAGCCGGTGTCGGCGCTGGCCGGCGTTTGCAGGAACTCCGGTGTGGCGCTGGTGGTCGACGCCGCCCAGGCGCTGGGACATCTCGACTGTGCGGTAACGCCGGCGGCGATCTATGGTTCGTCGCGGAAATGGCTCGCGGGCCCGCGTGGGGTGGGGTTCCTGGGGATCCACCCAGAGCTCGCGCAGCGGTTGCGGCCGCGGCTGCCACCGCCGGGCTGGAACCTCTCCTCGACCGTCCTGCAGCGCCTCGAGCATGGTGAGGCGAATATCGCTGCCCGAGTGGGCTTTTCGGTAGCGTTGGGCGAGCACCTGGCCGAACACCCCGACCAGGTGCGGACCCGGCTGGCGGAGGTGGGCAGGCTGACCCGCGACGCCGTGGCCGGGTTGCGTGGGTGGCGGGTCGTCGAGCCGCGCGACGAGCCGACCGCGATCACGACGCTGGCCCCGACGGACGGCGCCGATCCGCGCAGGGTCCGCGCCGGCCTGATCGCCGAGCACGGGATCGTCACGACCTACGCCGACGTCCAGCGTGCTCCGTTCGAGATGACGACACCGCTGCTTCGGGCGTCGCCCCACGTCGACGTCACTCCCGAGGAACTCGCGCTGTTCGCCGAGGCTTTGTCGGCCAGCACTCGACGGGTGTGACGTCCGCCAGGCGGACGCGTGCCGTCATGTCTTGTGCAGAAGCGGCAGCGGTCGGGTACAAGAGAGAAAGGTAGCGAAAGGGACGAGTGAGCAACCGTGGTCATGATTGAGCGGCTCGATGATGGTGGTTTGCGAGAGCTATCGCAACGCAGTGACGCACTGGGCGTGTTGTCCGTCTATGTGAACGCCGACCAGCGGCACGACCCTAACCTGCAAGCAACCGGCATCGACCTGAGAAATCGGTACCGGGAACTGCAGCGCCGGGTGAGCCAGGATGCCGACGCGGATAAGCGCCGCAACGTGGGTGCGGCGCTCGAGCGACTCTGGCCCCAGATCGAAACCCTGGCAGTTGCGGGAAAGTCGGGCCGGGGCCGCATCGCGTTCGCAGCTTTGGGAAGTGACTGGATCATGCGACTCGAGAGCCAGATGCCGGTCGGTAACCGGGTCGTGCTGGACAGCGGCCCGTTCATCCACCCGCTCCTCGAGCTTCTCGACGAAGGTCGCCGGGCTGGTGTCGTCGTTGTGTCCGGCGATGCGGCCCGGCTGCTCGAGTGGCGACTCGGCTCGTTGCGGGAGCTGAGCCGGCTGGCGCAGGAGTACATCGAGGCGCCGCACGAGCGTGCCGGGCAGATCGGCGGCGGACCGGCCGGGCAGTTCAACACTCCGGTGCGCGAACAACGCCAAGCCCGGGAGCGCGACCGGAGTCAGCGGTTCTTGGACCAGGTGACCCACGTGGCTGCCGAACTCTCCCGCGAGCGCGGTTGGGAGCGGATCCTCGTCAGTGGTGAGGAGCGCTGGACGCAGACAATCGTCCCGAAGTTTCCGCAGGACCTGCGCGACCGTGTATTCGTCGACCCCCGCATTCTGAATGGGTTCGATGACGCTGAACTGGCGGCGGCGATCACCGAATGGGTTCATGCGCAGCACAAGGAGCGCGAGAGTCACCTCTTGGCGCAAGTGCGCGCCGCCGCCGGGACGGGACTCGGAGCGCTGGGCTTGTCCGAGGTGGCTGCGGCCTTGAACGCCGGAAGGGTCGCACACCTGGTGTACGACCCTGAGGTTCGGTATGTGGGAACGGTTGGGCGAGACGGCGCACTCTATGGCGGTGACGAGCGTGGCACGAGTCCAGAGGCCACACCGGAACCCCGACTGACGGAACGGTTGGTCGAGCGAGCCCTTCAAACGGGCGCGCGGATCAGTCCCGTCGAGGGGGCCGCCGGTGGCACCCTCGGCGAGGCTGCCGGCGTGGGTGCCCTCCTGCGCTGGTAACGCGTGCTGAACGTTCGGCTGGGACAGACATGTGCGGCCGTGACCCGCTGACGGTTCCGCAGGTCCGCTCTCACTCGTCGAACCCTTCGCCCCAGGTGTGCACGGGTTCGTTGCTGTGCATCCGCACCCCGTACCGGCGCAGCATCTCCGCGAGTGCCGCGGGCCGCGCCATCCCGCGTTCCTGCAGCGCGCGCACCGTCGCGACCTGCCACGTGGCGCCGTTGCGACCGGCCTTGGCGCGGCCTTCGATCACCCCCAGATAGCGGTCGCGGACCTCGGCCGCGACCTCCCAGCGCCGCAGGCCGTCGTCGGCCATCGGCAACAGCTGGCGTAGTACCAACTCGTCGGCGGTCACCTCGCCGAAGCCCGGCCAGTACAGCCGGGCGTCCATGCCGTGCTGGGCTGCTTCGACGAAATTATGTTCTGCCGCAGCAAAACTCATCTTCGTCCACAATGGACGGTCCTCCTCGGACAGGGTGCGTAGCGCGCCGTAGTAGAACGCGGCGTTGGCCATCATGTCGACCACGGTCGGGCCTGCGGGCAGCACACGGTTCTCCACCCGCAGGTGCGGACGGTCGTTCACGACGTCGTACACCGGCCGGTTCCACCGGTAGATGGTGCCGTTGTGCAGGCGCAACTCCGACAGCATCGGGGTGCGGCCCTCGGCGAGCTCACGGATCGGGTCCTCGTCGGACAACTCCGGCAGCAGCGACGGGAAGTAGCGCACGTTCTCCTCGAACAGGTCGAAGATGGACGTGATCCAGCGTTCGCCGAACCAGACGCGCGGACGGACACCCTGCGCCTTGAGCTCATCGGGCCGGGTGTCGGTGGCCTGGGCGAACAACTCGATACGCGTCTCGGCCCACAGTTCATGACCGAAGAAGTACGGGGAGTTGGCGCCCAGCGCGAGTTGCGGACCGGCCAGCACCTGGGCGGCGTTCCAGTTCTGCGCGAATTCGGTGGGCGACACCTGTAGGTGCAACTGCATGCTGGTGCACGCGGATTCCGGCGCGATTGTCGCGGTCTGCAGGCTCAGCCGCTCCGGCCCGACGATGTCGATCAGGATGTCCTCGCCCCGGGCGGTGAAGATCGAGTCGTTGAGCGCCTGATAACGCGTCGACTCGCTCATCCACCGGCCCGCCAGGTGCTCGGGCAGCAACGTCGGCAGGATCCCGACCATCACGATGTGCGCGTCGTGACGGTTGGCTTTCGTCTCGGCCGCGTTCAGGCTTTCGCGCACCTCGGCTTCGAGCTCGAGCGCCGCCCGCCCGGGCAGCCGCCGCGGGGGGACGTTGAATTCGATGTTGTATGCGCCCAATTCCGTTTGGTATGCCGGATCGGCGATCGCCTGAAGCACCTCGGAGTTGCTCATCGCGGGCTGGTAGGCCGAGTCGACCAGATTGCACTCGATCTCCATGCCGGTCAGCGGCCGTTCGAATTCGAAGCTGGACTGGGCGAGCATTGTCTCGAAGACGTCGAGGCACTGCTGGACCTTGCGGCGGTACTCCCGGCGTTGCGCGCTGCTGTAGCCGGTGCCCTTCACTTCCTCGCCCACACTGCCATTGTCGGCGAGCGCCCGCGTTTGCATCCGGACACGCCGCGATTGGTCGACATTTCGCGGTCGTTCGCGGCCCCGCGAGCGCGCTCGCCGGGCGTTCCTGCATAAAGCCCGCCGCGGCGGGTAGTTCAGGACGATGGACGTCACCGTCACCTTCATCGGCAATGCCACCACGCTGATCTCCGGTAGCCGGCATAACGGCGATGAGCGCTCGCGCGAAGAGCAGATAACGCTGTTGACTGACCCGAACTTCTTGCACCGGGGCCAGCACGCATACCTGGGGTACGGTCTGCTGTCCAAGCGGCTACACGGGCCTGCGCTCGACATCGACCAACTGCCCGCACTCGACGCGGTGGTGCTGTCGCACATGCACGGCGACCACTGGGACCGGGTGTCGCAAAGTCGGCTCGACCATGCGTTGCCGATTCTGACCACACCGCACGCCGCCAAACGGCTGGCCCGCCGCGGCTTCGGCCGGGCCGTGGCGCTGAAGACCTGGCAGCACCACGAGCTCACCATGGGCGCGGTATCCGTCAAAGTCACCTCGCTGCCCGGCCGACACGGGCCGAGCCCTGTCGACCGGGTGCTGCCACCCGTGATGGGCAGCATGATCGAGTTCTCCGACGGGACGGCGCGCCGCCGCCTCTACATATCCGGGGACACCTTGATGATCGACGAACTAAGAGAAATACCAGTGCGATTCGAGTCGATCGACGTCGGTGTTCTGCACCTGGGCGGCACCCGGCTGCCGTTCGGTCGGCACCTGCCGTTCGGGCTGACGGTCACGATGGACGGCCGCCAGGGCGCCGACGTCGTCGAGTTGCTCGACCTGCCGAAGATGATCCCGGTGCACTTCGACGACTACGGGGTGTTCGCTTCACCGCTGTCCGACTTCGTCGAACAGATGAAGCGACGTGGGCTGTCGGACCGGATCATCGAATTGGAACGCGGTTCGTCGGTCACCGTTTGACCCGCGGCAAGGTGGGCAGGCGGGAGAGTCATCGACCGATCCGAAGGACTCACCCATGACCGACGTCTCCTCGATACCCTCCGATTCCGACGACACCCGCGACATCCTCACCGACCGCCAGGGCCACCCCGTCTCCGACAACCAGAACCAGCGCACCATCGGCGCCCGTGGACCGGCGACGATGGAGAATTACCACTTCCTGCCAAGCTCTTCTCGGAGGCGGGCAAACGCACCCGATCTGGCGATCCGGTTCTCGACGGTGATCGGCCGGTGTCAAGAGCCTGACCGAAGCCGATGCGGCAGCGGTCCAGGCCACCGAACTCGGCAGCGCCACCAAGGATCTCTACGAGAGCATCGAACGAGGTGACTTTCCCGAGTGGGAGCTGCTCGTGCAGATCATGAGCGACGACGACCACCCCGAGCTCAACTGGGATCCGCTCGACGACACCAAGGTGTGGCCGGAGAACGACTTCCCGCCCAAGCTCGTCGGCCGAATGGTCCTCAACCGCAACGTCGACAACTTCTTCAACGACAACGAGCAGATCGCGCTGGGCACCGGCGTGCTCGTCGATGGGTTGGAGTTCTCCGACGACAAGGTGTTGGTGGGCCGCACCTTCTCCTACTCCGACACCCAGCGCTACCGAGTCGGGCCCAACTACCCTCAGCTGCCGGTCACCCAGCCCAAGAACGCCAAAGTGTCGACGAACCAGCAGGGCGGCCCATGCAGTACGGAGTCGACAACATCGGCGCCCATGTGAACTACGAGCCGTCGATCACCGGCGGCCTGCGCGAAGCGGTGGCTGCGACGCCCGACGAAGTGGGCCCGAAGATCTCAGGACGGTTGACGCGCAAGCGAATTCCGCGGACCAACGATTACGAGCAGGCCGGCCAACGCTACCAGTTGATGGAGCAGTGGGAGAAGCACGACCTGGTGGCCAACTTCGTCACCAACATCTCCGAGGCCACCCGCGAGGTGCAGGAACGAATGGTGTGGCACTTGTTCATGTGTGACGACGAGTTGGGCCTGCGCGTCGGTGAGGGACTGGGCATCTCGGTCGACGACGTCCGCGACCTGGAACCGCTGAAGTCGCAGACACTCACGGAGGACGAGGAGCAGCGCAGGCAGAATTTCGGCAAGAATGGCCCGAGGGACGTCGAGGGGTTGAAGATGACCCATTGCGTGCCGAACGAACGCGTGGTCAAGGCGTCGTAACCCAACCCCGAACCGGCATACTGGCCCGGTGACCTCGCCGCCGGACGACGTCGACCAGGGTGGGCTCGAACAGGTTTCGAGGGTCGACCGCGTCGCGTCGCTCACGGGAATCCGGGCTGTCGCCGCTCTGCTCGTGATGGCCACTCACGCCGCGTACGGCACCGGTGCGCTCAACCGCGGTTATCTGGGCCTGGTTTTCGCGCGCATGGAGATCGGCGTCGCGATCTTCTTCGTGCTCTCGGGGTTCCTGCTGTTCAACGCGTGGGTCCGCGCGGTCGCGACCGGTGCGGCGCCGCCGCGGGTGCGGCGGTATGCGCGCAGCCGTGTGCGGCGGATCATGCCGGCCTACGCGGTGACGGTGCTGCTGGTCTACGCCGTCTACGAGTTCCGGCACATCACTCCGAATCCCGGCCACACCTGGCACGGTCTGCTGCGCAACCTCACCCTCACTCAGATCTACAGCGGGAACTACATCACCGCATTCATGCATCAGGGCCTGACCCAGATGTGGAGTCTGGCGGTCGAAGTCGCGTTCTACGCGGCGCTGCCTGTGCTCGCGTACCTCTTGCTCGTGACCCTGTGCCGGCGGCAGTGGCGACCAACAGCGCTGCTGGCGGGGCTGGCGGCGTTGGGTGCGCTGAGCCCGCTGTGGCTCGTCGTCATGCACACGACGGAGTGGTTACCCAACGGTGCAGGATTGTGGCTTCCGCACTATCTGGTGTGGTTCGTCGGTGGTATGACGTTATCGGTCCTGGCCCACAAGGGTATTCGCTGCTATGCCATGCTCGCGGTGCCGCTCGCGGTGGTGGCGTACCTGGTGGTGGCCACACCGATAGCAGGTCGGACGGACGCACCGGCGCTCGACTTGAGTGAGGACGTGGCGAAGGTGCTGTTCTACGCGGCGATCGCGACGTTGGTCGTGGCGCCGTTGGCGCTTGGTGACACCGGCTGGTATTCGCGGATTCTGGGCAGTCGGCCGATGGTGTGGCTCGGCGAGATCTCCTATGAGATCTTCCTGCTCCACGTGGTCGTGATGGAGATCGCGTTGGTTTCGGTGCTTCGGTGGCCCGTGTACACCGGATCGGTGGTGGTGCTGTTCGTCGTCACCTTGGCGATGACGATCCCGGTCGCGTGGCTCCTGCATCGGTGGACGCGCCCGCGCAGGTGAGCCGGGGTTTGGCGGGTACAAACTCGGGTATCACCGTCTGCGTGAGGCTGATTGGGGCTCTGCTGGTACGGCATCCGGGTCTGTACGACTTGCTCGATGCCCTCATCGAGTTCGGCTATCAGCGCTGGTCGCCGGATCGCGACGCATCCGCACCGCCGCGTCGCGCCACCACGATCTGAGGGCTCAACGGCCCTCCGCGCAAGTCGATCTCGATCGCGGGGTCGGCGTAGGCTGCCAACGCGCGTAGCGCCGACCGGCTATAGGTTCGCAGCGAGCTGATCACGCCGTCGTGCGCGAACGGCAGCAGCGGAGCGAACGGAAGCATCGACGCCAAGCGCGCGAGATGAAGCGGCGACGGTGGCCGCGGCAGGTCGATGATCACCAGCGTGTCGGCTACCCGGGTGCCTTCGGCGAACACCCGCGCGGCCCGCGACGGCGCCAGGTGATGAAACGACTGCGCGAAAACCGCGAGATCGAACGAACTGTCGGGCGCGTCGATGTCCGTGGCGTCCATCTGGCGGACCGTCGCGCGGGGGTCCTGCCCGAGGTCGCCTGCGGCCATCGCTGCCACCGCTGCCTCGTCGACATCGGTGACGGTCAACCGTGCCGTCGGATGCCAGTCGAGCAGCTTGCTCGACAACCTGCCGTGGCCTGCGCCGAGTTCGAGGATCTCGGGGTCCGCGACATCCTCGATTTCGGCGAGCGCGATCTCGGCGAACCTCTCGGTGCTGCCGAACAGTTCACCGGTGAACTCCAGCGCGCGGATCACGCTGCGCTTGCGTGCGACGTCGGCGGGGTCGACGGAGTCGCGGTCCAGGTACTCGGGGCGGTCGGTTTCAAGGAGTCGGTCCAGACACGACGCGTCGGGCCCGCCGCGGGGCATGCGGTCAATTTTGGATGTCGCCGGCCTTCCGGCTCCACTCTTGGATGTCGCCGGCCTTCCGGCTCCACTCTTGGATGTCGCCGGCCTTCCGGCTCCACTTTTGGATGTCGCCGGCCTTCCGGCTCCGAAGTCCGCGGGCGTCCTGGCCATGTAGTCCATGATGGACGACGACTGCCGTCGAGAGGGGAGCAAGAGCTTGGCCGAATTCGTTGCCGCGATCGACCAGGGCACCACGAGTACCCGGTGCATGATCTTCGACCACGATGGCACCGAGGTCGGTCGCCATCAACTCGAGCATGAGCAGATCCTGCCGAAGGCGGGCTGGGTCGAGCACAACCCCGTCGAGATCTGGGAGCGCACCGCCGCGGTCATCATGTCGGCGCTGAACAAGACGAACCTGTCGGCCACCGACCTCGCGGCGCTGGGTATCACCAACCAGCGCGAGACGACGCTGGTGTGGAACCGCAAGACCGGACGGCCGTACTACAACGCGATCGTGTGGCAGGACACCCGCACCGACCGCATCGCCTCGGCGCTGGACCGCGACGGTCGCGGAGACGTGATTCGTCATAAGGCCGGCCTGCCGCCCGCGACCTACTTCTCCGGCGGCAAGGTGCAGTGGATTCTGGAGAACGTCGACGGCGTCCGTGAGGCCGCGGAAATGGGCGACGCGCTCTTCGGCACCGCCGACTCGTGGGTGCTGTGGAACCTGACCGGCGGGACCCGCGGCGGCGTGCACGTCACCGACGTCACCAATGCCAGCCGCACCATGCTGATGAACCTGGAGACACTCGACTGGGACGACGAACTGTTGGGGTTCTTCGGGATTCCGCGGCGGATGCTGCCCGACATCAAACCTTCGTCGTACCCCGAGTCCTACGGCATCACCCGAGACGACGGTCCCGTCGCCGGCCAGGTGCCGCTGACCGGGATACTCGGCGATCAGCAGGCGGCGATGGTGGGGCAGGTGTGTCTGAGCGCGGGGGAGGCCAAGAACACCTACGGCACCGGCAATTTCCTGCTGCTGAACACTGGCGAGAAGATCGTACGTTCGCAGAACGGTTTGCTGACCACCTTGTGTTATCAGTTCGGGGATGCGAAACCCGTTTACGCACTGGAGGGTTCGATCGCGGTCACCGGTTCGGCGGTGCAGTGGCTACGCGACCAGCTGGGAATCATCAGCGGCGCCGCGCAGAGCGAGGCGTTGGCGCGTCAGGTCGACGACAACGGCGGCGTGTACTTCGTGCCCGCCTTCTCTGGATTGTTCGCTCCGTACTGGCGCTCGGATGCGCGCGGCGCGATCGTCGGGCTGTCGCGGTACAACACCAACGCGCATCTGGCACGTGCCACACTCGAGGCGATCTGCTACCAGAGTCGCGATGTCGTCGACGCGATGGAAGCCGACTCGGGCGTGCACATGGAGGTCCTCAAGGTCGACGGTGGCATCACCGCCAACGACCTGTGCATGCAAATCCAGGCCGACGTGCTGGGCGTCGACGTGGTCAAGCCGGTCGTCGCCGAGACCACGGCCCTGGGGGCGGCGTATGCCGCCGGTCTGGCCGTCGGGTTCTGGGACGATCCCGACGACCTGCGCGCCAACTGGCAAGAGGGCAGGCGCTGGACGCCGTCATGGACTGAGGAGCAGCGCGAAAGCGCTTACGCCGGTTGGCAGAAGGCGGTCCAGCGCACGCTCGACTGGGTCGACGTCGAGTGATTTCGGTGTCGACTTCGATCACCCGCCGAGCGCCTGCTTCATGGTCGCGGGCTGGCCGAAACACACCGCCCGGCCTATCCCGGCAAGGCGTTTACTCGGACTCGCCGAGGATGCCGTAGATGTCGCGGCGCGCGTTGTTGATGATCTCGACGATCCGCTGCTGCTGCTCCTCGTCGGCGGCGTAGGACGACTGTGCGACGGCACCAGTCAGCTGGGCCACGGCACTCTGGAGGTTGGCATGGCCGGGCTCCACGCTGTCGGCGATCTCCTCCCACGGCGGGGTCTCGATCTTGTCGGCGGCCGCGCGTCCTTCGTCGGTGAGCTCGAAGAGCTTCTTGCTGCCGTCGCTTTCAGTTGCCGCGATGAGACCCTCATCGACGAGTAGCTGCAGGGTCGGATACACCGACCCGGGGCTGGGGCGCCACAGGTTCGCGGTGCGATCGGCGATCTCCTGGATCATCTCGTAGCCGTGCATGGGGCGCTCGGCCAGCAGTTTGAGGATCGCCGAGCGCACATCGCCGCGGCGGCCGCGGCCGCGACGTCGGCCACCGGCCATCCCGAAACCGGCGCGCGGGTCGAGACCGAGGTTGATGACGGGGATCGCGCCGAAACCGCGACCACCGGAGCCGCCCGAGCCCGCGTCGTGTTGACGGAGGTGCTCACGAACTTGTTCGCGGAATTCGCGGTGGGCGCGCCGGGCCTGGCGCCACTGATCCTGCAGGACGTGGCGGTCGAGGGGGATGAAGCTAAGGCCGCCGAAAGGTTGAGTGAAGCCACCGGGCGGGGTGAATGGGTTGGTCATCAGCGTTCCTTGGACGGTGGGGAGCACCGAACGTGCCTCCGATGCGTTGACGATATATCGGCATCTATCGCGATGCAACGTCCGATTGCGGGCTCCGCGCGCTGATCGTCTGGATCACCGAGCGGGCCCACTCGGCCTGCATCGTGTTCATGCGCAGCCCGTAGTCCAGGGCTGCCAGGCCATATACCGACCCGGCGTCGTCGTCCCACTGAATCGAGTCGCGTAGCTCTTCCAGGCGCTCGACCTCGGCGTCGGCGCGCTCGGCCATCTCGGCCAGGTGCTCGCGCGCCTGCTCGGAGGGGATCTCGCCGAGCAGGAAGACGCGCAGCAGGCCGGCGCTGCGCAACGGCGGATCGTCTCGCGGGTTGGCGATCCAGCGGCTCAGTTCCGTTCGGCCGGCCTCGGTGATGCGGTACTCCTTACGACCCCGGGCGCCGATCGCGGAGACCTCGATCAACCCGGACTCGGCCAGCTTGTTCAGCTCCCCGTACAACTGGCTCTGCGTGGCGGGCCACACATTGGCCAACGAGTTCTCGAAGAGTCTCAGCAGGTCGTATCCGCTGCCCGGATGCTGAGCGAGCAGCCCCAGCGCGGCGATTCGCAAACTCACTGCCCGATAGTACCTCCACTCTTGACATGTCACTAGTGACATGTCAGGGTCGACGGAACAGACTCCCAAGGAGACCTCATGACCGAGACGACGGACTCGACCCTCTTCGGCGCCGACGACTTTTTCCGTCGCGGCAACTACGCGCCCGTCGCCGACGAACTCACCGAGTACGACCTGCCCGTGCAGGGCGCTATCCCGGACGAGATCGAGGGTTGGTACCTGCGAAACGGACCCAACCCACGCCAGGCCTCCGCGCATTGGTTCACCGGCGACGGCATGATCCACGGTGTCCGCATCGAGAACGGCCGGGCCAAGTGGTACCGCAACCGATGGGTGCGCACCGACAGCTTCATCTCCGATTTCCCGGTCTACAATGCCGACGGCACCCGTAACCTGCGGTCCAGCGTCGCCAACACCCACATCGTCAACCACGCGGGGAAGACGCTCGCGCTCGTGGAGTCCTCCCTGCCGTACGAGATCACCAACGACCTGAAGACGGTGGGCGCCTACGACTTCGGCGGCAAGCTCGTCGACTCCATGACCGCGCACCCCAAGATCTGCCCCGCCACCGGGGAACTGCATTTCTTCGGTTACGGCAACATCTTTGCGCCCCATGTCACCTACCACCGCGCCGACGCCAACGGTGAGTTGACCATCAACCGGCCGCTCGACGTGCCCGCGCTGACAATGATGCACGACTTCGCGCTGACCGCTTCGCGCGTCGTATTCATGGATTTGCCGATCGTCTTCGACCTCGATATCGCGATGAAGGGCAACGGTGACATGCCCTACCGCTGGGACGACGACTACGGCGCCAGACTTGGACTGCTGCGCCGCGACGACCCGTTCGGCGAGGTGCGGTGGTTCGACATCGACCCGTGCTACGTATTCCACGTTGCCAATGCCTACGATGACGGTGATTCGGTTGTGCTACAGGCGGTTCGGTACCCTGAGCTGTGGCGCGGAACCGGCGGATTCGAGGCCGACGGGGTGCTGTGGAGGTGGACGATCGACCTTGCCGCCGGCAGCGTCGCCGAACGCCAACTTGACGACCGTGCGGTCGAGTTCCCGCGCATCGACGACCGCCTGGCGACGCTGCCCGCCCGATACACGGTCGCGGTCGGCGACGGTCGCCTGGTGCGTTACGACCTGAACACCGGCGATGGAGTCGAGCATGCGTTCGGTTCTGCGGACGCCCCGGGCGGGCCGGGGGAGGCGGTGTTCGTACCGTCGAGTTCGGGTGCCGGCGACGAGAGCAGCGGGTGGTACCTCGGCTACGTCTACGACCCCACGCGCGACGGCAGCGACCTCGTCATCATCGACGCCGCCGACTTCGCGGCTCCGCCCGTCGCGAGGATCCAACTGCCGCAACGGGTTCCGTACGGCTTCCACGGCAACTGGATCGCGGGCTAGCTGGGCGGGGTGAAACCGCCCGGTGACGGCGGAACCGGCTGTCGCGGGCCGGGCCACGCGGGTGGTGGTGGCGGCATTGGCGCGGGTGTTGCCCCCAGCCGAGCCAGTTCCCTGCGGTGACGCTCGGCCAGCACCGCCGCGAGCACGTGTTGTGGCGGTGTCCCCGGTGGTGGCGGCGGTGAGATCTGCCCGATCACGTCGGTGGTGATCCGGTACGCCATCTGATCACGCACCCTAGGATCCAATTGCCCTGCGCGGGCGAGGAGCTGACGTGCCAGCTCGGCCTGTTCGGGACGCAGCCCGGAAAGTTGTAGCGACGATGCCCACCACGCAAGCTGCGGGGGCATCGGCGGTGGCGCAGACATTCGGGGTGCCCGCTCGCTGATCACCACGGTGCCCGCGAAGATGTCGCCGAGCCGTTTGCCCTTGGCCGACAACAAGCTGCAGATGACCGCGGGTCCGCCGGCGAGCATCCAAATTTCGATCACACCGGACAGCGCGCGAAAGAAGGCCTGCCGAAACCGTTCTGGACCACCGTCTTCGGACACCACCCGGAGCCTCATCGCGATCTTGCCCAGCGACCGGCCCCGGGTTGCGGTCTCGAACACGAGCGGATATCCCATCAGGGTGAGCACTGTGAAGATCATCAGGATGGCCGCCGACAGCGCCGGGTCGAACTGTGTGATCGTCAGGCTGAAGAGCAGTATCCCGGTGACATACAGCAAGAAGACGACGGTGATGTCGATGAGCGCCGCCACCGCGCGCACCGGCAGCTGGGCGATCTGAACATCGAGGACCACCGCGTCCCCGGTGACGACGGGTTCTTGCTGCCAGATCACAAGTTGTAACGCTACTAGGATTCGGGATGTGGATGTCGACGCGTTCGTGCTCACGCACCGCCCGACCTGGGACCGGCTGGAGCGGCTGATCAAGCGGCGGCGGCAACTCACCGGCGCCGAAGTCGACGAATTGGTCGACCTTTACCAGCGCGTGTCGACGCACCTTTCGATGGTGCGCGCCGTCTCCGCCGACCCCGTACTCGTCGGTCGGCTGTCGAGCCTGGTCGCACAGGCACGAAGCGTGGTGACCGGTGCGCACGCGCCGCTGTGGCGCGAGTTCGTCCGCTTCTGGACCGTGTCGTTCCCGGTGGTCGCCTACCGGGCCCGGTGGTGGTGGCTGGCCACGGCCGTCCTGTTCCTCGCCGTCACCGCCGTCATCGCGATGTGGGTTTCTGGCAGCTCGGAAGTGCGGGCCACCATCGGCACGCCCGATGAGATCACGCAAATGGTCGACAACGACTTCGCTGCGTACTACAGCGAGAACCCGGCCGGCTCGTTCGCACTGCAGGTGTGGGTGAACAACGCCTGGATCTCGTTGCAGTGCCTGGGCTTTGCGATCCTGCTCGGCATTCCGATCCCCTATGTGCTGTTACAGAACGCCGCCAATCTCGGCGTAGCGGCGGGGTTGATGTTCGGTGCGGGCAAGGGCGACATCTTCTTCGGGCTCATCACCCCGCACGGATTACTCGAACTCACCGCGGTGTTTCTGGCGGCCGCGGCGGGGATGCGGCTGGGGTGGTCGGTGATTGCGCCGGGCAACCGGTCGCGGGGGCAGGCGCTGGCCGAACAGGGCCGCGCGATCGGCGCGGTCGCGGGCGGACTGGTCGCGATGCTGTTGGTCTCGGGCCTGATCGAGGCGCTCGTCACACCGTCGCCGTTGCCGACTGCGGCGCGTATCGCCATCGGTGTGGCAGCCGAGATCGCCTTCCTCGCTTACGTCTTGCACTTCGGCCGCAAGGCCGAACGGGCCGGCGAAACCGGGGACGTCGAGGACGCGCCCGACGTGGTGCCGGTCGGTTAGAGCCGTCCGGTGGCTTTCAGTGCCAGGTAGCGGTCGGCCAATGCGGGCGCCAGCTCCTCGGGTGCGGCGTCGACCACGTCGACCCCGCTGCGCCGCAGCCGCGATGCGATCGCACGGCGGTCGTTGCGTGACCGTTCGGCCGCCGCGGCGTCGTAGACCTGAGGGGCGTCGGCACGGCCGGCAGCGATCACTTCGACCCGGGGATCGGCGACGGCGGCGACCATTACCGCGTGTTTGGCGGTCAGCCGTGGGAGCACGGTCATCAGGCCCTCGTCGAGTGCCGATGGGTTGAGGTCGGTGAGCAACACGACCAGCGCATGCCTGCGGACGCGGTGCTGCACCGCGGTGACCATCGCGCGCGCGTCGGATTCGATCAGCGCCGGCTCGATCGGGGCCATCGCCGCAACCAGCTGCGCAAGCAGTTCGGTGCGCGACGCGTTGAACACCGCGGCGCGGGTGACCCGGTCGTGGGCGAGGAAGTCGACGTGGTCGCCGGCCCGGGCCGCCAGCGCCGCCAGCAGCAACGCGGCATCCATCGACCAGTCCAGCCGCGGCCATCCGGACGGGTCGTCGGAGGTGGGGTCCACCCCGACGCGGCCGGCAGACGTGCGGCCGGTGTCGAGCACGATGACCACCCGCTGATCACGCTCGGGTCGCCACGTCCTGACCACCACGTCGGCCCGCCGGGCAGAGGCGCGCCAGTCGATCGACCTGACGTCGTCGCCGATGACGTACTCGCGCAGCGAGTCGAACTCGGTGCCCTGCCCGCGGATCAGAACAGGCGTATTGCCCTCGAGCTCACGCAGTTTGGCCAGCCGCGACGGAAGGTGCTTGCGCGACAGGAACGGCGGCAGGATGCGCACCCGCCACGGCACCCGGTGCGAGCTCTGCCGCCCGGCCAAACCGAGCGGTCCCGTCGCGCGCACCGTCACCAACGCGGAATCCTGGTCACCGCGGCGCACCGGCCGCAATGTCGTGCCGAGCCGGATTCGTTGACCGGTAGCCACATTCACCGGATGAACGCGGGGATCGGCTCGCGCGCTCGGCGACCAGGCGTCGCGTACGGCCCCCCTGATGCGACGCCGGCCGGCATTTTCGACCAGCAGCGTGGCCTCGACCTGCTGACCCAACCGCGCGGTGGTGTCTCCCGACCGGGTGAACCGCACATGACGGGTGTTGCCGGCCAGCATGGCGTCGAGCGCGACGAGCGCGATCAGTGCGGCCAGCAGCACGGTGAATGTCGCGGCCGGCCGGGGCGACACCGCGATCGGCAGGACGCAGATGAGTGCGACCAGCGCGGCGCGTCCGGTGAGGACCACTAGCGTGGCACCGGCACAGCTGCGAGGATGCCGTCGAGGACGCGGTCGGGGGTGGCGCCTTCCAGTTCGGCCTCCGGCCGAAGTTGAATGCGGTGGCGCAGGGTCGGGCGGGCCATCGCCTTGATGTCGTCGGGGGTGACGTAGTTGCGCCCCGACAACCACGCCCACGACCTGGCGGTCGCCAACAAGGCCGTCGCCCCGCGCGGCGACACACCCAGCTGCAAAGAGGGCGAATGCCTTGTCGCGGCCGCGATGTCGACGATGTAGCCGAACACCTCGTCGGCCACCAGCACCTGCTGCACAGCGGCACGTCCGGCGGCCAGCTCCGCCGCTCCGGCGACGGGCCGCACCGAGGACAAGTCCCTGGGGTCGAAGCCGTGCGCATGTCGCTGGAGAATCGCGACTTCCTGTTCCCGCGCCGGCAGCGGCACGTTGAGCTTGAGCAGGAACCGGTCCAGCTGCGCCTCGGGCAGCTGATAGGTGCCCTCGTACTCGATCGGGTTCTGCGTGGCGACGACGATGAACGGATCCGGCAGCGGGCGCGCCTCCCCTTCGACGCTGACCTGGCGTTCCTCCATGGCCTCCAGTAGCGCGGCCTGAGTCTTGGGTGGTGTCCGGTTGATCTCGTCGGCCAGCAACAGGTTCGTGAACACCGGTCCGGACCGGAACTCGAACTCGGCGGTGCGCGCGTCGTAGACAAGGGAGCCGGTGACGTCGCCGGGCATCAGGTCGGGAGTGAACTGCAGACGCTTGAAGTCCAATTGCAGCGCCGAGGCCAGCGTGCGTACCAGCAGTGTCTTGGCGACCCCGGGGACTCCCTCGAGCAGGACGTGGCCGCGGCACAACAGCGCGATCACCAGTCCGCTGACGACCGCGTCCTGTCCGACAACCGCCTTGGCGATCTCGGCGCGCAGCGCCAGCAGTGCGGTTCGGGCCGAATCGCTTCCGGGGGGCTGACTCACGAGCGTGCAACCTGCCTTTCGATGTCGTCGAGTTCACGGGCCAGGGTGACCAATTGGGTGTCGTCACCGGGTGGTGGACCAAATAGTATGTGCGCCAGGGCTTGTGGATGGAGCCCGCAGTGCGCAGAGACCGCCTGGACAACCGCGTCGGGGTCGGGGTCGATGTCGAGGCCGAGCCGGGGCTGCATGCGCTGCAGTGCGGCGGTGCGCAACGCGTCGGCCGCGCTGCCACGGGCCCGCCGCGAACGGTACAGGCGGCCGCGTCCTTCCACGGTTTCGGAGGCGCGTACCACGACCGGGAGCCGTTCGGCGACGAGTGGACCGATGCGGCGGCTCTTCCAGACCGCCAGCAACACCACCACCGCGACCAGCTGCCACAGGATCCAGCTCACGTGCTCCGGTGCGAGATCGAAAAGGGTTGCGCCACCGTCTGCTTCCCCTTCGGTGAATTGCGGTGCATACCAGATCATCCGTGGATTCGTACCTGCGAGGTTCATGGCGAGCGCGGCGTTGCCCTGTTTCAGCAATCCGCCATTGGTCATGAAATCCGAATTGCCGACCACCGTGATCTCCCGCCCGCCGGCGGTGTACCGGACCAGAGCGCCGTCGTAGCAGCGTGTGACGGCGGTGTCGTCGTCCGATGCTACGTAGGCGTCGCTGATCCCGAACTGCACAGCGCCGGCGCGGGTGGCCTCGCGCAGCTCGCAGTCGGGCCGCTCGCCGCCACCGAACGTGGTGGCCCCGCCCAGCTCGATCTGCGGCGCCAGCTTCTGGCGGGTGCGTGAGATCGGTTGCACCAGAAGACGGTTTCCTGGCAAGGCGGCCAACCGGTCGAGTATGTCGTCATCGACGAGGTGATAGGTCTGCACCACCACCAGCAGGGTGTCGGGCCGGGCGGCCGCCTCCACCGCGGCCACGTCGGGTGCCTCGACGGCATCGACGCCGTGCTCGCGCAGCAGCGTCATCAGGGCCCGCGTCCCGTCCGGGCCGGTGGAGTTCGGATCCATTCGGCCCCCTGGTCGGGGTGCGGTCAGGTAGGCGCTCAAGCTCGCGAACGCGACGATGACGGCCAGCGCCAGCAGTACCCAACGCGTAGCGCGCCATCGTTGGCGGACCGTCGGTTCCACGGCGGTCATCGGATTTCGGCCCAACCGTCGGATGCGGCGGGCGCGGCGGTCGTGGAGGTTGCCACCGGGGACCGCGACCCCACGTGGTCGTCGAGGTCGGCGATCAGCCGGTAGGCAGCCTCGCTGCCGGGTCGTTCGCCGTAGGTGACGTCATTGAAAGCGGTTGCTGCAGCGTACAGTTCGTCCACGAGGTGCGGAAACTCTCGGCCGCCGTCACGTGCGAGTTCGGTGGCGGTGCGGCCCGGTACCGGAACGAGGGCTCCGGTCTCCTCCAACTGGCGTGCAACGGCCCGCAACCGGTGCCGGATCGCTGCGGCCCAGTCCGCGGCGGCGGCGCATTGTTCGGCGGCGGCCCGATGCTGTGCCGCGGTCAGCTCATGGTCGCCGAACAACGTCTGCCCACGGCTACGAGCTGTTCGCATGGTCCGTCGCGCAATCCGGATCGCCACGACCACCGCGATCACCAACAGGATCAGCAGCACCGTGACCGTCACCCAGCCGCCGGGCACCGAGGCGCCCTTTACCGACAGGCGGTACAGCAAATCCTCGATCCAGCTGATGACCTGCTCGGACAGGGAGCCCTTGGGATATATCGGCTTTGCGAGTTCGCGCTGAGCAGCCGCGTGCGCGGCATCGCTGTCGATGTCTATCGTCGGCACGTCAGTTCTGGCGGATCAGCCACAGATGGTCGGTGGAGTCCGAGGGTGCGGCCGGTCCGTACCCGGCACCGGTCTGCAACACGAGGTCGAAGGCCTCTCGGCGGATGCGGCCATCGGTGTATTGCAGCGCCACCACGCCCGCGCTGAAGGGTGCGGTGATGATCTGGCCGATTGCACCCCCGACTGTCAACAGGATCAGGGCGAGCAGCGCGGCAGCCGTCGTCGCGGCCGACATCAGCACGATCTGCCCGGCGAGGCTGAACGGGAATGCCACCGCGCCCGCGACGAGTTGAGCGACGATCACCGCGAGCAGCCGGATACCCAACACCCGCCAGAAGTCCCGTTTGACCAACGTGAACGACCGCTGGACGGCGGCGACGATGTCGAGGCGCTCGAGCACGATGATGACGGGGGAGAAGGTCAGCATCGTACCCAGGTACACCAGCGCCGCAAACAACATCAGCGCCAACGGAATACCGATGACCACCGCTGCGGCGCCGCCCGCCGCGTACGCGATCCAGGCGACGACGCCGACGCCCAAAGCGATCAACAGCAGCGCGCCGAGCACCTCGAGGATGGTGAAGCCGATCAGCGCCCACAGCCGACCGCGAAGTCGTTGCCACGCTTCGCCGATGGTGATCCCGGAGCCGAAGACTGCCCTGCCGACGACCACGGTGAGCATCCCGCTCAGCAAGATCGACGCCAGCCCGCTCGCGACCGATCCGGCGAGGCTCGACATCATCGAACCGAGCAGCACGCCCGTCGACACCTCCTCTTCACCACTGAGCGAGGGGACCAGTTGCCCGCCGATGGCGAGAGGGCCGAGGGACAGGATCAGCGCGAGGAGTTGCGTGGCGACCACGACGATGGTGGTCAGGCCGAGCGTGGCTTTCGGATTCGCCCGGACGTAGCCGACCGCACCGTTGAAGATGTCGGACAGGCTCAGTGGGCGCAGCGGGATCACGCCTGGCTTGAGTGCGGGCGGGAGGTAACCCGGCGGCGTCCAGTAGCCCGGTGGCGCGTAGCCGGGCGGTGGCGAGTGCCCGGGCGGCGGGCCGTGCCCCGGTGGGGCATAACCGGGCGGCGGGTAACCCGGTGGTGGGTAGCCCGGCGGCGGCAGACCTGCGGGACCGGACCCGCCGGCGTCGGTGCTCATGGCCACCATCCTGTCGAGGACGGCGTGAATTGACAACGTCGTCGGGCGGTCGTGGCGATCGCGCGCGGCGTACGTTTGGCTCATGGCGGAACTCAAGGAGCGGTTGCGGGCCGACCTCACTGCTGCGATGAAGTCGCAGGACAAGTTGCGCACCGCGACCCTGCGCATGCTGCTGGCCGCGATCACCACCGAGGAGGTCTCGGGCAAGCAGTCGCGCGAACTCACCGACGGCGAGGTGCTCAAGGTCCTGGCCAGGGAGTCCAAGAAACGCGGTGAGGCCGCCGAGATCTACACCCAGAACGGGCGCGGTGAGCTGGCCGCCAACGAGCACGCCGAAGCACGCGTCATCGACGAGTACCTGCCGACGCCGCTGACCGAAGCCGAACTGGCCGATGTGGCCGACACCGCGATCGCACAGGTGGCCGAGGAGATCGGCGAGCGACCAGGTGCCAAGCAGATGGGGCTGGTGATGAAGGCCGCGACCGCAATCGCCGCCGGTAAGGCCGACGGCACCCGGCTTTCGGCGGCGGTGAAGGCCAGGCTGTAGCCGGGCGGCAATCGTTTTCACGGGTCAGACCCCGGGTACCCCCGACCCATGACTCGGTTCGGCTACACCCTGATGACAGAGCAGAGCGGGCCAAAAGAGCTTGTCCACTATGCGGTTTCGGCGGAGCACGTGGGTTTCGACTTCGAGGTGTCCTCCGACCACTACTTCCCGTGGCTGGCCGCGCAGGGACATGCGCCCTATGCGTGGTCGGTGTTGGGCGCCGTCGCACACGCCACTGAGCGTGTCGAGTTGTTCACCTACGTCACCTGCCCGACCATGCGCTACCACCCGGCGATCGTCGCGCAGAAGGCCGCCACGTTGCAGATCCTCGCCGACGGCCGCTTCACCCTCGGTCTGGGCAGCGGAGAGAACCTCAACGAGCACGTGGTCGGCATGCGCTGGCCGACGGTCGCGCGGCGCCAGGACATGCTGCGCGAAGCGATCCAGGTCATCCGCGAGCTGTTCACCGGCGAACTCGTCGACTGGAAGGGTGAGTACTTCGAGGTCGACTCGGCCCGGCTGTGGGACCTTCCGGAGACGCCGGTCGCCATCGCCACCGCGGTGTCCGGCGAGCGCTCGGTCGAGACCTTCGCCCCGCTCTCCGATCACCTGATCGCGACCGAACCCAAGAAGGAACTCGTCGATGCGTGGCACGACGCCAGGCGCGCGACCGGCCTGCCGGGAGAGGTGCGCGTCGTCGGTCAGATTCCGATCTGCTGGGACACCGACAAAGACGCCGCTGTGCGCCGCGCTCACGACCAGTTCCGGTGGTTCGGCGGCGGCTGGGCGGTCAACTCCGATCTGCCGACTACGGCCGGCTTCGACGGTGCGACGCAGTATGTGCGCCCCGAGGACGTCGCGGACTCCATCCCGTGCGGACCGGACCTCGATGCGATCGTCGAGGCGGTCAGCAAGTACTGGGAAGCCGGGTTCACCGATATCGCGCTGGTCCAGATCGGCGACGAGGGTCAGGAGCAGTTTCTGAAGGAAGCGGCAGCGCCGCTGTTGGAAAAGCTGCGCGCCGCATCGGGCTGATTCACCGTTTGACGGCCGCCCTCCCGGGTATTCCGCGCCGACCTGCCAATCACACAGCCCGGGAGGCCTGATGTTCACACACGACAAAGATCTTCAATTCGAGGTGCGCGTCGAGAAGCCGGACCCACGTTTCGCAACCCTGCTGCAGGAGCAGTTCGGCGGCGCCAACGGCGAACTCAAGGCCGCCATGCAGTACTTCACGCAGGCATTCGTGCTGCGCCAGAAGAACCCGAAGATGTATGACCTGTTCATGGACATCGCCACCGAGGAGTTCAGCCACCTCGAGATGGTCGGCTCACTGATCACCATGCTGCTCGACGGTCTCAACGACGACCTGAAGATGGCCAACGAACGCTGCGACTGGATGCCTGCGGTGGCCACCCGTGACGGTCGCGACGAGATCATCCACAGCGTCGCGGTCAACCCGTTGTACTTCACGCTCTCGGGCGGTGGACCCGATGTCAAGGACTCCGCCGGCGTTCCGTGGCAGGGCACGTTCGTCAATGCCAACGGCGATCCGACCGTCGACCTGCGAAGCAATTTGGCCGCGGAGTCACGGGCCAAAATCGTCTACGAGTATCTCAAGCAATTCACCGACGATCCAGGTGTGCAGGACACCTTGACGTTCCTGATGACCAGGGAAGTGGCGCATTTCCAGCAGTTCACCGCGGCGCTCAACGAACTGCCGGTGAACTTCCCGCCCGGCCAGCTACCCGGCGACGATCGCTTCCAGAACGTGGCGTTCAACATGTCCAACGGGCAGGGCTCGGCGCGCGGCCCGTGGAATGAGGGTCAGGGTCCGTGGCCCGAGGGCATGGAATGGGAGTACGTCGAAAAGCCCAACCAACAGTGGCTCGGTACCAAGAAGCGGGAGAACAAGGGCGCCGAGCGCTGCCCGAACGGTCAGCCCGCCGTGCAGGGCGAAAAGCCGTTCACCCACGAACAGCACACGGCGACAAGTTAGTCGCCGCGCAGGCGGTCAGTGCTGCTGCGGATCCGGCGGGTTGTCGGCTTCGCGGCCACTGGCTGCATCGCGCAAGTGGTCCATCACCGCGGCGCCGAGGCCCATCGTCTTCTGCACGACCGAGCTGCCCGGGGTGCCCGGATGCGGCCGGGTCGGGGCGATCTTCTTGGCGGCCTCGAGCTTCTCACCGATCTTCTCGCGCTCCTCGCGATCGACCGCCGCCTCGAACGCCGGCCATACCACGTCCTGTTCGTAAAGGATGTGCTCACGGCCGACCTTGACGAATTCGGCGAGTGCATCGTGGTATTCGGGGTCGCCGGGTTCCTTGTCCTCGAGGATCTGAAGCAGTTGTTTGCCGGTCTGCTCCTGAGCGATGGCTTCGTCGACGAGGCCGTCGCCGATCGCATCGTGCACCGCGGGCCAGAAGACCTGCTCCTCGATCGCCTCATGCTGAGACTCCGCGATGATCAAGTTGGTTACCATGGTGCGCAGGCCGCTCATCTCGGCGCCGGTGCCAGACGGCGCGCCGTCGAGAACTTCGAGCACGCCGAGCACGCTCTTGTGGTCTTCACGCAGAAACGTCAACGCGTCCATATTTTCCGAACCTTTCGGGCTGTCGGGGGTCGGACAATCCGCGGCGCATACCCCTGTGCCCGCGGTTGAAACGCTGGATCGACGGGTAGCTCACCGAGAGACGAAAGGACCGATATGCCTACCGGTAAAGGGATCTACGACGACGACGACGCCGACGAGCGGGACAAGCGCAAGGCACAACGCACGGGACCGAAGGACGAGGGCCGCGAGGGCGGCATGGCGACCCGAGAGAACGCCCCCGACGTCGCCGAGACCGGCGGCGAGCCTACCGCCTGAATCACTCGGCGTTTCGACCCTGTCTGCTTCGCTTGTAGGCCGACCGCCGGAAGTCGCCGAGCCACCGCGGCGCCAGTTCCACCTCGGGGTCACTGTGCATGGTGGGGTCGAAGGCGATGTCGTCACAGCTGGGGTCGACGTGGCGAAGCGTCAACCGGGCCAGCGGGCGAAACGCGTCGGCACCCGGCGCCTGCTCGATGTTGAAGGTGATCCCCGTCGAGTGGATCTGGTCTTCGACGGCGGCCAGCGACAAGCCCCGCGCCTCGATCCGCGTAGCCAGGCGGGCACGCACCCACCACAAGTCGTCGTGATATCGCAGCGGCATCAGGCTGGAGAACATCGCACCGGACCACGACAGTACCGGTGCCAGCCCGACGCGGGTCCCGGCAAACGTCGACGCCAGCAACACGTCCCACGGACTGCAGGACCGCAGATCCGGCGGTGGCGGGATTCGCCACGCCAGGCCGGCGACGTCGGGAGAGGCACCCGGTAGACCGACTCCCTTGGAAACGCGGGCGAGGACGTCACAGGAGTTCATCGGCAACCCCTCGTGCTCGGAGGCGATACGCTCGAAGATCCCTTCGGCCATCACCCCAGACGGGTGGAACAGCCGACTGTTACGGATGGCGGCACCCAAGCGGATCGGCAACGCGGCGATATCGGAGGCTTGCACGGTAGTCGTGTGCCCACACGATGACCCGGCAAAACGATTACCGACGTTTAGCGAGCCGAAGACCGGGCATTTATTCACGGCAGCGCTGCAGTGCCGCAGCGCAGGACTTTGTCGAGAGGCCGATGTGACAACCGCATACACCGACGTCCGCAACCCCGTAATCGCGGACCAGGGCGTCTACGCCCCACAGGAAGATTCGCGACTGCTCATCGAGGTCATGGACGACGTCGGGCTGGCGCGGGGACGGCATGTGGTCGACTTGTGCACCGGAAGCGGCGTCGTCGCCATCGGCGCCGCCGAGCAGGGTGCCGCATCGGTGACCGCACTCGACATCTGTGCTCGTGCGGTGCGGTGTGCGCGGGCCAACGCAGTGGCTGTCGGCGTTGATATCGACGTACACCTCGGATCGTGGGCGCGGGCAGCAGAATTCGGTCCGTTCGATCTGATCGTGTGCAATCCGCCGTACGTACCGCATGATCCGACCGGCGCGTGCGATCCGCTTCCGGCCCATGTGGGACCGCCGCGCGCGTGGGACGCCGGCTGCGACGGCCGACTTGTGCTCGATCCGCTGTGCGCCGCCGCGTCCGAGATTCTTGACCATGGCGGGAGCCTGCTGTTGGTGCAATCGGAGTTCGCCGGTCCGCGTCAGACGCTCGGTGCGCTGGCCAGCGTCGGGCTCGACGCCGAAATCGTTGCACGGCAGTGGATTCCCTTTGGCCCCGTGCTGACGTCACGCGCCGAGTGGCTCGAGGAGATGGGCCGTCTCGAACCGGGCCGCCGCGAGGAAGAACTGCTCGTGATCCGAGCGGACAAGCCGTGAGCGGCACCGAACCTCGGACCGTGCGAGTGGTGCCGAACGGCCCGCTGATGGTGCAGGGCCCGGTTCGCATCGAGATGCCCGACGGGCAGGTTGTGGAATCGGATCGGTTCATGGTGGCGATCTGCACCTGCCGGCGCAGCAAGGATTATCCGATGTGCGACACCAGTCATCGGTGCCGCAAGCGCAGCGAGCCGTCAGTCCAGAGGTCGGCGTAGCGACGAGCGGTTATCGGTCCAGCAGCTCATCAAGTGCTGGGCCAACCGCTCCTCGACGACATCGCGCGCCCGGATGCCGAACACGACGTCGCGGTCCAGATGCGGTTCCCTGGCGACCAGATCGCCGACGACGTCGGTGCGCACCACCTGCTCGTGCACGGCATCGGCCACCACGTGCTCCTGGTAGAACGCGACGCACGCGTCCGGGGCGCCCATGCGGCGCAACGCCTCCACCAACCGTCGTGATCCGGGCGACGAGGTGATCTCCGTCGATGCGAAGTGCCCGATCGAGGCGCCGCGCAATTCGCGGTGTAAACCGAACAGTGACATCAAGTTCACCGAAGCCAACGCGTCGGCGGGCACGTTGTCGAGGTATTCGAGGTAGGACGAGTCGAGGCCCGCCGCCTCCATCAGCTCGCCGTACAGATGCTGGTGCACGTGTTCTCCCCGGCCGCCGCCGAACTCGTCGAACTCGACCGCGACGAAGGCGGCTTTGGAATGTCCGACCAGACGCGGAATGGTCCATGCGTGCGGGTCGCCTTCTTTGAGGTGGTACACCGAGCGGTGCACGAAGTATTCGAGCATCTGCTCCCAGGTGCCTTTGTCGCGCAGGTAGTACGACGGGCCCTCGCCCTCGACGGGTTCGATAGACAGCTTGTCCATCTCGGCTTCGGCGGTGTCGCCCTCGGCGATCTCGCCGACCTCCTGGCGCACCGCGGACAGGAACGTCTCCTCGAGCCTGCCGCGCAGGTGCAGCAGCGACGGATTCCACTCCCACCGAGGGTTGACGCCGGCGAAACCGCGGTAGTGCAACTCGTAGCAGACGTAGAGGGTCAGTTGGAGGTCCAAGCCGTAGGGGTCAGCCTCTAGGACGGGCACGTCGATGGGCCGGACGTGCAGGGCGGCGCGATCGCGCCGGAGGAGGTCGATGACGGTGGCGGACAATGGCCCGACGGCCTTCGGCAGGGCGGGCTCGACTAGCGTCGACGGAAGCGTCACGCTCTCATCATTACCCCTGTCCCCGCCGGTCAAACCCGTTTTCGGCGGACAGGAAGCCATTGAGGCGATGCTTTCGCAGTCGGGGTGGCGGGATTTGAACCCACGACCTCTTCGTCCCGAACGAAGCGCGCTACCAAGCTGCGCCACACCCCGCGTGAAGCCACGACAGCGTATCGCACCGGCGGGCGGCTAAGCCAAACGCCTTCCGGCGAGGCCTGCATGGCTTCGCGACTTCTGCGCCAGGGCGGTGATTCGCGCCGCGCCACGACCCTTCCGCAGATTTCGGCGTCGGGCCGCGCCTCCGGAAACGGGTTCGAGACCGACTTCGCGACACGCCGCGGGAAGCAAGGACTTGTCGGCGGCGTTGTCCATCATGAGAACAGCAATCGACGAAGCGAGGACGAGATGACCGGCCTTGGCGCATCCCTTTATCTGGGTTTCTTCGTGCTCGCCGCGGTGTGGCTCTTTCTCACTTCCGACGGCCCGCTGATGGGCAGCGACGATCAGAGCCAGCGGCCCGAGCGTTCGAACTCGACCAACACCGACGCGAACTCCGAGGGGTCTAGTCCCTGGCTGGTCAGCCACTCGTCGCAGAAGTAGGTGTCTGCATAGCGGTCGCCGCTGTCGGCCAGCAGCGTGACCACTGATCCGCTGCGCCCTTCGGCCCGCATCTCCGCCAACAGCGCGAACGCCCCCCACAGATTCGTCCCGGTCGACGGCCCCACCCGGCGGCCCAGCACTGCACTGGCGTGCTGGGCGGCCGCGACCGACGCGGCATCCGGCACGAGGACCATCCGGTCGACCACGTCCGGCAGAAACGACGGCTCCACTCGTGGCCGGCCGATGCCCTCGATTCGCGACGACATCCCGGTGACCACATCACCGCGGCCCTGCGCGTAGGCGGGGAAGAACGCCGAGTTCTCCGGGTCGACCACACACAACCGGGTGGCGTAGCGCCGATACCGGATATAGCGGCCGATGGTGGCGCTGGTGCCGCCGGTGCCCGCTCCCACCACGATCCACTCGGGCACCGGATGTGCCTCGTCTCGCATCTGTTCGAAGATCGATTCGGCGATGTTGTTGTTGCCACGCCAGTCGGTGGCCCGCTCGGCGTTGGTGAACTGGTCGATGTAGTGCCCGCCGGTGTCTTCGGCGAGCAGTTCCGCCTCGGCGTAAACCTGGCTGGCCTCTGCGACGAAATGGCAACGGCCACCTTGTGATTCGATCAAGGCGATCTTGCTTGCGCTCGTCGACGACGGCACCACGGCGATGAATGGCAGACCGAGGAGCGCCGCGAAGTACGCCTCGGACACCGCCGTCGATCCCGACGATGCCT
The DNA here is from genome assembly GCF_035918395.1 of Mycolicibacterium sp. ND9-15. NCBI lineage: Bacteria > Bacillati > Actinomycetota > Actinomycetes > Mycobacteriales > Mycobacteriaceae > Mycobacterium > Mycobacterium jinjuense. The sequence continues at coordinate 2,755,467 of NZ_CP142362.1, forward strand.
CGATGATCGTGCTGCCTTCGTCGATCCACCCGTTGCACAACGCGTAGAGGAACAGCGAGCGCGCCAACCGGTGCTTGAGGCTACCGGTGATGTGGGTCGTCTCGTCCTTGAGATACAGCTGCAAATCACAGCCGTCGCACCACGCCGAGGGCAGCGGATACCGCAGCAGATGGGTGTCGGCGCTGCGGCGTGCGTCGGCCTCGATCAACCGCACCGCGTCATTGACCCACGCGCGTGGCCTGCTGCGACTGGCTTGTGTTGCCGTTTCGGTCAAGGCACCGAGACGCTGGGATGGGACGTGCCCGCCCGAGTACCCGCGTCGCGGCCGCCGATCGGCGCCGCGACGAGGGTCAACAGCGTGGCCTCCGGCCGGCAGCAGAACCGCAGCGGAGCATACGGCGAGGTGCCGATGCCCGCCGAGACGTGCAATTGGGTGCGTGCACCCCACCGCGACGGACCCTTGACTCGCGACCGGTCCACACCGCAGTTGGTGACGAGCGCGCCGTAGAACGGCAGGCACAATTGGCCGCCGTGCGTGTGGCCCGCCATCACCAGCTGGTAGCCGTCCGCAGCGAACCGGTCGAGCACCCGCGGCTCCGGCGAATGGGTCAGCCCCAGCGTGAGGTTGGCGGCCGGACTGGCCGGGCCCGCGATCGTGTCGTAGCGGTCCCGGGACAGGTGCGGGTCGTCGACGCCGGCTGCGGCGATGAGCAGACCGCGTACCTCCAGCTCACGACGGGTGTGCGTCAGGTCGAGCCAGCCGCGCTCGGTGAACGCGGCCCGCAGGTCCTGCCACGGCAGCGGTTCACCGTGGACGCGGTGGCCGGGCCGGGTGATGTAGTTCAGCGGGTTCTTCGCCCGCGGCCCGAAGTAGTCGTTGCTGCCGAACACGAAGACACCGGGGACCGACAGCAGCTCCGACAGCGCCTGCACCACCGCGGGCACCGCCTTGGGGTGCGCGAGGTTGTCGCCGGTGTTGACCACCAGGTCGGGCTCGAGGCTCGCGAGTTCGCGCAGCCAGGCCTGCTTGCGCCGCTGTCCGGGCCGCATGTGGATGTCGCTGATGTGCAGCACCTTCAACGGCGACGACCCGGGTGAGAGCACCGGCATCGTCAATTCCCGCACCACGAACGCGTTGCGCTCGATGACCGATGCATAGCCGACGGCCGCTACCAGCGCACCAACGGACGCCTTGGCGGAGTTCTTCAGGATCGTCGAACGCGCGGACATGCTGGAAGCCTACTGCCAGATGCGCCCACTGACCGCCTTCACCCGTCTCCCCGGGTGCGCGACTGCGCAACGATCAGGGCGGAGGGGCAGGCGGCGCCGGACCGAGGATCGGCACGGTGATCGGCGGCAGGCCGGGAATCTCCACCACCGTCGAACCAACCGGCGCGGGGATCCCGGGCACCCCGGGTATCGCGGCCGGCGGAGGCGGCGGCGCGGGTGCGATGCCATTGGACACCTGGATCGTGATGATGGAACCGGGCACGGTCTGCCCGGCCGGCGCGGTGCCGACAACCGAACCCCGCGGTGCCGTGCTGTTCACCGACGAGGCCTGGTCGGCGACCTGGAAGCCGGCGTCACGCAGCCGCTGGCGGGCGGTGCTCTCCGTCAGCCCGGAGACGCTGGGTACCCGCGAGCCGGGACCGCCCTCGACATACCGCGGATCCGTCGGCGGCAGGCGAACCTCACCGAAATTGTTGGCGATCGGCTTCATCGCCGCGAACCACGTCCGGGCCGGCTCGTTACCGCCGTACAGGTCGCCGTATCCGCACTTGCGCAACGGGAACGAACACAGTTCGCCGGGTGAGGTGGAGTCGTCGTAGATGTAGCTGGCGGCGGCGAGCGTGTTGGTGAACCCGAGGAAGGCCGACGAGCGGTGCGCCTCGGTGGTGCCGGTCTTGCCGGCCATCGGCAGGTCCCAGCCCACCGAACCGGCCGCCGCCGCTGCGGTGCCTGCGCCCTGGTCGTCCTTGCTCATCGCGTTGGCCAGCGTGTTGGCCAGCCCCTCGGGCACCGCTTGCTCACAGGTCTCGGTGGTGACGGCGACGTCCTCGCCGTTGCGGTCGACGACCTGGGCAATGGGGTTCGGTGGGCACCACATACCGCCGGACGCCAGCGTGGCTCCGACGTTCGAGAACTCCAGTGCGTTGACTTCGATCGGGCCCAGCACGAACGAGCCGAGGTTCTGCCGCTTGACGAAGTCGGCCAGGCTTTCGTTGCTCCCGGGGTCGTAATCGCGGGCGGTACCAGGCAGCGCATAGGACCGCAGGCCGAGCCGGACCGCCATATCGACACTGCGCTGCACGCCGACCTGCGAGATCAGTTTGGCGAAGGCCGTGTTAGGGGATGTGGCGAGCGCGTCGGTGATGTTCATCGTGCCGCGGTAGCCGCCGGCGTTCTTCACGCACCAGGTGGCGGCCGGGCAGCCCGGGGTGTCGCTGCTGCCCAGGCCCTTGGCCTGGAAATGCGCGGGCACGTCGAGTTGGGCGTTGATGCCCATGCCCATCTCCAGGGCCGCGGCGGTGGTGAAGATCTTGAACGTAGAGCCGGCGCCGTCACCCACCAGTGAGAACGGCTGGGGCTGCATGGTCTCCCCGGCATCGAGGTTCAGTCCGTACGTGCGGCTGCTGGCCATCGCCAGTACCGGATGTGACTCCTTACCGGGCCTGACCACGCTCATCACGCTGGCGACGCCGTCGAGGCCGGGGCTGGCGAACTGGTTGACGGCCGCCTTCACCGGACCCTGAATATCCGGGTCGAGCGTGGTCTTGATCAGGTAACCGCCCCTGGCGACCTGTTCCTTGCTGATGCCGGCGCGCGCCAGGTACTCGAGCACGTAGTCGCAGAAGAACGCCCGGTCACCCGCGGCGATACAGCCGCGTGGCAGTTCCTTGGGTTGCGGGAGAACGCCAAGCGGCTGCTCCTTGGCGGCCCGCAACGCCGCCGCCTCCTCGGGGATGTTCTGGATCATGGTGTCCAGCACCAGGTTTCGTCGCGTCAGTGCACCCTCGGGGTTGGTGTACGGGTTCAGCGCACTGGTCGACTGCACCATGCCGGCCAGCAGTGCGGCCTGCTGCCAGTTCAACTCGGAGGCGTTGACACCGAAGTACGTCTGCGCGGCGTCCTGCACACCGAAGGCGCCGTTGCCGAACGACACCAGGTTCAGGTACCGCGTGAGGATTTCGGGCTTGGTGAACGTCTTGTCGAGCGTCAGCGCCATCCGGATCTCGCGCAGCTTACGGGCCGGCGTGGTCTCGATGGCGGCCCGACGCTCGGCGTCGGTCTGCGCCACCACCAGGAACTGGTAGTTCTTCACGTACTGCTGCTCGATCGTGGACCCGCCGCGGGTGTCGAGATTGCCTGACAGATAGCCCGACAAACCGGTCAGGGTGCCTTGCCAGTCGACGCCGTTGTGCTCGGCGAACCGCTTGTCCTCGATCGAGACGATCGCCAACTTCATCGTGTTGGCGATTTGGTCGCTGGGCACCTCGAAACGGCGCTGCGAATAGAGCCAGGCGATGACGTTGCCCTTGGCGTCGACCATCGTCGACACCTGCGGGACCTCGCCCTCCACCAGCTGGGCCGAACCGTTCGCGACGACGTCGGAGGCCCGGTTGGAGATCAGACCGAACCCGCCGACGACCGGAAACATCAACGCCGCGGTGATCACGCTCGCCAGCAGAACGCACCAGGCGAGCTTGATCACCGTGACCGTTGTCGGCGGTCGAGGCGGCGGGCTGTCCGGCATGACCTACAGACTAGACGCCGCAAAACGGCAGCTTCTCACGGTCAATGACGGATCCGGAAGACCGCCCCCGACCGGCGCGGACGTCAATTTTGTACCCTGACGGCACGGTCGTCCCAAAATAGAGGGTTTCTACGTATTGCGCAGAACGCCTTTGACCATCTAATTTGGTCGGACAGTGCGATACAGGTCACACTGACCCCTCGCAATGTGGCGTAGATCGCAGCAGCGTTCTACATCGAGGGACTGCGCCGTACCGGTGTTGGCCGGGAGGCGGTTGGAACGGAGGGAACCCTGGTGTCAGCAACTAGGCCCGCGGTGCGCAGAACCGCGATGACGTCTTCGGCCCAGAGTGTTGTCCAAGGTGCTGAAGCCGAAGCCCGCATCGCCTGGGTGTCGCAAGCCCGATGCCGCCAGACCGATCCTGATGAGCTGTTCGTCCGGGGGGCCGCACAGCGCAAAGCCGCGGTGATCTGCAGGCACTGCCCGGTCATCCTCGAGTGCGGCGCCGACGCGCTCGACAACCGCGTGGAGTTCGGGGTGTGGGGCGGGATGACGGAGCGGCAGCGCCGCGCACTGCTCAAGCAGCACCCCGAGGTGGTTTCGTGGGCCGAGTTCTTCGCCGCCCAGCGCAAGCACCGCAGCGCGGTCTGAACGGATACGCGCTTCTGCTTGGTTCGCCGCTATGCCGCGGCTGCCTCACCCGTGATCTGCTCGGCGATGGCCCGCAGAGCCTCTAGGTCCGACACGTCGAACGGCAACGAGGGCACACCCACGATCGCCACGTGCGGATTGGCGCCGGTGAACCGGGACAGCAACCGGATTTCACGTTTGGCGGTCATCGCCCGGTCGGCGTGAATCCTCAACACGGCGGCCGTCAACGAGTCGGGGTCGTTTTTCTCGATCGTCTCCGCGGCCTCCTCGGCTTTCTCGGCGTGCAGATCCGACAGCATCGGGTGCGTGCGGTTCAGGATCAATCCGGCCAGCGGCATGCTCTCCTCGGACAACCGGTCGACGAAGAACGACGCTTCGCGCAGCGCATCGGGTTCGGCCGCCGACACCACCACGAACTGCGTGCCGCGCCGCTTGAGGAGTTCGTAGGTGCGGTCGGCCTTCTCGCGGAAGCCGCCGAACGTCGAGTCGAGTGACTGCACGAAAGCCGCTGCGTCGGAAAGCATTTGCGATCCGAGAACCGTGGACAAGGCCTTCATCGCCAGCCCCATCGCGCCAGTGACGAGCCGGCCGATACCCCGGCCGGGACCCAGCAGCAGCTTCCACAGCCGACTGTCCATGAAGCCGCCCAACCGCTTCGGGGCGTCCAGGAAGTCCAATGCGTTGCGTGACGGTGGCGTGTCGACGACGACCAGGTCCCATCGGTCCTCGGCGAGAAGCTGGCCCAGCTTCTCCATCGCCATGTATTCCTGAGTGCCCGCCAGCGACGTGGCCACCGTCTGATAGAACTGGTTGTCCAGGATCTCCTGCGCCCGGTGCGTCCCCGAATACTGGATGACCATCTCATCGAACGTGCGGCGCATGTCAAGCATCATCGCGTGCAGTTCGCCGGGCACCTCTGGGGCGAGCGGAACCCGCTGTGGGGTGTTGCCGAGCGTCTTGATGCCGAGCGCTTGGGCGAGTCGCTTCGCCGGGTCGATCGTCAGCACCACGACGGTTCTGCCGTACTCCGCCGCGCGCAACGCCATCGCCGCCGCGGTGGTGGTCTTGCCGACGCCGCCCGCACCGCAGCACACCACGACCCGGTTCGACGTGTCCTTGAGAATCGAGCCCATGTCGAGGGCCGGTGGAGTGGCACTCATCAACGCACCCCCTGTCGTTCCAGTTCTTCGGCGAGTTCGTAGAGGCTGCCGAGGTCCACACCGTCGTTGATCTGCGGCAGCTGCAGCCGCGCGACGTCCAACTCGTCGAGTTGTTCGGCGCTGTCGGCACGAGCCCTGATCCGAGTGGCGTGCTGGATCGCCTCGGTCAGCAGCCCAGCGAAGTCGGTGTCGGACAACGTGATTCCGGCCGCGGCGAGTTCGGTGCGCACGGTGTCGGCGTCGATGTCACCTTCGGCGGCTTTGGCCAGCGCGTCGGGCGGCAGGTATGCCGGGATGTTGCGGTTGACGATGACGCTGCCGATCGGCAGGCCGAGGTCCCTCAACTCCTCGACAGCCTCCAGCGTCTCCTGGATGGGCAGTGCCTCCAGCAGCGTGACGAGGTGGATCGCGGTCATATCCGAGTGCAGCACCTTGACCACGCTCTCGGCCTGTCCGTGCACCGGGCCGCCCTTGGCCAGGTCCGACACCGCCTTGGTCACGTCGAGGAACCGCGCGATGCGACCGGTCGGCGGTGAGTCGACCACGACGGCGTCGTAGACGGGGTGCTTGCCCTTGTCGGCGCGGGTGACGATCTCGCGGATCTTGCCGGTCAGCAGCACGTCGCGCAGGCCGGGCGCGATCGTGGTCGCGAACTCGACGGCCCCGATCCGGCGCATCGCGCGCCCGGCCAGGCCGAGGTTGTAGAACATCTCGAGGTACTCGAGGAACGCGGCCTCGGTGTCGATCGCCAACGCGTTGACCTGACCACCGCCCTCGGCGGTCGCGATCTTGACCTCCTGATAGGGCAGTGGCGGGACGTCGAACAGCTGCGCAATGCCTTGGCGCCCTTCGACTTCCACCAATAGGACCTTGCGTCCGCCGGCGGCCAGAGCCAACGCCAGCGATGCGGCGATCGTCGATTTGCCGGTGCCACCCTTGCCGGTGACGAAATGCAGGCGAGCCTTGCTCAGCCGAGCGGGCCAGCCGACGGATCTACCGTCTTTGGTAGTGGAAGCCACCCGTGCATGCTAACTAAAGGTGTTCGGGACGCTTCACCTCCGCGGTCCCCGATAAGCTCGGCGACATGAGCGAAGGAATCAGGTGGACGGCGTGAGCGAAGCGATCAAATGGGAGTACGCCACTGTCCCGCTGTTGACACATGCCACCAAGCAGATTCTCGACCAGTGGGGCGAGGACGGCTGGGAGTTGGTGTCGGTGTTGCCCGGCCCCACGGGTGAACAGCACGTGGCATACCTCAAACGTCCGAAATGACTCCGGAGCCGGAGGGTCGGCGAGATCTGACTCCAGCGTCGCGACTGGCGGAGCTCGGCATCGATCTGCCCCCAGTGGTGGCGCCGTTGGCGGCTTATGTGCCCGCGGTCCGAGCCGGCAACCTCGTCTACACCGCGGGCCAGCTGCCGATACAGGACGGGGAGCTGCTGTCGACCGGCAAGGTCGGCGCCGGGGTCAGCGTCGAGCAGGCCAAGGAGCTGGCCCGGGTCTGCGCGCTGAACGCGCTCGCCGCCGTGCACTCGTTGGTCGGCATCGACTCGGTCACGCGCGTGGTGAAGGTGGTCGGATTCGTCGCCTCCGCGCCAGGCTTCAACGGCCAGCCGGGCGTTGTCAACGGTGCATCGGAGTTGTTCACCGAGGTGTTCGGGGAGGCCGGCGCGCACGCCCGGTCGGCCGTCGGAGTGTCCGAGCTGCCGAGGGACGCGCCGGTGGAGGTCGAGGTGATTGTGGAGGTCGCGTGAGCGACGATCGGGCGGAGGTCGCGTGAGCGACGATCGGGCGGAGGTCGCGTGAGCGACGATCGGGCGGAGGTCGCGTGAGCGACGATCGGGCGGAGGTCGCGTGAGCGACGATCGGGCGGAGGTCGCGTGAGCGACGATCGGGCGGAGGTCGAGTGACGCCGGAGCACCCGGCGTACGGCCTGCTCCGCCCGGTCACCGAAACGGCTTCGGTGCTGCTGTGTGACAACCCCGGCCTGTTGACGCTGGAAGGCACCAACACCTGGGTGTTGCGCGGCCCGGGCAGCGACGACATGATCATCGTCGACCCCGGCCCCGAGGACGTCGAGCACATCGGGCGGATCGCGGAGCTCGGCACCATCCCGCTGGTGCTGATCAGCCACAAACACGAGGACCACACCGGTGCCATCGACGACATCGTCGACCGCACCGGCGCGGTGGTGCGGGCCGTCGGCAGCGGGTTCCTGCGCGGCCTCGGCGGGCCGCTCGCCGACGGCGAGGTCATCGACGCCGCGGGCCTGCGCATCACCGTGATGGCCACACCCGGGCACACCGCCGACTCGGTGTCGTTCGTCCTCGACGACGCGGTGTTGACCGCGGACACCGTGCTCGGCCGCGGCACCACAGTCATCGACAAGGAGGACGGCAGCCTCGCCCACTACCTGGATTCACTGCAACGGTTGCGCGGACTCGGCCGTCGCACGGTGCTGCCCGGCCACGGCCCCGATCTCGATGACCTCGAAGCGGTGAGCGACATGTATCTGGCCCACCGCCAGGAGAGGCTCGACCAGGTGCGTGCGGCGTTACGCGCGCTCGGCGACGACGCCACCATCCGCCAGGTCGTCGAGCATGTCTACACCGATGTCGACGAGAAGCTGTGGGACGTCGCGGAATGGAGCGTCCAGGCTCAGCTGGACTACCTGCGCGGGTGATTTGTGGAGTGTTACCGGCGCTCACCGCCGTGTTCTGTTCGGGGACATCGCTGACAGTTGTATGTCTCGGGACATCGCTGACACTTGAGTAGGGCCTGGGCCAGGATGGCTCATGGCTCAGAAGGTGACGGCGATGGACATTCGGATGGCTTCGGCGTTGGCCGGCCAGGTCGACAACGTGGCGCAGTTCTGCCGGGACAGCGCGATCAGTCGACAGACGTATTACAAGTTCCGCAAGCGTTTCCGTGACGGTGGGATCGAGGGTCTGCAGGATCGGTCGCGGCGTCCGCTGACTTCGCCGGGGCAGACCCCGGTCGAGGTGGAAGACCTGATCGTGTTGCGGCGTAAGCAGTTGATCGAGGATGGCCGCGATCACGGTGCACAGTCGATCGTGTGGTCGTTGCAGCGCGAGGGTATCGCGGTGCCGTCAGTGTCGACGGTGTGGCAGATCTTGACCCGTCGCGGGGCGATCGTCCCGCAGCCACAGAAGCGGCCGAAGTCGGCGACCAAACGGTTTTGCTTCGATCGGCCCAACGAGTGTTGGCAGTCCGATTGGACCGGATGGACGCTGGCCGACGGCAGCGCGGTGGGCATCGCGGGCAGTCTCGACGACCACTCCCGGTATGTGGTGGGTTTGCGCGCGGGTGCCGGTGACGCGGACGCCGAGCTTGTCTGGGAGGTGATGCTGGCAGGCATCGACGAGTGCGGGATACCATCGATGTCGTTGTCGGACAACGGAATCGTCTACACTGGCCGCTTCCACGCGCATGAATCAGCTTTCGAGGTCAATCTGCGCGCTCTCGGGGTGCGGACCATCAACTCGACGCCGTTTCACCCGCAGACCTGCGGCAAGATCGAGCGGTTCTGGCAGACGCTGAAGAAGTGGCTGTCTGCCCGCGATCCGGCGGCTACTGTCGAGGAACTCAACGCCCTGCTCGAGCAGTTCCGCACCTATTACAACCACCAACGGCCGCACCGCGCGCTACGTGGCGCCACCCCGGCCGAGGCATTCAGCGCCACCGTCATGGCCCGCCCCGCCGAGCGTCCACTGCCCGCACCGGTGTTCGTCAGCCGCCGCACCGTCGGAGAGAAGTCGGGACAGGTGTTCGTCGCGCCCTACAAGGTCAACGTCGGGCTGCGCTGGGCCGGCCACGACTGCGATGTCATCCGCGACGGCGAGCACATCACCATCTTCAGCGGCAACCGACTCGTGCGCACTCTCACTGCCGATCCCACACGCAACTACCAGTCCATCGACAAGACCACCCGCACCTATCGCACCCGCGAGCCCAAACCGGCATCATGAGTGTCAGCGATGTCCCGAGACATAAGTGTCAGCGATGTCCCGAGACACCACACGGCGCTCACCGCCGGTGCGGCTCCACAAGTCGCTACCGGGCGCGGCGGGCCAGTCGCTCCGAGTCGGAAATCAGAACGCTCTTGCCCTCCAGGCGAATCCAGCCCCGGTGCGCGAAGTCGGCGAGCGCCTTGTTGACGGTTTCCCGCGATGCGCCGACGAGCTGGGCGATCTCCTCTTGGGTGAGGTCGTGCGTCACCCGTAGTGCGCCACCCTCCTGGGTGCCGAACCGCTGCGCCAGCTGAAGAAGCTGCTTGGCCACCCGGCCGGGGACGTCGGTGAAGATCAGATCGGCGAGGTTGTTGTTGGTGCGGCGCAGCCGGCGGGCCAGCACCCGTAGTAGCTGCTCGGCGATCTCCGGGCGGTCGGCGATCCATGCCCGCAACGCGTCGCGGTCCATCGACACCGCGCGCACCTCGGTGATCGTGGTCGCGCTCGACGTCCGCGGCCCGGGGTCGAAGATAGAAAGCTCGCCGAACATGTCCGACGGCCCCATGATCGTGAGCAGGTTCTCCCGGCCGTCGGGCGACCGGCGGCCGATCTTCACCTTGCCCGAAATGATGATGTAAAGCCGATCGCCGGGCTCACCTTCGGCGAACACGAGGTGCCCCCGGGGGAAGTCGACCGGCTGCAGTTGCTTCGTCAGCGCGGTAACGGCGCTGGGTTCGACCCCCTGGAAGATTCCGGCCCGCGCCAGGATCTCGTCCACGTTGCCCCTCTTAAGCTGTTAGGTGAAGCCGACCTCTAGCGGTAGCGAGATAAGTCTAGAGGTATCCGATTTCGTGACCAGCCCACGCTACACACGATCTGCATGTCGGGACGGCTGAAACTCCGGATTCACGCATTGCTCGGGATATCGCCGTGCGGGCAAATCTGCGGTGCGATGGGCCGCGGCCGATCCGTTGACGATTGGGTGCTCGATGTGCTGCCGTTCGCGCAGACCGTCCAGCGCGCGGCTCATCCCGTCGCGTGCCAGCGTGTCGACGTCGGAGGGCTCGGCGTGCTGGAAGAACTTGGCCACATCGGTGGCTGAGACGGTGTCGCGGTGCAGGCCGGCCTCGAGTCGCTGCAGGCCGAGGGTGGCAACCATCAGCAATCCCGGGATCAGGCCAACGAACAACCAGGACACAAGGGTGAAGTAAACACGCCGAAGGTCTCAGCGCGATCACGAATCGTCACCGGTCCGCAGTAGCTCGGCACAGCGCTGTCGGAGCGTCTCAGTACGCTGGCATCTGTGACCGTGAGCGGGACGTCGGCAAAGAAGTCAGGCGCGCCGAAGCGCGCCCGAAATCGGGACGGTGAAACGCGCATCGGTCTCGTTCGGCGCGCGCGCCGGATGAATCGCACGCTGGCGCAGGCCTTTCCCCACGTGTACTGCGAGCTTGACTTCACCAGCCCGCTCGAGCTGACAGTCGCGACGATCCTATCGGCGCAGAGCACCGACAAGCGGGTCAACCTGACCACCCCGGCGCTGTTCAAGAAGTACCGCACCGCACTGAACTACGCGCAGGCCGACCGGGCCGAGCTGGAGGAGATGATCCGGCCCACCGGGTTCTACCGCAACAAGGCCAACTCGCTCATCCGGCTCGGGCAGGAACTCGTCGAACGGTTCGACGGCGAGGTCCCTTCGACCATGGCGGAACTGGTCACGCTGCCCGGTGTCGGGCGCAAGACCGCCAACGTCATCCTCGGCAATGCGTTCGGCGTTCCCGGTATCACCGTCGACACCCACTTCGGTCGGCTCGTCCGCCGGTGGGGGTGGACCACCGAAGAAGATCCCGTGAAGGTCGAGCACGCGGTCGGCGAGCTCATCGAGCGCAGTGAGTGGACCGACCTCAGCCACCGGGTGATCTTTCACGGCCGTCGCGTCTGCCATGCGCGCAAGCCGGCATGCGGCGTCTGCGTGCTGGCCAGCGACTGCCCCTCGTTCGGTATGGGACCGACCGACCCCCTGACCGCTGCGCCGCTGGTCAAGGGGCCCGAAACCGAGCATCTGCTGGCCATGGCCGGGCTGTAACCCCGCCTACCCCGACCGACCATGCGTACCTCGACCCGTTGGACAGTCGTGGTGCTCGTTGTCATGGTCGCGCTCGGGTGGGCGCTGTGGGCGCAACTCGACGATGACACCTCCTCCACCGGGCCGTCGTCTCTGAACAGCGCACGGGACCGCCGCGATGCCGACACCGCAGAGGCCCTCTCGGGCCCGCGGGCCGTTGCGGATCTGCGACCCTGCCCCTCACCGGGGGCAGGGCCCGGTCCCGAAGCCCTGCGCGGGATCGCCCTGGAGTGTGCGGGGGACGGCGCAACCGTGGATGTCGCCAAGACGCTCGCCGGCCGCGTTGTCGTGCTCAATCTGTGGGCGTACTGGTGTGCGCCGTGCGCCGAGGAACTCCCCGCGATGGCCGAGTACCAGCGACGCATGGGTTCTGCGGTGACGGTGCTGACCGTGCATCAGGACGAAAGCGAGACCGCCGCGCTGCTGCGGCTGGCCGAACTCGGCGTGCGCCTGCCCACCCTGCAGGACGGCAGACGCCTGATCGCCGCCGCGCTGCGGGTGCCCAACGTCATGCCCGCAACCGTGGTGCTGCGCGCGGACGGTAGCGTTGCCGACGTCCTGCCGCGCTCGTTCACCAGTGCCGACGAGATCGCCGCGGCGGTAGGACCGGAAGTCGGCCCAAGGACGGGAGAGCCGGGGTGAGCTGGGTCAGCGAGGGCAGCGGGTTGGCCCCGGACGCCGCCCCGGCCTGGCTCAAACCGCTGCTGGACAACGCTCCCGACATCAAGCACGCCTACCGCAGGCGGGTGCCGCCCGAACTGCTCGCAATGGTCACCAGCGAAGGGAAACCGGCGCAGGCCGACGCGCGTGAGGCAGCGGTGCTGGTGCTGTTCTCCGGGCCGGCCAGCTCTCCCACCGGCGGCGCACCCGAGGAGGCAGACCTGCTGGTCACCGTGCGTGCGGGCACTTTACGACACCATGCCGGGCAGGCCGCGTTTCCGGGTGGCGCGGTCGAACCCGGCGACCGCAGCCCGGTGCAGACGGCGCTGCGCGAAGCCAACGAGGAAACCGGTATCGACAGCGGTCGGTTGCATCCGCTCACCACGATGGAGCGGCTGTTCATTCCGCCGTCGGGCTTCCACGTCGTACCGGTGCTCGCCTACTCGCCGGACCCCGGTCCGGTGGGTGTCGTCGACGAAGCCGAGACGGCGCACGTCGCCCGGGTGCCGGTGCGCGCGTTCGTCAACCCCGAGAACCGAATCATGGTGTACCGCAACGCCAACACCCGCCGATACGCCGGTCCGGCGTTCCTGCTCAACGAGATGCTGGTGTGGGGTTTCACCGGTCAGGTGATCTCGGCGATGCTCGACGTCGCAGGTTGGGCCCAGCCGTGGGACACCGGCGACGTGCGGGAACTCGAGGACGCAATGGCGCTTGTCGGCCGCGGCGCCGGTTACGGTGAGGTACAACCATGACTTCGTCACAGTGGGTGGACCTCGTCGTCCTCGGTATCGCTTTCGTCGCGGGCATCTCGGGCTGGCGCTCGGGCGCGCTGGGCTCGATGCTCTCGTTTCTCGGGGTGGTACTCGGCGCGGTCGCTGGAGTGTTGTTGGCTCCGCACCTGGTCGCCAGCATCGACGGTCCCCGCACCAGGCTGTTCGTGACGCTGTTTCTGATCCTCGCCCTGGTCGTGGTCGGCGAGATCGCGGGCGTCGTGCTGGGCCGTGCCGTGCGCAGCGCCATCCGCAACCGCTCGCTGCGCGCGGTCGACTCGCTTGTCGGCGTGGCGATACAGATCGTCGCGGTCCTGGTGGCCGCGTGGATGCTGACGTATCCGCTGCAGTCCTCGGATCAACCGAACCTGGCCGCCGCGGTGCGCGGCTCCAAGGTGCTCAAGGAGGTCAACGACGCTGCGCCGCAGTGGCTGCGGTCGGTGCCGACGCGGCTCTCGGCTCTGCTGGACACCTCGGGCCTGCCGGACGTGCTGCAACCCTTCGGCCGCACCCCGATCGTCGCCGTCGACGCTCCCGACGCCTCGCTCGCCGCCGACCCGGTCGTGGCGGCGACGCGCCCCAGCGTGGTCAAGATCCGCGGCGTGGCGCCGGGGTGCCAAAAGGTGTTGGAAGGCACCGGCTTCGTTGCCGCGACCAATCGCGTCATCTCGAACGCGCACGTGGTCGCCGGCTCGGAGAGCGTCACCGTCGAGGCTGACGGGCAGACCTACGACGCGTTCGTCGTGTCCTACGACCCGCAGGCCGACATCTCGATTCTCGACGTGCCGGACCTGCCGTCGGCGGCATTGCCCTTCGCTGATGCCCCGGCCACCACCGGCACCGACGCCGTGGTGATGGGATATCCGGGCGGCGGCAACTTCGTCGCCACTCCGGCGCGCGTCCGCGAAATCATCGAGCTCAGCGGTCCCGACATCTACCGCACCACAACCGTGGAGCGTGAGGTGTACACCGTCAGAGGTACCGTGCGCCAAGGTAATTCGGGTGGTCCGATGGTCGACCGGGAAGGTCGCGTGCTTGGTGTGGTGTTCGGCGCGGCAGTCGACGACGCCGACACCGGCTTCGTCCTCACCGCCGACGAGGTGTCACATCAACTGGACAGGCTGAGCAACAGCGAGCGGGTGCCGACCGGTGCCTGCATCAGTTAGCCGTATACCTGGCCAAGGAAGCGCGACAGCTGCGCGGTGACCGCGTCCGGTTCCTCCTCGTGTCCGAAATGCCCTGCGCCGTCCAGGGATACGTACCGGCCGTGCGGCACGTAACGCTGCGTGCGGTACACGGGATCGGTCAACACGTACGGGTCGGCGTCACCGCGCAGGTGTAGCACCGGCACGTTGATGGGACGCTTCATCGACCCCATGAAGCGACGGCCTTCGCCACGTAACTGGCTGCGCACCGCCCAGCGCTGGTATTCCAGGGCAGAGTGCGCGGCGCCCGGGATCTGAATCGCACGGCGCATGTGGCCGACGGTCTCGGAGAAGTCTTCGGTAGCAACCCATTTGCGACTCGCGCGGCTGCGAACGAGGAGTTCCAGTTCCTCGGCGTTGTTTCGAGTGAGCCTGCGCTCGGGCCACATCGGTATCTGGTAGCGCAGCATCCACGGCAACAGCGCGCGCCCCTGGTCGCGGCGGCGCAGCGCCGAGGCCCGCAGCGCAACCGGATGCGGCGAGCTGACCAACGCGATGGCCCGGACCGCGCGGGGATGCAGCACGGCGGTGGCCCAACACACCAAGCCACCCTCGGCGTGCCCGACCAGCGTCGCGGACTTGTGGCCCAGTGCGCGTACCAAACCGGCGGTGTCGCCGGCCAGCGTCCAGCCGTCGTAGCCGCGCGGGGGTTTGTCGCTGGCACCGTAACCGCGCAGGTCAACGGCGACCACGCGGGCACCGGTGAGGCCGCGCAGTTGATGGCGCCAGGACCACCAGAACGAGCCGAATCCATGCAGCAGAATCACCAGCGGCCGCTCGGTGCTCGCAGGCACGGGGGCGGGCGACTCCGCTTCGACGACATGGAAGCGAATTCCGTTGGCGTGCACCTCGAGATGGCGCCACGGCCCGTCGATGCGGACGACCGATGGAGCGGGTGGGGGCACTTACCAGCCTGACGGATCGGCCGTCGACGCCGGCTTTCCGTCGCCCGACGCGATCTCCTTGGCCTTGTCATGGCCCGGCGTCAGCGCCTCGGGGATCTCCTTGACCGATTCGATCGTCTGCTGCGGTCCCCGGATGCGCCGCACCTTGAGGTAACCGAGGAAGGCGAGCACTGCGGTGACCACCACCATCAGACCGAACACGATGAGGTATGCCGCCCACTTCACCAGCCACAGGTCGAGCAGCTCCCCGAGGAAGAAGAAGAAAAAGAACGTCGAGTAGAACAGCACGACCAGCGCGAGGACGAAGAAGACGCTACCGGTGAGGCCCTTCTTGACGTCGCGGGTGATCTCGGCTTTGGCCAACTCCACCTCGGCACGCACCAGCGTGGACACCTGCGTCGTCGCGTCCCTGACGAGATCACCGATGGACGGGTCGGCCTTCGGGGCGTGCGGGTCGACCAGCGGTATCGACGTGACGGTGGTCGGCGCGCTACTCCTGCGATCGCTCACGACTGTTCCTCCCGCGTGGCCCGGATTGCCGGCTCTGGTTTCGGTCGCGACTCATGTTGCCATGTGGCGTGCGCTCGAACGATCCCGACCGACGATAGACTGCTTCGATCAATGACAGGGCAGGTCGGGGCGCATCAAAGGGGAAATGTTCACGTGAAGACCAGCGGCCTGTGCCCGAGTCGTCTCGCCGCGACCATTGCCGTCTGCGCAGCAACCCTCATCGCGACGCCCGCCGTCGCGCCAGCCCAAGCGCTGATCCCGCTGGGTGGGGGCTCGGGCCTGGTGGTCAACGGTGAGACGCTGTGCACGCTCACCGCGATCGGCAGCGACTATCGAGGCAAGCTCGTGGGCTTCACCTCGGCACACTGCGGCGGCCCGGGCGCGACAGTCGGTGCCGAGGGCGCCGATGGCGCCGGAGTACTGGGCACGATGGTGGCGGGCAACGACGCGCTCGACTACGCGGTGATCGAGTTCGATCCGCAAAAGGTGCGTCCGGTCAACAACGTCGATGGCTTTGAGATCGACGGACTGGGTCCCGATCCGGTCGCCGGCGACATCGCGTGCAAACTCGGCCGTACCACCGGTTACTCGTGCGGCGTGACCTGGGGGCCGGGGCAGGAGCCGGGCACCATTGTCAACCAGGTGTGCGGTCAGCCCGGCGACTCGGGCGCGCCGGTCACCGTCAACAACCGCCTGGTCGGCATGATCCACGGGGCGTTCTCGGAGACTTTGCCGACGTGCGTCATCAAGTACATCCCGCTGCACACCCCAGCGGTGACCATGTCGTTCAACACGCAGCTTGCCGACATTGCCGCCAAGCAACGCGCGGGGACGGGGTTCGTCCCCGTCGGTGCGGTCACTTGATTTCTCCTCGCGCGCGGGGTGGGCACTAACGGGTTGATAGCGCGCACCAGGGTGCGAGCAATCAAACCGTTACGGCGGCAACCGTGGCCACCGCGCGCCGGCTAGCGAGCGGCCGACCGCCTACTTACTGGCCCGGATCGCCTCGAACACGCTGGGGTCCACCAGCGTTGACGTGTCCCCGAGCTCGCGACCCTCGGCGACATCACGCAGCAGCCGCCGCATGATCTTGCCGCTGCGGGTCTTGGGAAGCTCGGGCACCACGTGAATCTCCCTGGGCCGGGCGATTTTTCCGATCTCCTTGGCGACCTGTTCGCGCAGTTCCTGCACCATGTCGTCGCTGTCCTTGGCGTGCGCCTCGAGGATGACGAACGCACAGATGCCCTGGCCGGTGGTCTCGTCGCTGGCCCCGACGACCGCGGCCTCGGCGACGTGGGAGTGACCGACCAGCGCCGACTCGACCTCCGCGGTCGAGATGCGGTGTCCGGACACGTTCATCACGTCATCGATGCGGCCGAGCACCCAGATGTCGCCGTCGGCGTCGATCCTGGCCCCGTCGCCGGCGAAATACCAGCCCTGCTTTTCGAACCGCTTCCAATACGTGTCCTTGTAACGTTCCGGGTCCTTCCAGATGCCGCGCAGCATCGCCGGCCACGGCTGGTCCAGCACGAGGTAGCCGGTGACGGGCTCGTCACCTTCGGCGGCGGGCGCCAGTTCCTTGCCCTCGTCGTCGACGATCTTGGCCGTGATGCCCGGCAGTGGCGCCATCGCCGCACCCGGCTTGGCCGCCGTCGCGCCGGGCAGCGGGGAGATCATGATCGCCCCGGTCTCGGTCTGCCACCAGGTGTCGACGACCGGCGTCCGGTCGCCGCCGATCACCTTGCGGTACCACCGCCAAGCCTCCGGGTTGATCGGTTCGCCGACCGACCCCAGGAGGCGCAAGCTGGACAGGTCGTGGGCATCGGGGATGTCGCGGCCCCACTTCATGAAGGTCCGGATCAGCGTCGGTGCCGTGTAATAGGTTGTCACGCCGTATTTTTCGATGATCTCGAAGTGACGGTGCTCGCTCGGGCAGTTGGGCGTGCCCTCGTACACCACCTGGGTGCACCCGTTGGAGAGCGGGCCGAACACGATGTAGCTGTGCCCGGTGACCCAGCCGATGTCGGCGGTGCACCAGTACACGTCGGTTTCCGGCTTCGCGTCGAACACGTAGTAGTGGGTGTAGGACGACTGGGTGAGGAAGCCGCCGGAGGTGTGCACGATGCCCTTGGGCTTGCCGGTGGTGCCCGAGGTGTACAGCAGGAACAGCGGATGCTCGGAATCGAACGCCTCGGGAGTGTGTTCGGCGGAGGCGTCGTCGACGATCTCGTGCCACCACACGTCACGGCCCTCGGTCCACGGCACGTCGATACCGGTGCGCGCCACCACCAAGACGTGCTCGACGGAGGCTTGGCCCTTCACCGCTTCGTCGGCGCCTTCTTTCAACGGCACCGCTTCACCGCGGCGGTACTGCCCGTCGGTGGTGATGACCAACTTGGCTTCGGCGTCCTCGATGCGGGCCGCCAGCGCCGAGGAGGAGAATCCGGCGAACACCACGCTGTGCAACACCCCGAGACGCGCGCACGCCAGCATCGCGATAATTGCCTCGGGGATCATCGGCATGTAGATGGCGGCCCGGTCACCCGTACGCAGCCCGAGTTCGGTCAGCGCGTTGGCGGCCTTGCAGACCTCGTCTTTGAGTTGGGCATAGGTCATTGCGTGTGAGTCGCCGACCGGTTCGCCCTCCCAGTACAGGGCCACCCGGTCACCGTGGCCCGCTTCGACGTGCCGGTCCACGCAGTTGTAGGCGACGTTGAGCTTGCCACCGACAAACCACTTGGCGACCGGAGGTTCCGACCAGTCGAGCACCTCGGTGAAAGGCGTCTCCCACGACAGCCGGTTGGCCTGTTCCGCCCAGAACGCCAACCGGTCCTTCTCGGCCTGGCGGTACAGATCCTCGGTCGCGTTGGCGTGCTCGGCGAACTCCGGGGACGGGGGATAAACGGACGGTCCGTGAGCGTGCTGCGCCGATGTCTCTGTCATATCTGTGAGGGTAGTCACCTTGTCGGCGGCGCACATTGGCATGTCGCAGACCGATCCCTCCGCGGCTGCAGCGTGATGGCTGACGGATCGACGGTGGGCTAGCGTGTGCTGCCGTGACCGGTAGCTTCGCGAAGGACGCGTTGGCGCCGCTGGCGGAACTGCCCGGCGTCGCCGAGGCGGCGCAGGAGGCGCGCGAGGCGTTGGGCCGCGCGCACCGCCATCGCACCAATCTCCGTGGCTGGCCGAAGAACGCCGCCGAGGCCGCGTTGCGGGCCGCGCGCGCGTCGTCGGTGCTGGACGGCGGCTCGCTGCAGCTGTCCGACGACGGTACGCCGGATCCGGTGCTGGCCGGCGCGCTGCGGGTGTCCGAAGCGCTGGAAGGCGGAGCGACGACCCTGGTCGGTGTGTGGCAGCGAGCCCCGCTGCAGGCGATGGCGAGGCTGCACGCGTTGGCGGCCGCGGATATCACCGACGACGAGCGATTGGGCCGTCCGCGCACCGACGCCGAGGTCGGTACTCGGCTGGCCTTGTTGGCCGACATCGTCACGGGAGGAACCAGGGTGCCAGCACCGGTGCTGGCGGCCGTCGTGCACGGTGAACTTCTCACTCTCGCGCCGTTCGGAGTCGCCGACGGTGTGGTGGCCCGTGCGGCGTCCCGGTTGGTGACGATCACCACCGGACTCGATCCGCACGGCCTCGGCGTGCCGGAGGTCTACTGGATGCGCCAGTCGGGCGATTACGACGCTGCGGCGCGGGGCTTTTCGTCCGGGACCGCCGACGGCCTCACGGCGTGGATCCTGCTGAGTTGCCGCGCCCTGCACGCGGGGGCCCGCGAGGCGCTGTCGATCGCGCAGGCGGCGTCGTCGTCCTGACCCATCGCTGGCGCCAGTAACGCGAAGCGGGCGACGGCCCGAACAGGGTTCGGCTCGTCGCCCGCTAACACGGACACCGGTTACCAAGCGTGCTCTCATGGGCTGCGTGGGTGGCCTCGGCGTCTTGTCGATGCGCTTCGGCTGCAACCCCACCCAAGGGGCCGCCGTGGCCGTCCGCTCTTCGCAAATACGCAGGCCCGCAACACTTTTGCCTATTCCGCGGCATGTGCTCCGCGTGGGTGCCGGGATCCGTGCTGGGGAGCCTGAAGCGGGAGATCCGAGCCTTCTCTTCCGGCTCGGTCTTGGCCTCTCCAAGCTTCCGTGGTTCCTTTGTACCCCGTGACCGCGGTCACATCAAGGCCCAAATTCGCCACTAGGCCGGATTGTTACGCGCGCGGTGGCCACCGGGGGAAGCATCGCCTAGAAAGCGAAGCGCCGCAGCAGTGAATAGGTCAGCGCGCCGGCCGCCAACGCGCTCATGCCGACCGCAACGGTGGTGGCCATGGCGGCACCCGAGGGCGCCGAGATTCGGTCCCGTAGAGACACCGGGTCGGAGAAGTTCAACACGGGCCAACCCCGCGCGGCCGCTTCTTTGCGCAACGTGCGGTCGGGGTTTACCACGCTCGGGTGCCCGACGGTCTCCAGCATCGGCAGATCGGTGATCGAATCTGAGTAGGCGTAGCAGTGCTCGAGCGCGTACCCCTCGCGCGCCGCCAACTCACGGATCGCCGCTGCCTTACCCTCGCCGTAGCAGTAGAAGGCGATCTCCCCGGTGTATTTGCCGTCCTCGACGACCATCCGCGTGGCCATCGCGTGGGTGGCGCCCAACGCGCGGGCGATCGGAGCGACGATCTCCTCGCCGGAAGCCGACACCATCACCACGTCACGGCCGCACAACCTGTGGTCGGCGATCAGCTCCGCCGCCTCGGCGAACACCAACGGGTTCACGATGTCATGGAGTGTCTCGCCGACGATCGACTTCACCTGCTCGACGTCCCACCCCGCGCACATGTTCGTGACGTAGGCGCGCATGCGGTCCATCTGGTCGTGGTCGGCGCCCGACATGAGGAACAGGAATTGGGCGTAGGTCGACTTGAGCACCGCCCGGCGATTCATCAGCCCCTGCTCGAAAAAAGGTTTGCTGAAAGCCAGCGTGCTGGATTTCGCGATGACCGTTTTATCGAGGTCGAAGAATGCGGCCGTGCGGACCGGAATGTCCGTCGGAACACCCGTCGGGGAGGCGTTCGAAGCCTCGGCGGCCGGACCAGATGCACTCACAGCGCCAGCATAGGAGCCGCCGCGTGACAATCGGCGGGCGAGTGTACAAAGTGGCAGGTTATGACACGTGTCGGTGACCCCACACTTCCGCAAATCGGGCCGTCTGCATATGTCATCAGCACTTGCGCTTGGACCGACCGGCGTGTGTATAGTGAGCTTTACCCGGCTTATGTCGGGTGTGCATCAGCCCGACCCCCCGGGGCTGATACACGACGACCTCCGCCTCCTCCCCCCCTGGCGGGGGTCGTCCCTTTTTCACGCGCTTTCGCATTCCGGATATTTGAATCCATTTCCCTTTGGTAGCGGAACGCTGTTTTCGTTTTTCGGTTCTCGAACGTCTATCCCCATTACCGAGTTCATCCACAGATTGCGCCCGGGCCGGTAGCGTCGCCGCACCGCAGGGCACAGGCTACAAACCATGGCTTCGTTACGTGGGTACCTCGCCTTGGTCGCGGACCCGGCGCTGCGCGATGACGTGGACCGGGTGTGCGCGGCGGCAGGTGCGCCGGTGGTTCACGCGTCGGAGCCGTCCAGCCGCAAAGTGTGGACCGATGCGTCTGCAGTCGTCCTCGACACAACCGCCGCTGAACGCTGCGCGGCACGCGCGTTTCCGCGGCGGGCCCGGGTCGTGCTCGTGAGTCGCGACAGCCCCGGTGCCGCTGACTGGCAGGCGGCGATCGCCGTCGGCGCTCAGCGCGTCATCACCTTGCCCGCCCAGGACGGTGACTTGATGGCCGAGCTGGCCGAGGCCGCCGAGACCGTGCACGAGCAGGGGAACCGCGGTGCGGTGGCCGCCGTCATCGCCGGCCGGGGCGGCGCCGGGGCGTCGGTGTTCGCGACGGCGTTGGCGCGCGTCGCAACCGATGCGCTCCTGATCGATGCCGACCCGTGGAGCGGCGGCATCGACCTGGCCGTCGGTGGTGAACACGAATCCGGCCTGCGCTGGCCCGATTTGGAGCTGCGGGGCGGTCGGCTGAGTTACGAAGCGCTGCGCGAGGCGCTGCCGCGTGTGCACGATGTCAGCGTGTTGTCCGGCGGCCGTGGGGGCGGCGACGTCGACGCCGCGCCACTGGGTGCGGTGATCGACGCGGGCAGCCGCGGCGGCGCGACCGTGGTGTGCGATGTGCCGAGGCGATCGACCGGAGTGGCCGAAACCGCGCTGGCAGCAGCGGATCTCGTCGTTGTGCTGACTTCGGCCGACGTGCGGGCGTGCGCCGCGACGGGTGTGGTCGCGCGGTGGGTGTCGACGGTCAACCCGAACTCGGGCGTGGTGGTCCGCGGTCCGGCGCCGGGCGGGCTGCGGTCGGCGGAGGTGGCCGAAATCGTCGGGCTGCCACTGCTGGCGGCGATGCGTCCGCAACCCGGTGTGGCGGGTGCCCTCGAGCGCGGCGGCCTGCGGGTCCCGCGACGGTCACCACTCGGACGGGCAGCGCGAAAGGTGCTCGCAGTGCTGCAGCAGCGTCCGGCGGTCGGCGCCGCATGAGTGACTCGTTGATCGACCGGGTCCGCGAGCGCCTCGCCGCGGAGGCCGCACCGCTGCGGCCGACGGTTGTGGCCGCAGCGATCCGCGCGGAGTCCGGCGGCTTGCTCGGTGACAGTGAGGTGCTCAGCGGGCTGCGTTTGCTCGAGACCGAGTTGACCGGTGCGGGGCTGCTCGACCCGCTGCTGTCCGCCGCCGGCGTCACCGACGTTCTCGTCACAGCACCGGATGCGGTGTGGGTCGACGATGGTAACGGACTGCGCCGCAGCGGGATCCGATTTCCCGATGAGGAATCCGTGCGCAGGCTCGCGCAGCGATTGGCGCTGACCGCCGGACGGCGCCTCGATGAGGCGCAGCCCTGGGTCGACGGCCAGTTGACCGGTCTTGGCGCTGGCCAGTTCACGGTTCGCCTACACGCGGTGCTGCCGCCGATCGCTTCCGCGGGAACATGTTTGTCGTTGCGGGTGCTGCGCCCCGCCACCCAGGACCTGGCGTCACTGACCGCGGCCGGCGCCATCGAACCGGCCGCCGCCGCCCTGCTCGACGACGTCGTGCGCGCACGGCTCGCCTTCCTGATCTCCGGCGGCACCGGCGCGGGCAAGACCACCTTGCTGGCCGCTGTCCTTGGTGCCGTCCCCGCAACCGAACGGATCATCTGTGTCGAGGACGCATCCGAACTCGCTCCCGCGCATCCGCATCTGGTGAAACTCGTCGCGCGCTGCGCCAACGTCGAAGGCGCCGGCGAGGTCACCGTGCGCGACCTGGTCAGACAGGCATTACGGATGAGACCGGACCGCATTGTCGTCGGTGAGGTTCGCGGCGCCGAAGTGGTCGACCTGCTCGGCGCCCTCAACACCGGTCACGACGGCGGCGCGGGAACCGTGCACGCCAACAGTCCCGGTGAGGTGCCCGCCCGCCTGGAAGCGCTCGCCGCGCTCGGTGGGCTCGACCGAGCCGCGTTGCACAGCCAGCTTGCGGCCGCGGTGCAGGTGGTGATTCACGTTGCCCGCGATCGTGCGGGCATTCGCAGGCTCAGTGAGATCGCGATCCTGGCAACCGAAGACGACGGCGGGGTCCGCGTCTCGACCGTCTGGCGCCTCGGGCACGGTTTCGGTTGCGGTGCTGAGCGACTGCGTGCTCTCGTCCGGCAGCGGGACGGCTTGTGAGTGTCGCAGGACTGGCCCTGGCGCTGGCGCTTGTGATCGCACCGAGCCCGCGGCGGCGGTGGGTCCAGGTCGCTGGCGGGTCTCACCGGCCGATGCGGGTCCCGGTCGCAGCATGGCTGGTGCTCGGCCTTCTGGCCCTGATGGTCGTGGCCCCGTCGGGTGCGGTGGTGGCCGGCGCGATCGCCGCGCTCACCGCGGAGGCCCGCAGACGCCGCCGGTGCAGGCAGCGGCACCGGGCCGCGGAAGCGGCCGCACTGGAAGGCGCGCTGGACATCCTCGTCGGGGAGTTGCGGATCGGCGCCCACCCGGTGGCCGCGTTCGATGCCGCGGCAGCGGAGGTCGACGGCGCGGTCGCGGCGTCCCTGCGGACGGTCGCGGCCCGGGCGCGGATGGGCGCCGATGTGGCAGCCGGGCTTCGAAGTGTGGCCGTGCGATCAGCGCTGCCCGCACACTGGCAACGGCTCGCCCTCTGTTGGCAGCTGGCCCAGTCCCACGGCCTCGCCATCTCGACACTGATGCACACCGCCCAACGGGACATCGTTGCGCGGGAACGTTTCTCGGCTCAGGTGACCGCCGGAATGGCTGGTGCGCGTACCACCGCCACGGTGCTCGCCGCGCTGCCACTGCTCGGGGTCGGACTGGGTGAACTGATCGGCGCCCAGCCGCTACGCTTTCTGTTCTCAGGCGGTCAGTGGCTGCTGGTCGCCGGTGTGACGCTGACGTGTCTCGGTCTGGCGTGGTCGGACCGGATCACCGGCGGGGTGGTCGAATGACACTCGCGGCGATGCTTCTCGCCGCTGCCGTGATGGTCGGCGGTCCGCCTTCTCGGGCGTATTTCCGGGTCACTCCCCGCACGGTCCCGGGACCACCGAAAGGGGTCCGGCAGCGCGACCCCCTGGCGTTCGCGTCGACGCTCGATGTGCTGGCCTCCTGCCTACGGTCGGGCATGGCGGTGTCTACCGCCGCGGCGGTCGCCGCGCCGTCGGCGCCGCCACAGCTGGCCCGGTCGTTGTGCCGGGCAGCGGATCTGCTCGTGCTGGGCGCGGACCCTTCGACCGCCTGGGCGCACCCAGCCCACGGAGACCGCCACGTCGAGACATTGCTGCGGCTGGCGCGCCGGTCGGCATCCTCCGGAACAGCGCTGGCGCAGGGCGTCATCGAACTGGCGGCCCGATCGCGTGACGATGCCGCGGATTCGGCCCGCGCCTCGGCCGAACGCGCGTCGGTCTTGATTGCCGGCCCCCTGGGCGTGTGTTACCTGCCGGCGTTCTTGTGCCTGGGCATCGTTCCGGTGGTCGCCGGGCTGGCAGGCGACGTGCTGCGGTCCGGAATTCTGTGAAAGATGGGGAGGGGAAAAATGAAGGTGCACAACACACTTCAGGTACTGCAAGCGAGGCTGATGCTGCTGATCACCGACGACGACGGCATGTCGACCGTCGAGTACGCGATCGGCACGATCGCGGCGGCCGCGTTCGGCGCGATCCTGTACACGGTGGTCACCGGCGACTCGATCGTCAGCGCGCTGACCAACATCATCACCCGCGCGCTGAGCACCAACGCCTAGGTGCGGAGGCCGGATTTGCGACGGTGGAGGCGGCGTTCGCGCTCGCCGGCCTTGTCGCGGTGCTCATCGTGTGCGTGGCCGTGCTCACCGCGGTGTCGATGCACATCCGATGCGTCGACGCCGCACGAGAAGCCGCTCGCCTTGCGGCGCGCGGTGACGACGGTGCGGCCGTCGCACGCCACGTCGCGCCCGACGGCGCGGCCGTGGGGGTGCAGCGCGACGGCGGGTTGGTGGTGGCGACGGTCAGCGCGCGGTCGGTGCTGTTGCCGGGCATCACTGTCGAAGCGCGTGCGGTGGCCGCCGTGGAGCCCGGCGCGCGGTGAGGACGGTTCGGCCACGTTGGTGGGCGTCGCGACGATGGCGGTGCTGGTGGCGCTCACCGTCGGCGCGGTGTACGTCGGTTCGGCGGTGATCGGGCGACACCGCGCACAGGCGGCCGCCGATCTGGCCGCGCTGGCGGCCGCGAACGCGGTGCCCGACGGTTCGGCGGCGGCGTGCAGCCATGCGACCGTGATCGCGCAGGCCATGAATGCGGCGGTTACCGGCTGTTTGGTGGACCAGTTGGATGCCGTCGTGGCCGTGGAGGTCCCGGTGGCAGTGGGCCGGCTAGCGGTGGGCCCGGCGCGCGCCATCGCGCGGGCAGGTCCGGTCGCTGCGGCTCAGTAGTGGCACGGCTCGGCGCTGCGATATTGCAGTAGCTCGTTACTGGGCTCACCGAAGCAAACCGGAGTGACGATTTCCGTCACGGAACCGGGCACCGACGGTCGGGGTGGCGTTCTCGCATCAGACCGACGGAGGTGAAGCGATGGGCAGCACACAAACCGCCGCTCGGGTGGGCGCCTGTGATTGGGGCCCGACTCGAGGACCGGCCAGACGCCTGAGCACCTGGACGATGACCCGCGAGGCCATCACTGTCGGATTCGATGACGCCGACGGCTTCCTGGATCGGACATGCGGCAACGACTTCACCCGATTCCGTTGCGGTGGCCGCCGGTTCGTTTCCATCAGCCATCCCGACTACGTGGATCACGTGCTGTATGAGGCTCGGGCCAACTACGTCAAATCCATCGAATATGAGCCCATCCGGACCCTCGCAGGGGTCAATCTGGTCACCGACGAGGGCGACTCGTGGGCAGCCCACCGTCGGGCGTTGAGTCCGACCTTTGCGCGGCGTCACCTCGACGCCATCGTCGACCTGATGATCGATCCGATCATCGGCGTCGCCGACGGCTTGCCAACGGGCGCACAGTTCGACATGCACGATGTGATGGTCGAGACCACCCTCCGGGTCGTCGCCAATACCCTCTTCAGCCAGGACTTCGGCCCGTTGCTGCACACCATGCACGACCTTGCGACGCGCGGCCTGCAACATGCAGAACACCTGGCACGACTCGGGTTGTGCGGTCTGATGCCGCGACCGGTCTATGAAGTGCTGCGCTGGTTGGCGCACTCGGGAGTGCCCTTTCCGCCGCCGCTGCGGGGTGTGCAGAACCACGCCCTGGCTCTTGGCCGTGCGATCGACGCATTGATTGATGAGCGAAAGGCGCATCCGACCGAGTCCGCTGACCTGCTCAACGTGTTGCTGCGCGCCGACGAGGGTACGTGGTCACGCCAGCGGATCCTCGACGAAGCCATGACGTTCATGCTCGCGGGAAACGAAACGACTGCGAATACCTCGTCCTGGTTCTGGTATCTGATGACATTGCACACCGGGGCTCGTGACCGGATGCTCACCGAGATCGATGATGTGTTGGGTGCCCACCGTCCAGGCGCGGACGACCTGCACAGGTTGCCGTGGACCATCGCGTGCATACAGGAGGCGCAGCGCTACTTCCCCGCGGTGTGGGGAATCATCGCTCGGCGTGCTGTAGCGGACGACGTCATCGGTGGGCACCACATTCGGCGTGGCACCACGATCTTCATCCAGATCAACCACATCCACCATGACCCGCGTTGGTGGCCCGATCCGGAAACCTTCGATCCCGGCAGGTTTTTGACCAAGAACAAAGACCTTCCGCGTTCGGCGTTTCTCCCGTTCGGCGGAGGCCGGCGCATCTGCATCGGGCAGAGTTTCGCATTCATGGAAATGGCCTTGATCGCCGCAATCATGAGTCAGCGCTTCACGTTCGAGTTGGCCTCTGGTCCTCCGTCCCAGAGCAAGGCAGGAATCACCAGACGGCCGAAGGACGGCATTCAACTGGTTGCGCGCAGCCGATCCTGATCACCGCGCGTTGCCACGATCGAACGCGCGGGCCGCTGCAGCCAGTGGGGCGCCCACCAATTCGCACGTCCCATCAACTTCATCCGCAGGCATCAGAATTGCTCGAATGAGTGTGGCGTCGAGCGCTATCGCCAACGTCAACCCGACGCCCAGCGACTTGATGAATGAGACCTGGGAGGTGGCCATCGCGATGAACACGATCGACATGATCAGCGCAGCCGCGGTGACGATCGGACCCACGCGCTGCAGCCCGGACATCACCGCAAGGTCGGTGACCCCGTGTAGCCGGTACTCCTCGCTGATTCGGGACAACAGGAAGACCTCGTAGTCCATCGACAGCCCGAACACCACGCAGATGACGACAATCGGCGTCGCGGTAGGCAGCGTCCCGGTGACGGTGAAATCTCCGACCAGCCACTGCAGGTGGCCCTCCTGGAAGATGAACACCATAGCGCCCAGAGTCGCCGATAGGCTGACGATGTTGAGCACCAGAGCTTTCAGCGGCAGGACGACACTTCGGGTGAAGGTGAACTGCACGACGAACATCGCCACCGCGATCAAGGCCGCGGCCGACGGAACCGTCTCGAACAGAGCATCTTTGGTGTCGAAGTTCTCCGCAGCCAAACCGCCGACCGCCACGGCACCCGGAGCTGGGGTTGCGCGAACGTCATCGAGCAGACGGTGGGCCGCATCACTGCCCTGATCGACATCCGGGAGCACCGCGAGATAAGCACCCTCGGCGACGGCCATCGGCTTCGACCAGCAGAACATCAGGATCCGCCGGACGGCGCAGGATATCGACGTTCTCGATGCGTTCCTCCGGTAACCGCCGCATTCATGGCCTGCGCGATCACGGTCGCATGGCTGCACGCCGCCGCCGAACCGTCGGGCACCGCGTTCGCGGCCGCCAACGCGGCCAGATCGGCGGCCGCCTGTGCCCGGTGTCGCCCGATCACCGCCGAACCGACATACACCGCGCCGACGGTGAGCGCCACCAGCACCGCCATCGTCGCGACGCCCACCAACGTGGCCGAACCGTCCTCACCGCGCGCCGGGCTCCACGGCGGCCACCGCACGCGCTTCGACAGTGATGCCCGGCAACAGCACCGACCGCGCGCGGTAGCCTGCGCGGGTCCGGCGGGTCCGCCGGGCTAGGACTCGGACTCGTTGGGCCGGCGCAGCGTGGCCAGCGCCACATACACGTCATCGTCGAGTTCGACCCGGTTCACTGTCACGTGCACCGGCGCCCACTCACTGTCGCCGATCCCGGTCATCCTCAGTACACCGGTGGCCGACCCGGTCGCGAATTCGCTTGCCATCCTCTCCATCTCGCGGCGGTCCGCCGGATGCACCGCGTGCTCGCCCGCCAAGCTGACCCGCCAGTCGAAGAATGGCGCGGGATCGTCGAGCCACTTCAGCAGGGTCCAATTCGTCGGGTCCACCAGTGCGCGGTGCACACCTGGCTGGGCCAGCCCGTTGAGGATTCGCTGCGCGAGGTGGTCCTGCGGTGGCACCTCCGGGTCCGGTTCGCTGCGCCAGTTCATCGCCCGGCACAGCAGCCGATCCGGGCCGTCGCCGTCGGATTCGAGCACCGTACGCGTGACAAAGCCGACAGTGATCGGCTCACCGCGGTAGTCGTTGACGTCCCAGGTACTGCAGAAGATCGTGCCCGGCTCGCGTTTGATCGCCATCGTCAACACCTTGGCTTCGCTCGGGTTGAGCTCGCGCATCGGCAGATCGTCGGCGAAGGTGCGGTTCTGCATGGCCTCCCGCTGCGGATCCCAGCCGCTGTTGAGCAAAGATTCCTCGGTGGCTGTGGCGGTTCCGGTGTTGAGATCCCACATCAGTGGTCCGGGCAGCGGCCGCTCCGGAGGTTCCATGTCGGGCGGTCCGATCCAGACATGTACCCCGTGTATCCGGCCGTCGGTCATCTGCACGACCTCCGTGCGAATGACTCGGTCGTTCTTCGGTGTGATGCTGCTCAGGCCCTGTCGCGCGCGCACGGTCTCGCCGATCGCGGTCTGGACCGCCATCAAGTGGGGATTGCGTCGCAGGAACGCACTGATCGGAATCAAGTTCTTGGTTCGATGACCTTGCGCGACCACGAGGGGCTCGTTGCCCAGCGTCTCCACGAGCACCCAGTCGTGGATCATGGTTGACACTTTACCGGTGGGCAGTTGGCATCGTCCTTCACCTCGAGGATCCCGAAATCTCGCGGAGCACCAGGCGCAGCACCCGCACCGCACCTTGCTTGTCCAGTGGGTCGTTTCCGTTGCCGCATTTGGGCGACTGCACACACGACGGGCAACCCGCAGGGCATTCGCACGCCTCGATCGCGTCGGCCGTCGCCGCCCACCACGTGGCAAGCCCCTGGAAGCCGCGGTCGGCGAAACCGGCCCCGCCGGGATATCCGTCGTAGACGAAAATCGTCGGCAACCCCTGTACCGGACCGACCGCAGTCGAGACTCCGCCGATGTCGCCACGATCGCAGCTGGCGACCAGCGGCAGGAGCCCGATGGCCGCGTGTTCTGCGGCGTGCAGGGCCCCAGGCACTCGAAGCAGTTCGAGACCGTTGTGCTGCAACGCCTCTGGGGTGATCGTGCACATCACCGCGGTGGTGTCCAGCGTGCGGGTGGGCATCTCGAGTTCGACGAAGTCGATCACCTCGCCCGTCAGGCGTCGGCGCAGATAACCAATCACCGTATTGGTCACCGATACCGGTACGAGTCCAACGGTGACCGGGCCGAAGGTCTTTCGCTCGCCCTGTCCGGTGACCGAGATGTCGGTCACCTCTCGGGCGGAGGTGGTGTAGCCCGGATCGTCCGCATGCACGAACGCCACGCCGTCCTCGAAGTCGAGCGAGTCGACGACGTAGGTCTCGCCTTGATGCAGGTATACGGCACCGGGATGCACCGAGGCGGGTGCCTGGCCCGCGCCGGTGCTGCCCAGCATCCGCCCGGTACCGGCTTCCAGGATCGCGATCTGGCCGCCCCACGACCCGCGGATATCGACGGCCGGATGCGGATCCGTGCCGGGGGTGGGGAAGTAGCCGTTGGCCCGTCGGCGCAACAATCCGTCGTCGACGAGCGCATCCGCCACCGCTTCGGCGTTCCACATCCGGACCTCCGCGTCGGTCAGCGGAAGTTCGGCTGCGGCGCAGAGAATCTGCGGCCCAAGCACATACGGGTTCGTCGGATCGATCACGACGCGTTCGATGGGCTTGTCCAGCAGCGCGGCCGGATGGTGTACCAGGTAGGTGTCGAGCGGATCGTCGCGGGCGATCAACACGATCAGTGCCCCCTGCCCGCGTCGGCCGGACCGGCCGGCCTGTTGCCAGAACGACGTCACAGTGCCCGGAAACCCGGCGAGGACAACGGCGTCCAGGCCCGCGATGTCGACACCCAACTCCAACGCGTTCGTGGTTGCCAGCCCCCGTAAGTCACCATCGGCCAGCGCGCGTTCGAGAGCGCGGCGGTCCTCGGAGAGGTAACCGGCGCGATAGGACGCCACCCGATCGGCCAGATCCGGCGCCCGGTCCTGTAAACGCGCTCGCGCACCGAGCGCTGTCAGTTCGGCGCCGCGGCGGGACCGCACGAACGTAAGCATCCGGGCCCCCTCCGCGACCAGGTCGGCCATCACGCTCGCCGCCTCAGCGCCTGCCGAACGTCTTACCGGTGCCCCGTTTTCACCGACGACGTCCTCGAGCAGGGGTGGCTCCCACAGCGCCACGGTACGGGCACCCTGCGGCGACCCGTCTTCAGTCACCTCGACGACGGATTGCCCGATCAGTTCCGAAGCCGTCTCTGCCGGCGCGGCCGTCGTCGCGCTGGCGAAGATCACGGTGGGCACGTTGCCGGTGGCCGAGTATCTCGCACACAGGCGCAGCAGCCGGCGCAGCACCATCGCCACGTTCGAGCCAAAAATGCCGCGATAGTAGTGGCATTCGTCGACAACCAGATAGCGCAGGTTCCGCAGGAACACCGCCCAGCGGGCGTGGTTGCGAAGCAGCGACAGGTGGATCATGTCGGGATTGGAGAAGATCCACCGTGACCGTTCGCGGGCGAAGCGCCGCACGTCGCTGGGACTGTCGCCGTCGTAGGCGCACGGCGCGACGTCGGGTAAGCCGACAGCCTCGGTGAGCGCCACCGCAGTTCGGAGTTGGTCGTGGCCGAGCGCCTTGGTCGGCGACAGGTAGAGCACGCGGGTTCGCGGGTCCGCCTTCAGATCTGTCAATATCGGCAGTTGGTAGGCCAGCGACTTGCCCGACGCCGTTCCGGTGCACAGCACCACGTGGCGACCATCGTGGGCGAGCTCCGCCGCGGCAAGCTGATGTGACCACGGTGCCTCGATGCCCCGATCAACAAACGCCCGCACCACATCTGGGTCGGCCCAGCACGGCCAGCCCCGCGGCCGGCCCTGGCGCGGCGGAATATCTGCGACGTGGCGCAGCGGATTCTGCCCGCCCCGCCCCGTGCCTTCGACCGCGCACGCGAGTAGCTCGCGGCCGAAATCAGCCATCGATCGTCCTCTCCGAGACCCGTCTTTAGGTGAATTGTTCCCCACTTGTAACGCCGAGACTGTTGCCGCAGCGAGGAACGTGATTGACTTACCGCGGTCGCAGCTTCTGTGTTCGTGTACTAGCACTCGCAGGATCGACGTTGCGATCGCGGTTCCTGCGAGGGTTGTAGGTCGGGTCGAGTTCCGAGCTTCCACGAAGGAGAGCGGTCGGAACGGGCCCGGTGTACCGAAAGACGGTGGACCGCACCCGGTGAATAAGAGAAGGAAACAACAGGAAATGCCACAGGGAACTGTGAAGTGGTTCAACGCGGAGAAGGGCTTCGGCTTCATCGCCCCGGAGGACGGCTCCGCCGACGTTTTCGTCCACTACACGGAGATTCAGGGCAGCGGCTTCCGCACCCTGGAGGAGAACCAGAAGGTCGAGTTCGAGGTTGGCCAGAGCCCCAAGGGGCCGCAGGCCACTGGTGTTCGGGCCGTCTAGAGCGACCAACACAAACCAAAGGCAACACCCCGCGCGCATCCGAGACCGGGCGCCGCGGGGTGTTCGCTATTCCGGCGCGCTGCGGCACGGCCGACACGGTAGATAGGGAGACCTGGCTTACTGTCGATTTGTGAGCCAGCTGTCGTTCTTCTCGGCGGAGTCGGTGCCCCCCGCGGTCGCCGACCTCACCGGGCTGCTCGCCGCACCTGGCCAGGTGGTTCTGGTGGGTTCGGGCTCGCAGCAGGGGGCGCGGCTGTCGGTCGTCGTCGATGCGCTGTGGCGGGCCGAGGCGCTCGCCCAGATGATCGTCGAGGCCGGTCTGCAGCCGGAGATCGCACGTACGGACGAAAACACCCCGCTGGTGCGCACCGCGGTCGACCCCCGGCTGGTCGGTATCGCGACCGATTGGACCCGCGGTGCGGTCAAGACCGTCCCACCGCAGTGGCTGCCCGGGCCACGGGAGCTTCGGGCCTGGACGTTGGCGGCGGGCACGCCGGAGGCGGACCGGTATCTGCTCGGTCTGGACCCGCACGCGCCGGACACGCATTCGCCGCTCGCGTCGGCCATGATGCGGGTGGGGATCGCGCCGACGTTGATCGGTACTCGCGGGTCGCGCCCAGCGCTGCGGATCAGCGGTCGTCGTCGGCTATCACGCCTGGTAGAGAACGTGGGGGAACCTCCGGGCAACGCGGAGGCGTTTCAGCAGTGGCCGCGGATCTGACGGCCGTATAGAGGGGGGCCAGTTTGCGTCGGGTGGCGCGGGGTGCGAAATTGTCACATGCCGACAGGGTCGAGGGCCCCGCCGCGGGGGTATCTCGACAACGTCGGCAGCGCAAGAAGTGGAGCTGAGTACAGGTGGCAGACGGAGACCGCGCCAGCAGCGGTCGCAACGGTAGCGTGCGGCGGCTCGTCATTGTCGAGTCGCCTACCAAGGCGCGCAAGATAGCCGGTTACCTCGGCTCCAGCTACATCGTCGAGTCCTCCCGGGGGCACATCCGTGACCTGCCGCGCAACGCCGCCGACGTGCCCGCGAAGTACAAGTCGGAGCCATGGGCCCGCCTCGGGGTGGACGTGGAGAACAACTTCGAGCCGCTCTACATCATCAGCCCCGAGAAGAAGAGCACCGTCGCCGAACTGAAGGGCCTGCTCAAGGACGTCGACGAGCTGTATCTGGCGACGGACGGCGACCGCGAGGGCGAGGCCATCGCCTGGCACCTGCTCGAGACGCTCAAGCCGCGTGTCCCGGTCAAGCGGATGGTGTTCCACGAGATCACCGAACCGGCCATCAGGGCCGCCGCCGAGGATCCCCGCGACCTGGACAGCGACCTGGTCGATGCCCAGGAGACCCGCCGCATCATGGACCGGCTCTATGGCTACGAGGTCAGCCCGGTGCTGTGGAAGAAGGTCGCGCCGAAGTTGTCGGCCGGGCGGGTGCAGTCGGTCGCGACGCGGATCATCGTGCAGCGCGAACGCGAGCGGATGGCGTTCCGCAGCGCGGGTTACTGGGACGTCACCGCCGAGCTCGACGCCGGCGTGTCCGACCCACAGGCGTCCCCGCCCACCTTCACCGCGAAGCTGAACACCGTCGACGGGCGGCGAGTGGCCACCGGACGCGATTTCGACTCGCTGGGTCAGGTCCGCAAGCCCGATGAGGTCCTGGTACTCGACGAGGTCGGCGCTACCGCGCTGGCGAATGGTCTGCGCGGGGCGCAGTTGGCGGTCAGGTCCGTCGAGCAGAAGCCCTACACCCGCAGGCCCTACGCGCCGTTCATGACCTCGACGCTGCAACAGGAGGCGGGCCGCAAGCTGCGGTTCTCTTCCGAGCGCACGATGAGCGTCGCGCAGCGGCTCTACGAGAACGGCTACATCACCTATATGCGTACCGACTCGACGACGTTGTCGGCGAGCGCTGTCGAAGCGGCCCGCAACCAGGCCCGTCAGCTCTACGGCGAGGAGTACCTGCACCCGTCGCCGCGGCAGTACACGCGCAAGGTGAAGAACGCGCAGGAGGCGCACGAGGCGATCCGCCCCGCGGGGGACGTGTTCTCCACGCCGGGCCAGCTGCACGGCCAGCTCGACACCGACGAGTTCCGGCTCTACGAGCTGATCTGGCAGCGCACTGTGGCCTCGCAGATGGCCGATGCGCGCGGTACGACGCTGAGCCTTCGCATCGGCGGGACGTCGCGTGACGGCCAGCAGGTGATCTTCAGTGCGTCCGGCCGCACGATCACGTTCGCCGGCTTCCTGAAGGCCTACGTCGAGAGCATCGACGATCAAGCCGGCGGCGAGGCCGACGACGCCGAGAGCCGACTGCCCAACCTCACCGAGGGCCAGCGCGTCGACGCCAAGGAGCTCACGGCCGACGGGCACACCACGACGCCGCCCGCCCGCTACACCGAGGCCTCGCTGATCAAGGCGCTCGAGGATCTCGGCATCGGCCGGCCGTCGACGTACTCGTCGATCATCAAGACCATTCAGGACCGCGGTTACGTGATGAAGCGCGGCAGTGCGCTGGTGCCGTCCTGGGTGGCGTTCGCCGTCATCGGACTGCTCGAACAGCACTTCAGCCGGCTCGTCGACTACGGGTTCACCGCGGCGATGGAAGACGAGCTCGACCAGATTGCCGCAGGTAACGAGCGACGGACCAACTGGCTCAACAACTTCTACTTCGGTGGTGCTCACGGAGTCGAGGATTCGATCGCGCGATCGGGCGGGCTGAAGAAGCTCGTCGGGGTCAACCTCGAGGAGATCGACGCCCGAGAAGTCAACTCCATCAAGCTTTTCGACGATGAACAGGGCCGCCCGATCTATGTGCGGGTGGGCAAGAACGGCGCGTACCTGGAGCGGATGGTCGCTGGAGACGACGGTGAGCCGGCCCCGCAGCGAGCCAACCTCAAAGACGAGCTCACCCCGGACGAGCTGACACTGGACCTCGCCGAAAAGCTGTTCGCCACACCGCAAGAGGGCCGATCGCTGGGTGTCGACCCGGCGACCGGACACGAGATCGTCGCCAAGGATGGACGTTACGGGCCCTACGTCACCGAGGTGTTGCCCGAGCCTCCCGATGAGGGTGACGCGGGGTCGACGGCGAAGAAGGGCAAAAAGCCGACCGGCCCGAAGCCGCGGACCGGTTCGCTGCTGCGGACGATGGATTTGGAATCGGTGACGCTCGAGGACGCGTTGCGGTTGCTGTCTTTGCCACGTGTCGTCGGCGTCGACCCGAACACGGGCGAGGAGATCACCGCGCAGAACGGTCGCTACGGCCCGTACCTGAAGCGCGGCACGGACTCTCGGTCGTTGGCCACCGAAGAGCAGATGTTCGACATCACGCTCGACGAGGCGCTGAAGATCTATGCGGAGCCCAAACGCCGAGGCGGCCAACGGGCCGCGGCGCCTCCGCTGCGCGAGTTGGGCAACGACCCGGCCACGGGCAAGCCGATGGTGATCAAGGATGGCCGGTTCGGCCCCTATGTCACCGACGGGGAGACCAACGCCAGCCTGCGCAAGGGTGACGACGTGTTGTCGATCACCGACGAGCGCGCCGCCGAACTGCTCGCCGATCGACGGGCGCGCGGTCCGGTGAAGCGGACGAAGAAGGCGACCAAGAAGAAGGCGCCCGCGAAGAAGGCCGCCAAGAAGAGCTAGCCCGCGAACGTGCGGTTGTGCTCGAAATCAGCGCGATTCTTCGGACACGACTTCACGTTCGGCGCCGGCCGCCGCATCCGGTGAGAGCAAATTCAGCGGCCGCGCCAACTGCGTCGGGGCCGCTCGCCCGCGAAGTTCGACGACCTCACCGACGTCCCAGCAGAGCGCTTCGGCGTCGAGGGCCCCGCTGACCGCGATCGCGGAGGCCAGGACGTGTCCCTCTTCCAGCTTGGCCAGTTCGGTGAGCCGGGCCGCCTCGTTGACCGGATCACCGATCACCGTGTACTCGAACCGGGCCTGCGCGCCGATGTGCCCGGCGATCGCCCGGCCAGAGGAGACCCCGATGCCGAACTCCGTCTGGCCCAGCACCTCGATCAGCTCGTCATGCAGTTCGCGTGAGGCGGCGAGCGCGCCGCCGCAGGCGTCGGGATGTTCGATCGGCGCGCCGAAGATGGCCAGCGCCGCGTCGCCCTGGAACTTGTTGACGAATCCGCCGTGCCGGTTGACCGTGTCGACCACGACGCGGAAGAAGTCGTTGAGCAGGTTGACGACCTCTGCGGCGGGGATGGTCGCCGCAAGCTGCGTCGAGCCGACCAGATCGACGAACAGCACCGCGACGTCGCGTTCCTGACCGCCCAGTTCGGTACCGCGCTCCAGCGCGCGCCGCGCCACGTCCTCCCCGACGTAGCGGCCGAACAGGTCGCGCAGCCGCTGCCGTTCGGCCAGGTCGCGCACCATGTCGTTGAATCCGGCCTGCAGCAGGCCCAGCTCGCTGGCGTCGTAGATCTGCATGTGGGCGTTGTAATTGCCCCGCTGCACCTCGCCGAGCGCCCAGCGCAGCTGGCGCAGCGGGTCGGCGATCGACATCGCCACCAGCACGGTACCGGCCAGCCCGACCACCAGCGCGGAGATCGCGAGGATCAGGATCGGCGTGGTGAGGCGGTCGGCGGGCGCGGTCAGGACCCCGAACTTGCTGGCCACCAATGCCAGCACGATCGCGATGATCGGAACCGCAGTCGACAGCACCCAGGTCATCACCTGTCGCGCCACCACGCCGGGCGCGCGGAAGTTCTCCGGAACCCCACCGCGCAGGGCGGCCACGGCGACGGGACGCAGCACCCGCTCGGACTGCAGGTAACCGATGATCGCGGTCGCGGTGGCACCCAGCCCGGTGGCGACCGCGACCACCGGCGCCGACTTACTGGCGACCGGCCAGCTGGCGACGATGAACACCACCGAGCCCAACAGCCAGTTCACGACGTTGATCACCGACCGGTAGAACGGCATCTTCAGCGCGCGGGTGCGCGCGACCTCGGTGTCGGCCGGATCCCGGTCGCCGAGCAGCATGTCGCGGCGCTGCCACCGCATGACCGGGATCAGCAGCCGCAGGCTCCAGTACGCCGCGACGGTGAAGGAGACGAACAGGAAGCCGAGGAAGACCGCCAAGTTGAAGGCGGGCAGATCCTGCAGCTGAATCCGGTCCTCGGGGGGCAGCCCGAACCTCAGGAAGCTCAGGACGAGCAGGGCGCCGATGATGTCGGCCTGCACCATGCCCAGCGTGAACACCGGCCATGGGGTGCGCGCGGCCCATCGGACGAATGCGCTGATTCGCCCGATCGGTCGATCCTGAATGGCCACGCGTCAACCGTATCGGGCATCGGGGACGGCTACGGGTGCTGTGAGACGGACGTGTCGGTTCGCAGCACTACTGTTATCTGCGATGGGCGGTGTTTTCTCGCGTCTGGTGGGCCAGCAGGCTATTGAGGCCGAGTTGGTGGCTGCGGCGCGCGCCGCGCGCGGTGAGGCGGCTCACACCGACGGGATAACCGGGACCATGACACACGCGTGGCTCATCACGGGGCCGCCGGGTTCGGGCCGATCGGTGGCGGCGCTGTGCTTCGCGGCGGCGCTGCAGTGCACCGCCCCGGGTGTGCCGGGCTGTGGCGAATGCCGGGCCTGTACCACGACGATGGCCGGTACCCACGCCGACGTGCGACGGATCATCCCCGAGGGTTTGTCGATCGGCGTCGACGAGATGCGCGCCATCGTGCAGATCGCGTCGCGGCGGCCAGGTACCGGACGGTGGCAGATCGTGCTGATCGAGGACGCCGATCGGCTGACCGAGGGGGCGGCGAACGCGCTGCTCAAGGTCGTCGAGGAGCCGCCGCCGTCGACGGTGTTCCTGCTGTGCGCGCCGTCGGTGGACCCGGAAGACATCGCGATCACGCTGCGCTCCCGCTGTCGGCATGTGGCGTTGGTGACGCCGAGCGTGGAGGCGATCGCGGGCATGCTGATCGACAGCGACGGACTCGCGGACGACGTTGCGCAGTGGGCGGCATCGGTCAGCGGCGGCCATGTCGGCAGGGCTCGACGGCTGGCCACCGACGAAGCGGCCCGGGAACGCCGGAAGCGGGCGTTGGGTCTGGCGCGCGACGCGGCGACGCCGTCGCGGGCCTACGCCGCGGCCGAGGAGTTGGTGAAGACGGCCGAGGACGAGGCCCTGGCACTGACGGTGGACCGCAATGAGGCCGAGACAGAGGAACTGCGCACCGCACTGGGCGCCGGTGGCACCGGAAAGGGGACGGCCGGCTCGCTGCGTGGCGCGGCGGGGGCGCTGAATGCCCTTGAGCGACGGCAGAAGTCACGCAAGACGCGGGCGTCACGCGACTCCCTCGACCGGGCCCTGATCGATCTGGCGACGTACTTCCGCGACGCGCTGCTGGTGTCGTCCGGCGCGAGCAGCGTCCAGCACAACCACCCCGATATGGGAGACGAGGTTGCCAAGCTGGCCGCGCATGCATCGCCGGACAAGCTGCTGCGCTGCATCGAAGCGGTGCTGGAGTGTCGGGAGGCGCTCGCGGTCAACGTCAAGCCGAAGTTCGCGGTCGACGCGATGGTCGCGACGGTCGGGCAGGCCTTGCGCGACTGAGTTGGGTCCGCGGCGGGCCCTGCCGTAGACTCGTCCCGCCCGACGGTGCCGTCTGCTCTCCGTGCAGGCGCTCATCGCGAGCACGCCACCTTAGCTCAGTCGGCAGAGCGGCTCACTCGTAATGAGCAGGTCAGGAGTTCGATTCTCCTAGGTGGCTCCACGTCCGGCTCAGGCCCTCGCGGAAAACCCGGAATTCTTGTCGGGGAACTCACTGGGGGGCGATTATGGCGTGCCTGCGGCCGAACACGTCGATCGCGCGGCGGGATATGTGGCCACGGTGTCAGGTAATTGGTCGACTACCTTCCGTAGCTGTTCCGGTCGTCGTCGGCGATCTCATCCGGCGGCAGAAGTTGCCCGTCACGGAAGAACTCAGCGCGCCGGCTACCTCGGCGCCACGAATCCGACCGGCCCCGACGCGATGCACACCGACAACGCCGCGGTGTTGGCACGCACCTCGATCGCGTCGCCAGCACCCGGTAACCGGACGAACACGCGGTTCAGCCCGGGCCGGACCGGCACCTTGACCTGCTGGCCCTCCGACAGCGACATCGTCATCGAGCCGTCGCTGTTGGCCAGGTAGTTGATCTCCGCTGTCCAGTCCGCAGGCAACAGGGGTCCGTCCAACGGCATCCGGACCGGGGCGTCCGGCTGCACGAGGTATCCGCAGTTCGGCTCCGGTCCCGGCGCGATGCTGCGCACCCACGTCACCTTCGCGTCGACCACCCGACCGGCGTTATCCAGCATGCGCAACTCCGTTGTGGCGACGGCGAATTCAGGACGATTGCGCACCAGCGCGAACATGTGGCCGGCACGGTTCTCGGGTCCCACCACCCGCTGCAGCACCATCGGGTCGACCTCCTGGTCGAGCATCGGCGCATCGGACAGCCGGGCGGCCTCGGCCAGCCCCGCCAGCGCGTTCTGCAGATAACTGTGTGCCGGGTTGTCGCGCCAACTCGTCAAGAACGTCGCGGTCGAGTACAAGCTGCTGACCACGAATGCCACTGTCAGCGCACACGTCACCACCGTGCGCGTCCGCGACGCGTCCAGCCACTGCGAGCCCTCGCGATTCGGCGCGCACAGCCCGACCGCGGCCAGCAGAGTCAGCACAATGACAAGGTCGGGCAGGTAGCGCAGCGTCTGCGCCAGTTCCAGAGCGGTGAACTGTGACGACCGCATCAGGTAGATCGGGATCTGGCAGGCCACCGCGTAACCCGCCGCCGCCAACCACACCGGGCCGATGCGCCGTTTGCGGACAAACGTCACGGCCACCACCGCGGCCAGCGCCGCCCACCCCAGCACCATCGCCGTCATCGGCGGCGTAGCCCACGGCGACGCCGGCGCCCAGCGCTGCCAGTGCCACGGTCCGCCGACCAGGCCGGGCAGGACCCCGTGCGTCACCGATCGCGCGAGCAGGTCCCACGTCATCGCCAGATCCAGGCTCCACCGCTTCTGATCGACCACGACCAGATACACGGCGATCCAGCCGACGGTCACCCCCAACGCCGGCACCCAGAACCGGAGGCCTTTGCGCCACACCGCTTTCGGCGACCCGGTACCGCTCACGTACGCCAACAGCGCCGCCACGGCGAATGCGACGAACGGGATCACCGCGGCCTTCTCGAAGAACAGCAGTCCGCCGACGTACACCGCAAGACCCGTCGCCGCGTAGCGTTGATTGCCGGTGCGCAACAAGAGGATCGCGTCGCCGCACACCCACGCCATCGCCGCCAGCATCGGCAGCGAGTTCAGCGCCGCGGCCCACCACGCGAACCCGGGTACCGCAAGCGGCGTGAACAACGCAAAGGTCAACGGCAGCAACAGCACTGGCCGCCAGCCGAGTATGACGTGCAGCGTCCGCAGTAGGGCCAGCGAGACCAGCGACTGCAGTACGAGCAGGCTGATCGCCGGGCCGACCCAGTT
Source organism: Mycolicibacterium sp. ND9-15 (assembly GCF_035918395.1). Classification (NCBI taxonomy): domain Bacteria; kingdom Bacillati; phylum Actinomycetota; class Actinomycetes; order Mycobacteriales; family Mycobacteriaceae; genus Mycobacterium; species Mycobacterium jinjuense. Next base: position 2,796,198 of record NZ_CP142362.1, read on the forward strand.
CAGCGGAGCCAACCGCGTGATTCCGCCCGCGACCAGGAAAACCCCCGGCATGACGTGGCCGTCGTGGTCGTCGAACAGATAAGCCGGCGACACCAGTGTCTGGGTGCCAGCGCGGCCGATCAGGATCAGGTCGTCCCAGTAGAAGTAGCCGCCGAATGCCAGTACCGCCCGGATCGCCAACTGCACGACGATCAGGACGACGGCGGTGCGAGCGACCCAGTTGCCCAGCGCGAAGTTACCGCGGATACGCGTCCCCCGCGTGTCGGCGCGCAATCCATGCGGACCGCACCATCTCCTCCAGCGAATGTCGCATCTGCCAGTCGAGATCGCGTGCCGCCAGGTCGCCGGATGCGACGATACGGGCGGGGTCACCCGCTCGGCGCGGGCCGATGACCGGTTCGAAATCGAAGCCAGTGACCTGCCGGATCGTGGTCATGATCTCCCGCACGGATGTGCCGCTACCGCTGCCGAGGTTGTAAACGGGCTCGACCGGCTCACCGGCGGCAAGCCGCCGCGCCGCGGCGACATGTGCCAATGCCAGATCCGACACGTGAATGTAGTCACGCACGCAGGTGCCGTCGGCGGTGGGGTAGTCGGCACCGTTGATCCGCGGCGTTTCACCGCGACAGAGCATGTCGAACACCAGCGGGAAAAGATTGTGCGGGCTGACGTCGAACAGGTCCGCCGAACCCGAGCCCACCACGTTGAAGTAACGCAGGCTCGTGTGGTGTAACCCGGACGCCCGAGCCACGTCGCGAATCATCCACTCGCCCACCAGTTTGCTCACCCCGTACGGTGATTCGGGAGCCGTCGGTGTCTGTTCGGTGACGATGTCGACATCCGGGGTGCCGTAGGTGGCGGCGCTCGACGAGAACACCACGTTGTCGACGCCGACGGTGTCCATCGCCTTCAGTAGCGTGACCATCGCCGAGATGTTCTGCTCGTAGGTGTGCAGCGGCCGTTGCACGGAGACGCCCGCGTACTTGAATCCCGCGATGTGTATGACGCCGGAGACACGATGCTCCTCGAGCGTACGGACGACGAGTGGACCGTCGAGCAGGCTACCGCGCACCAAGGGGATGGCCGGAGGGACGAATCGCTCGAGGCCGGTGGAGAGGTCGTCGATGACCACCACCGGGATGCCGTCGTCGGACACCGCCCGCACGACGTGCGAACCGATGTATCCGGCGCCTCCGGTCACCAGCCAAGTCATTCGGTCTTCCTCACCTTAAGAACGGGGCCAGCATACGGACGACAGCGCGGCCAGATGCACAGCGATGCCGACCACCGGCCCGCACAGCAGCGCGATCACCGTCCGGGTCTGCAGGTCGAGCGGTAACAGCAGCAACAGCGTCGAGGCAACCGTGGCAGACACCCAGCCCAGCGAGTACGCGCGGTGCAGGGCCGCCGCCACTGCCGCCGCGCCGGTCAGTGTGAGCAACCCGATGGCGATGGCCCCGCCCGTCAACCACGCCAGCAGTGCGCCGTCGGCACGGTACTCGGCGCCGAACCCGCTGCGCAGCAACCACGGTCCGACCGTCCAGGCGGCGAGCACACCGATCAGGCCCGCACCGGTCACGACGAGCGCGGGGGCCGCGAGGGCACGCAATCGGTGTGCGCGCTGGTCGACGAAATGAGCGATCAGGTTGCCCTGCATCGCAGTCAGCGGAACGAGCAGTGGCGCCCGCGTCAGCGTGACGGCCAGGATCACGACGCCGCCCGCCGCGCCGAGGTCGCCGGAGGTCGCCTGCAGCAGCACCGGAAATCCCATGACCAGGATCGCGCTGGCCCCCGCTGCCGTGACCGAATGTGCAGCGCCACGCAGGAATGTCGCGGTGCCGACCGGGGTCAGCAGTGTCGCGGCCCGCAGGGTGGCCGGTGAGGCGATCAGCATGATCAGCCACGCCACCGCACCCGCGACGGTGGCCCACAGATAGCCGGCCAGACCCCAGCCGACCAGGAAGGTCACGACGGCCACCAGGACCCGCAGGCCCGCATCGGTCACCATGAGCGACCCGTAAGCGGTCCACCTGTCCAATCCGGCCAGGATGCCGAGCAACGTTGCGTGCAAGCAGATCCCGGCCAGGCCGACGGCCAGCAGCGTGACCGAAAGCCACCGTGCGTCGACGAATACGTGTTCAGACCACAGCGGTGAGCTGAGCGCGATCGCAACGGCCGACACCACGCCCACCACGGCGGCCACCCACATCGGACGGGTCCGTTGCGTTCCCGTCATCTCGGCGTGCGCGGCGGACCGCACCTCCCTGGTGGCCTCCTGCAACAGACCGAACGCCGCACCAGAGACCAAGCCGAACGCTCCCCAGAACACCGCGAACACCGAGAAGCCGGCGGGCTCCAGGTCGCGGGCGGCCAGGTAGAGCACCACATAGCCGCACAGCGCGGTTACGGCGGTCGCCGCGCCGACACGGACGACACTGCTGCGCGCGGCCGGACCGGAGGGTGATGCGCCGCTCGCGCTGAGCGCATCGAAACCCGCATCGGTCACGGCGATTCCAGATCGGGTAACCCGGTCGAATACAACCAGGGTTCCCACAATGACCGAAGTGACTCGTTCGCGTAATGCGATGCCAGCCCCGTGAAATCGTCGGTCACCACCGAGCTGTGCCGATAGCGAGCGGTCCAATCCTGCAGCAAGGCAAAGAAGTCGGCATCGCCGAGTCGGCGGCGCAGCACGTGCAATGTCAACGCCCCGCGCTTGTACACGCGGTCGTCGAACATATCGCGGGGACCGGGGTCGGCGAGCACGAGGTCCCGCGGCGAGTTCGCGAGCCGCTGGTGATAATGGTGCGCCCACTCGTCGGCGCTGCGGCCTCCTGAGTTCTCCGACCACAGCCATTCGGCGTAACACGCGAACCCCTCGTGCAACCAGATGTGGCGCCACCGCTTCGCGGTCACCGAGTTGCCGAACCACTGATGGGCGAGTTCATGGGCGATGAGCCGCTCGGCTCTGCCCCTACCGTCGCAGTGGTTGGCGCCGAAAATCGAAATACCCTGTGCCTCGAGCGGAATCTCGAGGTCGTCGTCGGTCACCACGACGGTGTAACCCTCATCGAGCGGATAGGCCCCGAACAACTTGACGAACAGCTTCATCATCTGCGGTTGCCGGGCGAAGTCATGCTCGAAGTTCTCACGCAACCGGTCCGGGAGAACCGCATGAATCGAGACGCCGTTGCCGGCCATGCGACGGCGCTCGTACCTGCCGATCTGCAACGTGACCAGATATGTCGACGTCGGCTCGGGCAACTCGTAGGTCCACGTCGTCATTGCCGCACGAGCCCGCCGAGACACCAACTCGCCGTTGGCGATCACGTGATACGGGGTCTCGGTGGCGATCTGGATGCGGAAGCTGGCCTTGGCGCTCGGATGGTCGTCGCACGGGAACCACGACTGCGCCCCGTTCGGCTGGCCGGCGACGAGCGCGCCATCGGTAAGCTCCTCGAAACCCACGTCGCCCCAGAGTGAACGGATCGGCCGGGGAGCGCCGCCGTAGCGCACCACGATCGTCATCGCCGCACCGGCGGGCAGCGCATCGCGCAAAGCGATGTGCAGCTTGCCCGACGACGTGTGGAACTGTTGCGGGCGAGCACCGTTGACGGTCACCTTCGTGACCGCGAGCGCGTCGGTGATGTCGAGGGTGAAGGTGTGTAACGCGGCAAGTGTCACCGCGGTGATCGTCGCCGTTCCCGACAGTCGGTTGATCGCCACCTTGTACTCGAGGTCGAGTTCATAGCGCGACGCCCGATAACCGAAGTTGCCGCTGGCGGGCAGGTACGGGTCGATGACCGGTGTCGACTTCTTCCTGCCTCTGGTCACGCGGCCGTTTCTCTGGTCGAAGATGCCGGCGCGCCGGCGTGCTTCTTGCGTGAGACACGCCACGACACGATGGGATTGCCCTGCCATCGCGTCGACGGGGGCACTTCGTCGCCACGCATGACGAGCGAGGCCGGACCGACGGTCGCTCCGGCACCGATGCGCGCCGCGGGCAGCGCCACACAGTGCGCGCCGAGCGTCGAACCCTGCTCCAGGACGACGGTGTCCATCCGCATGATCCTGTCGTGAAACAGGTGCGTCTGCACCACGCAGCCCCGGTTGACGGTGGCGCCCTCCCCGAGGATGACCAGGTCGGCCTCCGGCAGCCAGTACGTTTCGCACCAAACCCCGCGGCCGACCCTGGCGCCCAGCGCCCGCAGCCACAGGCTCATCACCGGCGTCCCGCCGGCCGCGCGGGCGAACCACGGCGCGGCGACGGTCTCCACGAAAGTGTCGGAAACCTCGTTACGCCACACGAACGGCGACCACAGCGGATGCTCGCCGGCCACGATGCGCCCCACCACAAGCCATTTCGCGATCACGGCGGCGAGTCCGGCGATCGCCCCCGCAACCAACAGCACTGCACCGCAGGCCAGTGCGGCCCACCGCCAACCGGCTTGTACGGCCAGCCACTGCAGGGCGAGCAGCACCGCGACACCGATCCCGAAGGTCACGATCAACGGTACGATCCGACACGTCTCGACCAGCCCGCGCAGTAGCTTCAGCCTCGTCGACGGGTGGAACGTGCGCAGCGCATCTGCTGCGGTCGGCTTGCGGCGCAACCGAACCGGCGGGCTGCCCAACCACGACGAGCCGGCCTTGGCCTTGCGCGGGGCTGCCGACAACACCGCTACCAGCCCGTCGTCGGGTACCTTGCGGCCCGGTTGTGCGATGCCCGAGTTGCCGAGGAACGCACGCTTGCCGATCGTCGCCTTCGCGACGTGAATCCAGCCGCCGCCCAACTCGTAAGACGCCACCATGGTGTCGTCGGCCAAGAAGGCGCCGTCCTCCACGACCGTGAACTTCGGTATGAGCAGGACGGTCGAAATCTCGGTCCCGCGGCCTACTTTGGCTCCCAGCAGCCGCAACCACGAGGGCGTGAACAGGCTCGCGTAGATCGGGAACAGGTAGGTGCGTGCGGCGTCCATCAGGCGTTCGGTGGCCCAGATCTGCCATCCGATGCGGCTGCGCACCGGGTGATGTCCCTCGCACAGCCCCAGCGATAGCAGTCGTACCCCGATCACCGTCACTACCGCGTAGGTTACGGCGGCCGCCAAGGTCGCCGCCGGTGTCCACAGCGCGGCGGGCGCGATCGCATCCGTCACCGAGCCGGTATTGCGGACGCCGTAGCCGATCACGGCCAATCCGACCGCGAGCGCGAGCAGCGGCAGCGCGCTGATGAGGATCGACGCGACACCGTAGACCGCCACCCACAGCGGGGCCCGGTGCGGTCGGTGGTCCGGCCACGGGTGGCGCGCCTTGCCCGACTTCACCGCGGGCGAACCCGTCCAGTACTGGCCGTTTTTCACCTTGCCGACGACGCCGGAGCCGGGGGCCACATCGGCGTCTTTACCGACGACGGCGCCAGGCAGCAGCGTGGTGCGCGCACCGATCGTCGCGTCGTTCCCGACGGTGATCGGCCCGACGTGGAAGTGGTCGCCGTCGATCCAATGGCCGGACAGGTCGACCTCGGGTTCGACCGAACTGCGGTGTCCGAGTCTGAGCATGCCGGTCACAGGCGGTGTCGAGTGCAGGTCCACACCCTTGCCGACCTTGTTGCCCAGCGCACGTGCGTAGTACACCAACCACGGTGCGCCCGCGAGGTTTTCGGCGCCGCTGGCTTCGGCGAGCCGCTCAGCTAGCCAGACGCGGAGGTGGACCGGCCCGCCGCGCCGGTAGGTGCCGGGAGACAACCCGCCGAGCAGAAGCCGGGCGCACAGCGCGGCGATACCCAATCGGCCCAGCGGGGTGACGAACAGCACGAAGCCCAGGCCGACCCACCACCAGTTCACCGGCACGGTCCAGGGCACGTACCCGGACAGGACGTTGTTGGCCAGCGCCAGCCACACCACCCACTGCAACCCGGTCAGCGTGGCCAGCGGCAGCGCCAAGGTGACCTGGACGGCTTGGGTCCGACGCGGCGTCGGCTTCACCTCGCGCGGACGGACTTGCGGCGGCGGATCGAGCTCGTCGAGAAAGCCCGCGAGCGACCCCAGCCGAGGGTGGTCGTACAGGTCGGCCACGGTCACCTGCGGGTGGCGCCGGCGCAGGGCGGCAACCAGTTGTGCCGCGGAGAGCGAACCGCCGCCGAGCGCGAAGAAGTCGGCTTCGGGGCCGTCGACCGGAGCGGCGAGCACGTCGCGCCACAGCCCGGCGAGCCGGCCCGTCGTGCCCGTCAGGCCGTCGCCGTCGCCGCCGTCGACGGCGACGGGCCACGGCAGCGCGTCGCGGTCGACCTTGCCCGAGGTGCGGGCGGGTAGTTCGTCGACGAGCACGAGCCGGGGCACCAGCGCGGCGGGCAACGTCTCGGCCAGAGCGGCGCGCGCCTTGCCAAGGTCGAACGACGGATCGGCGCTCGCGATATAGCCGACCAGAAGTGGGGTGCCGCCGGCAGTGCGTCGTACGGCGGCCGCGCCGCCGCTCACTCCGGGCAGGTTGACCAGGGCGGTGTCGACCTCACCGAGTTCGATACGACGGCCACCGACCTTGACCTGGTCGTCGACGCGACCGACGAAGTAGAGGCCGTCGGGCTCCAGCCGCACCAGATCTCCGCTGCGGTAGGCGCGCGACCACCCGAGTGTCGGCATCGGCCCGTACTTGTTCGCGTCGTTCTCCGGGTCGAGGTAGCGGGCCAGCCCCACGCCGCCGATGACGAGTTCGCCCACCTCGCCGTACGGCAGCGGCTCACCGTTGCGGTCGACCACGGCCAGATCCCAGCCGGCCAGCGGCAGCCCGATGCTCACCGGGCCGCTTCCCGACAGGCGCGCGGCGCACGCCACGACGGTTGCCTCCGTCGGTCCGTAGGTGTTCCACACCTCGCGGCCCTCGACCGCGAGCCGTTCTGCCAGTTCCGGTGGGCACGCTTCGCCGCCGAAGATCAGCAGCCGCACCGCCTCGAGGGCCTCCGCGGGCCACAGGGCGGCCAGGGTCGGGACGGTGGACACCACGGTGATGTCGCGCGCGATCAGCCACGGTCCCAGGTCCATCCCGCTGCGCACGAGCGAGCGCGGTGCTGGCACCAGGCAGGCACCGTGGCGCCAGGCCAGCCACATCTCTTCGCAGGATGCGTCGAACGCCACCGACAGCCCGGCCAGCACGCGGTCGCCGGGCCCGATGGGGTTGTCGCGCAGGAACATTCGTGCTTCGGCGTCGACAAAAGCGGCGGCGCTGCGGTGGGTGACCGCGACCCCTTTCGGGGTGCCTGTGGAGCCGGACGTGAAGATGACCCACGCATCGTCACGGCCGAGTGGCGCCGCCGCGCGCCAACCTCGCGACGAGCCGGGGCCGCGGGACAGTCCGGCCTCGGTGATCACGGCCACCACGTTGGCTTCGGCGAACACCAACTCGGCGCGCTCCTGCGGGTCATCGGCGTCGACGGGCACGTAGGCGGCGCCGGCGGCCAGGATCGCCAGGATCGCGACATACAGCGCGTAATTGCCCGACGGCATCCGGATCCCGATCCGGTCCCCACGGCCGATCCCGCGCGCGGCCAGCCAGGCCACGCTGTCCTCGATGTCGGTGATCAGTTCGGCGTAGGTGAGCTGGACGTCGCCATCGTCGATTGCGGGGGCCTCGGGGTAGCGGTTCGCTGTGTCGTAGAGGATGTCGATGAGCGTGCGAGGCTGCGGCGCGGACGGGGACCGCAGATACTGCGGCGGTAATTCCGGCGGCAACTGCCCAGTCACGGGTACAAAACTACTCAGCGACGCGCACGGGACGCCTGCGCCGCACGCGGGTCGCGATCACAATTGGGAAACCGTCAGACCGCAACCGGCGGGGGTTTTGTTCTGCCCGTTTCGGTCATCCACTGGTACCTGGCAGAATCGCCTGCGGAGGGGAGTATTCCTTCGCCGCGGTGCCGTCATCACGTCGGCCGTCGTCGGACGACCGGTGCTGCGGGCCGGCACGCTTTACCGTGGCGGTGGAAGAGACCTCCGGCGCTTTGACGACCGGAGGATCGGTGAACGTTTCCCAACTCGAATGGATCATCACGCTGAGCGTGACGATCGCCATTCTGCTGTTCGACGTGGTCGTGATCGGCCGTCGGCCGCATGAACCGTCGAGACGGGAGACCGGGATCGCGCTGACGATCTACGTCGGGCTGGCGATCGCGTTCGGGTTGTGGACGTGGTTCTTCCACGGCAGCCGGTACGGGGTCGAGTTCTTCGCCGGCTGGCTCACCGAGTACAGCCTGTCGGTGGACAACCTGTTCGTCTTCCTGATCATCATGGCCAGCTTCAACGTGCCCAGGAAGTACCAGCAGCAGGCGCTGCTCGTCGGCATCATCCTGGCGTTGATCTTCCGTGGCATCTTCATCGCGCTCGGTGCCGTGGCGATCAACCAGTTCTCGTGGGTGTTCTACATCTTCGCCGCGTTCCTGATCTATACGGCGATCAACCTGGCGCGCGACACCGATCACGAGGACGACGGCGACAACATCGTGGTCAGGTTCGCCCGCAACCACCTGAGCCTCACCGACAAGTGGGACGGCCTGAAGCTGTGGGTGAAGGAGAACGGCAAACGGCTGATGACGCCGATGTTCCTCGTCATCGTCGCACTCGGCACCACGGACCTGATCTTCGCGCTCGACTCCATCCCCGCCATCTACGGCCTGACCCGGGAGCCGTACCTGGTCTTCACGGCGAACGTGTTCGCGCTGATGGGTTTGCGCCAGCTTTACTTCCTGCTGGGCGACCTGCTCAAGCGGCTGGTGTATCTGTCCCAGGGGCTGGCGTTGATCCTCGGGTTCATCGGGGTGAAGCTGCTGCTGCACGCACTGCACGAGAACGAGGTGCCGTTCATCAACGGCGGCGAGCATGTCCCGGTGCCCGAGATCCCGACCCTGCTGTCGCTGGCGGTGATCGTCGTGACGCTGCTCATCACCACCGCGGCGAGCCTGTACAAGACGCGGATACACGACTTGAAGAACGCCGCGAACGGCGCCAGGAAATCGTTGGATTCGCGCTGAGCGCTGGGTGCGAGGCTTTTCTGCGTCTCGAGCGCAAGCTCGTTCGCGCTGTCTCTCGGAATTCGGGTACAGAACCGTGCGCTCGAGGCGTTTGACTCAGCCGTGCTTGGCCGCTTCCTGGGCGAGCTGCACTCGCGACGTCAGGCCCAGTTTGGCGTAGATGTGGGTGAGATGAGCCTGGACGGTGCGAGGTGAGACGAACAGCCGTGCGGCTACCTCCTTGTTGCCCAGGCCCGCACTGACGAGTTTCACGACGTCGAGCTCGGCGCGGGTCAGCGACGCCCACCCACTGCCCGCGCGTTTGCGCTCGCCGCGGCCGCGCTGCGCGTAGGCGATGGCCTCCTCGATACTCAGCGCGGCACCTTCATCCCAGGCGGCATCGAAGTCGTTGTCGCGCAGAGTTTCTCGCAGGGTGGCAGTGGTCGCTTGAGCGGCCGCGTCGAGCACCTTGAATCGCACTATGCCCATGTGTCGACGGGTCACGTCTGCTGCGCCCAAGAGGCGCGCCGCTGCCACTGGGTTGCCGGTTTGCGCCGCCACGGAAGCGAGGGAGTCGAGTGCGAAGGGCACGACGAGGTGGCCGCCGAGACAGGACGCCAGGTCGAGCGCCTGGTGGGCATCGTGTTCGGCGCAGTCGAGTTCGCCTTGCGCGACCTCCACGTAGGCGCGCGCCGCCAGCGCTAGCGATCGGCCGATCCCCGCCGTATGCGCAACTGCCTCATCGGCAGCGCGACGAGCCGCGTCGCGGTCGCCGCATGCCAACGGGCCCAGCGGCGTCCAGGCGAAAACGGAGGCGATGCGGGAATCGATACCTGTGAGCGCGCGGGCCTTGTTGTGCTCAGCCCATGCGGCTGCCGCGTCTCCCTCGGCGAGATGGATGTAAGCGAACCCCACGTGGACCGCGCCCTTGTAGTAGTCGAAGAGCTCGGACGCGTGGCGGAGGGCGGTGTCCGAGGCCACCCGAGCCCGGTCCACCTCTCCCATGTAGGCCAGGGCGTAGGTCTGTATGACCGAGGTGTACATCGAGAACATCGAATCGCGACTGGTGGAGCAATCCTGGGCCAGCTCATCCAGCGTGACGACAGACTTTCGCAGGTCCCCGGCGAGGAGTTCTTCCCATGCCAGCGCCATATGGCACTGGCGTGACACGAAGGCATCACCGATCTCGGCGGCGATCCGGAGACCCTCCTCGGCGGCCGCCTGGACGACGGCCGTCGTGCGGTCGCCGATGAAGCCGGCCAGCGCCTCCTGTGCTCGGATCTGACCCAGGATCCACGAATCACCCAGTTCTCGCGCCACGTCGGCGGCCTCGCTGAAGTACCGCCGGGCCGATTCGTCGGCAGCGGCGAACATTCCACAGGCGGTCAACGCCCGGGCCAGCTGTGCGGGATCTCCCAGCTCCCTGGCCAGTTCGAGGGTCTGTTCCACCTCGCTGGCGTGGTCGTTGGTGGCGAGGAAGGCAAGGAGGAGTGCCTTGTTCGCCGACGCCCGCACGCGGGCCGCCGAGGCGCCCGCGGTCTGCGGGTCCGCGTCGGCAAGTGCGGCGCTCAACCAGCCGATCCCCTCCTGGATCCGGCCTCGGGTCAGCCACAGCGGTTGCAGCGACGACGCGAGCGTAAGCGCGCGCTCGACATCGCCGCGCTCCCGGCTCCACGCGAAAGCTGCTCGCAGATTGTCTATTTCGGCTTCGGCCCAATCGACATGCCGTTCGTGGTCGGCATCGGGCGGCCGGTCGAGAAGTGTGGCCGTCGCGGTGTAGTGATCGCGGTGGCGCGTCCGTATCTCGTCGCCTTCGCGGGACTCGTGCAGTTTCTCCTGGGCGTACTGCCGCACGGTCTCCAGCAGCCGGTACCGGGTGCCGCGCCGGCTGTCCTCGGCGACCACGAGCGACTTGTCCACCAGCAGCGTGAGCTGGTCGAGCACCTGGTAGCGCTCGCTGTCGGCATCGCCTGCGCAAGCGTGCGCGGCGTCGACGTCGAAGCCGCCGAAAAATACTGCGAGCCTTCGGAACAACACCTGTTCCGGCTCGCTCAACAACGCGTGCGACCAGTCGACCGACGCGCGCAACGTCTGCTGGCGGCGCACCGAGGTACGCGCGCCGCCCGTCAGCAGGCGGAACTGGTCATGCAGACTCTCGAGGATCTCGGTCGGCGACAACGCACGGATCCGGGCCGCCGCGAGCTCGATGGCCAGCGGAAGTCCGTCGAGCCGGCGACAGATCTCGGTCACCGCCTCGGCATTCTCGACCGTGACGTGAAAGTCGGGCTTGACCCGCCGTGCGCGGTCGGTGAACAAGGCGATAGCGTCGTCGGCCAGCGACAACGACGGCACCCGCCAGCTCACCTCACCCGTCACGCCGATCGGCTCGCGGCTCGTGGTGAGCAGGGTAAGCGCCGGGCAGCTGCCCAGCAGCGCGATGACCAGTTCCGCGCTGGCGTCGAGCAGGTGCTCGCAGTTGTCGAGCAGGATCAACATCCGGCGCTCGCGGATGAACCGCAGCAGTACGTCCATCGTCGGCTGCCCGGGCTGGTCGGGCAGTCCCAGCGCACGCGCGGTCGCCACGGGCACCACATCGGGGTCGGTGATCGGCGCCAGGTCGACGTAGTACACACCGTCGGTGAACCCGCTGGCCATCTCGGCGGCGACCTGCACCGCCAACCGCGTCTTGCCCGCCCCGCCCGCGCCGGTCAGGGTGACGAGCCGGTTGCCGGTGAGGGCCTCGCGGATACCGCCGATTTCCTTCTTGCGTCCGATGAAGCTCGACAGCTGAACCGGAAGATTCTCGGCCGCAACCACATTCGCGGTGCGCAGCGGCGGGAACTCGTTGTGCAGATCAGGGTGGCAGAGCTGGATCACCCGTTCCGGGCGAGGCAGGTCGCGCAGTGGGTGTGTGCCGAGATCGTCGAGTGTCACGTCCGACGGAAGTTGGTCGATCACAAGCGGTTCCGTCGCACCCGAGAGCACGGTCTGTCCGCCGTGCGCCAGGTTGCGCAAGCGCGCGGTGCGATTGACCGTCGGTCCGATGTAATTGCCCTCGTCACGTAGATGGACGTCACCGGTGTGGATTCCGATGCGCAGCTTGAGCGGCGCCAACTGCGCGCGCTGCAATGCGAGGGCGCAAGACACCGCATCGGCGGCGCGGGCGAACGCGATGACGAAGCTGTCTCCCTCGCCCTGCTCGACAGGCCGCACCCCGCGGTGAGCATCGGCCGCATCGGCCAGGGCCCGGTCCAGGCGCGCGACCGCGGCCGTCATCGCGTCGGGCTGGGTTTCCCACAACCGAGTCGAACCTTCGACATCGGCCAGCAGCAACGTGACCGTTCCAGTCGGAAGCTCGCTCATGTCCGGGCCAATATCGCTCGAGCTGGTTTCGCTCATGCTAGCCAGCATGCGGCGCCGTTGATCGCCGAAACATCAGCGAAAACGCCAATTGTTCGCACGCCGGATGCGTACGCCACCGCGGAGCGCACGCCTGTGGACGGGGTTACTCGGGATTCGCGTGCGACAACCGTGCGCTCAGTGCGCGCGGTTCACCAGTTGTCGTAGCCGCCCTCGGGTCCCAGCATGCGTCCAAGCCTCGTGCGGTTGATGCGGGCCAACTCGTTGCGGACGACCTTGCGCTCGGTCTCGACGTCGTTGTGCATCCGGTCGGTGATCGTCGCGAGCAGCTGTTCGGCGTCGTAGCCGTTGATGAACATCACGAAGCCGAAGCCGAAATGCTCGAGGTAGCGTTTCGAGGCCTGCGCCAGTCGCTCCATCACCTCGGGCTGGTCGCACCAGATCGCGCACTGTTCGGCGGCCGACTTCCCGCTGCCCGGCCGCCGCCCGATGTCGGGGTACGCCTGCAGCATCGTGCCGACGGAATCCTCGCCCAAGCCGAACAGCGACGCGTCGGCCTCACGGAACAGTGCGTCGTGGTCGGCGTACGGCCGGCCCCGCGCCAGATCGGCGGCCAGCGGCACGCTGTAGCAGCATTCGTATACGGCATGCACCGCCCTGCGCATCGGCATTGCGTTGAACGCCTCGAGGCCGATCCCCTGATGGAGCAACACGCAGATCATGATCGGACGCGAGCGGGACGTCCGGGTTACGCCGTGTTACGGCGAGGGAAAAATATCCGCCGTCGGTGCTGTCAGTGCCGAGTCAGTGCCCGGACTTCTTGAACCGCTCCACCGACGCCCGAAGTTCGGCCTCGGCCTCCGCACGGCCAACCCAGTCGGCGGCCTTGACGTACTTGCCCGGCTCGAGGTCCTTGTAATGCACGAAGAAGTGCTTGATGGCCTCCAGTTCGAAGGAGGGGACGTCGGAGAGGTCCTGGATATGGTCCCAGCGAGGGTCGCCGACGGGCACGCACAACAGTTTGTCGTCGCCGCCGGCCTCGTCGATCATCTGGAACATCGCGACCGGCCGGGCCTCGACGATGCAGCCGGGGAACACCGACTCGGTCATCAGCACCAGTGCGTCGAGCGGGTCGCCGTCCTCACCGAGCGTGTCTTCGAAGAACCCGTAATCCGCGGGATACGCCATCGACGTATACAGGTAGCGGTCCAACTTCACCCGGCCGGTGTCGTGGTCCACCTCGTATTTGTTGCGCGAACCCTTGGGAATCTCGATTACTACGTCGAATTGCACCGCTGCGGCTCCTTGCCCTGTGCTCTGGTACCGGGTCGTCCTGTGAGAACGCGGGTCAACCTTAATGGAGCGATACGCTGCTGTACGGGGGCGGTCTAGTTGAGCAGGAGAGTCATGCGGCCCACTCAGTGGCGGCGAACCACGCATGTGGCGATCGGCGCGACGGTATTGGCGCTGGTCGCCGTCGTCGTGCTGGTGGCCGCGCTGCTCACGGCGGGTCCGTCCACCGAAGCCTCGGCCGGCAAGCCGACGCCCGCGGCCGCGACCGCGAACCCAAGTATCGTGCCGGTCGCCGACTCTGCGCCCAAGCCGCTGCCGGACCGGTTGGCTGCCGCGCTCGCGCCGGCGCTGGCAGACCCGAACCTCGGTGATCTCACCGGCCGTGTCACCGACGCGATCACCGCGGCCCCGCTGTGGGAGCGGGGCGCCGACGTGCCGATGCAGCCGGCGTCGACGAACAAGACGTTGACCGCCGCCGCGGCGTTGCTGGTACTGGATCGCGACGCCCGGCTGACCACGCGCGTCTTCAGCGGCAGCAGGCCCGGGGTGGTGGTACTCAAGGGCGGCGGCGACCCGACGCTGTCGGCGGCCGCCGCCGGCGAGGACACCTGGTACCGCGACGCGGCCCGGATCAGCGACCTAGCCGACCAGGTGCGCGGCAGCGGCATCGAGGTGACGGCCGTCCAGGTCGATGTCAGCGCATACAGCGGACCGACCATGGCGCCGGGCTGGGATCCACTCGACATCGACGGCGGCGACATCGCGCCGATGGAGTCGGTCATGCTCGACGGTGGCCGCACCCAGCCGGTGAGCGTCGACTCGGCACGGTCCCGGACGCCTGCGCTGGACGCCGGCCGGGCGCTGGCGGTGGCGCTGCGGATCGACCCGGCGAAGGTGAGCATGGCGCCCGGCAGCGCGGCCGGCGGCAAGGAGATCGCCGCCGTTTCGTCCCCGCCACTGATTTCGCGGCTGCGCGACATGATGAACCCCTCCGACAACGTGATGGCCGAGGCGATCGGCCGCGAGGTCGCCGCGGGACTCAACCGGCCGGAAAGCTTCGAAGGCGCCGTCGGCGCGACACTCAGCGCGCTCGAGGACGCCGGGATCGACACCACCGGCGCGAGGTTGTTCGACTCGAGCGGACTCTCCGTCGACGACCGCCTCACCGCGGAGACACTGGACGAGGTGGTCCAAGCCGCGGCCGGAAGCGACCGGCCGAAGCTGCGACCGCTGGTCGACCTGTTGCCGATCGCCGGGGGCAGCGGAACACTCTCGAACCGCTATCTGGACACCGACATCGTCAAACCCGCCGCTGGTTTCCTGCGCGCCAAGACCGGGTCGCTCACCGGCACCAACTCATTGGCGGGCATTGTCACCGACGCGAGTGGGCGGGTGCTCACGTTCGCTTTGATCTCCAACAACGCGGGCCCGACCGGACGCATCGCGCTCGACAACCTGGCCGCCACTTTACGAAAGTGCGGATGCAGCCGATGACTACCACCACGAAGTCCACGCTTTCTGTCGGTCGCGCCGTCGACTGGAAATTCGCGGCCACCGTCGGGGAGAAGTTGGCCCGTCCCAGTCCGGCGTCCACCGACTACACGCGGAACCAGGTGATCGAGCAGTTGGCCGAGGCGTCGCGCACGGCCGAACTGCCGGTGCGCGAGGTCACCGGCATGACCGAGGGCAGCGAGATCCCCGAGGCCCGAATCGTGGATCGGCCGCAGTGGATCCGCGCGGCCACCCAGTCGATGCGGGTGATGACCGGGGGGTCGGAGAACCCCAGAGGCTTCATCAGCGGACGCATCACCGGGGCGCAGACGGGCGCGGTGCTGGCGTTCATCTCCTCGGGCATCCTCGGCCAGTACGACCCGTTCGGTCCCGGCGGCGGCGAACTGCTGTTGGTCTACCCCAACGTGATCGCCGTCGAACGGCAGCTGCGGGTGCAGCCCTACGACTTCCGGCTCTGGGTCTGCATGCATGAGGTCACGCACCGCGTGCAGTTTCGCGCCAACCCGTGGCTGGTCGACCACATGTCCCGGGCACTCGCGGTACTCACTGAAGAAGGCACCGATGACATCACCGAGATAGCTTCGCGACTGGCAGAATTCGTGCGCAGCCGGCGAAAAGATGCCGACATCGATGTCGCCGAAGCGAATTCGAGTGGCATCGTCGGGCTGCTGCGGGCGGTGCAGTCCGAGCCGCAGCGTGAGGCGCTCGACCGACTACTGGTGCTGGGCACGCTGTTGGAAGGCCACGCGGAGCACGTGATGGACGCCGTCGGTCCGGCGGTGGTGCCGTCGGTGGCCACCATCCGCAGGCGGTTCGACGAACGGCGCCGGCGCAAGCAGTCGCCACTGCAGCGTGTGGTGCGCGCACTGCTGGGAGTCGACGCCAAGATCAGCCAGTACACCCGCGGCAAGGCGTTCGTCGACCACGTGGTGTCCACCGTCGGGATGGACCGGTTCAACACCGTGTGGTCGAGTCCCGAAACACTGCCGCTACCAATCGAAATCGACGAGCCGCAACGATGGATCGACAGGGTGCTGTAGCCGCGCTGCGGTCGGCGATCGCGGGGTTCGACCGCGACTTCGGCGCCGGCGAGGACCGCTGGTGCGTCGCACTGTCCGGGGGTGCGGACTCGCTCGCGTTGACCGCGGTGGCGGCGGGCATGAAATCGACCACCGCATTGATCGTCGATCACCAGCTGCAGCCGAACTCCGCGGCCGTCGCGGAAACCGCGCGACAGCAGGCGCTTTCAGTGGGATGTGTTGCCGTGCAGGTCATTCGCGTCGATGTCGGAGCGGCGGGCGGCCCTGAGGCGGCGGCGCGTATCGCCCGCTACCGTGCCCTGGAAGCGGCGCGGAACGGACTGCCGGTGCTGCTCGGGCACACGCTGGACGATCAAGCTGAGACGGTGCTGCTGGGGTTGGGCCGCGGCTCGGGACCGCGGTCGATCGCCGGCATGCGACCGTGCGACCCGCCGTGGTACCGGCCCCTGCTCGGTGTCCGGCGCGCGGTGACTCGGGCCGCGTGCGCCGAACTCGGCCTGACACCGTGGCACGACCCGCACAACACCGACCGCCGGTTCACCCGGGTCCGGCTGCGGGAAGAGGTGCTGCCCCTGCTCGAAGACGTACTCGGCGGTGGGGTGGCCGAGGCGCTGGCGCGCACCGCAGTCGCGCTGCGCGCCGATACCGACACCCTCGACGAACTCGCCGACCGCGCGCTGACCGGGCTTCGCCGCGACGACGCCCTCGACGCCGCGGAGCTGGCTGAACTACCGGAAGCGCTGCGGCGCAGGGTGATTCGTTGCTGGTTGCTTGACGGGGGCGCCAGCGGACTCACCGACAAACAGATTCGCGGGGTGGACACCCTGGTCACGGCCTGGCGAGGCCAGGGCGGGGTCGCGGTCGGGTCGCCGCTTCGCGACCGACGGCTGGTCGCAGGCCGCCGCGACGGCATGCTGACCCTGCACACAGAGCCGGTGGGAACCATGAAAAACTGTGCCCGTGCCTGAGCAACCCGCCGAGCTGTATTCCGGCGACATCAAGTCGGTGCTGCTGTCCTCCGACGAGATTCAGGACAAGATCGCCGAGCTCGGGGCACGCATCGGCGAGGAATACCGCGACGCCGTCGAGGCCAATGGCCAAGATCTGCTACTGGTCACCGTGCTCAAGGGTGCGGTGTTCTTCGTCACCGACCTCGCGCGCGCCATCCCGCTGCCGACGCAGCTGGAGTTCATGGCGGTCAGCTCGTATGGCTCGTCGACGTCGTCGTCCGGTGTGGTGCGCATCCTCAAGGATCTCGACCGCGACATCAACGACCGCGACGTGCTGATCGTCGAGGACATCGTCGACTCCGGCCTCACCCTGTCGTGGTTGCTGCGCAACCTCGCGACCCGCCATCCCCGCTCGCTGCGGGTGTGCGCGCTGCTGCGCAAACCCGAGGCGGTGCGCGCCGACGTCGACATCGCGCACGTCGGGTTCGACATCCCCAACGAGTTCGTCGTCGGCTACGGCCTGGACTACGCCGAGCGCTACCGCGACCTCAACTACATCGGCACGCTGGACCCGAAGGTGTACGAGCAGCACTGAACGGCTTCCTCGCGAGACTGCGTCTACGCAGGAAAAGTTCGAGTAGAAGCCTGCCGGAATACCGTTTCGGCGCAAGATGGGGGCATGAGCGATACGGGGCTGCGCATCTGTCCACTCTGCGAAGCCACCTGCGGCCTGACTTTGACCATCGACGACGGTCGCGTCACCGGTGCCCGCGGCGACAAAGACGACGTGTTCAGCCACGGCTTCATCTGTCCGAAGGGCGCCAGCTTCGCCGAACTCGACAATGACCCCGACCGGTTGGCCCAGCCGTTGGTCCGTCGTGACGGCGTACTGACGCCAGCGACGTGGGAAGAGGCGTTCGCCGCGGTCGCTCAGGGCCTCGGCGGTGTCATCGCCGAGCACGGCGGTGCGTCGGTCGGCGTGTACCTGGGCAATCCGAACGCCCACACGATCGCGGGCGGGTTGTACACGCCGCTGGTCGTCAAAGCGTTGGGCACCCGACAGGTGTACTCGGCGAGCACACTCGATCAGATGCCCAAGCACGTCGCGCTGGGGTTCATGTTCGGCAGCCCCGTCGCGTTCACCGTGCCCGACCTCGACCGCACCGACCACCTCGTGGTCATCGGCGCGAATCCCCTTGTGTCCAACGGCAGTCTGGCGACCGCGGCGGACTTCCCCGGAAAACTGCGGGCACTGCGCAGACGCGGTGGTCGCCTCGTCGTCATCGACCCCGCCCGCACCCGCACCGCCGAACTCGCCGACCGCCACCTGGCTCCGCGGCCCGGCACCGATGCGGCGCTGCTGATGGCCGTCGTACACGTGCTCTTCGACGAGGACCTCGTCGACCTGAAGGACCTCGCCGGGCACGTCAACGGCATCGACGAGGTGTGCGCTCTCGCCGCTGACTTCCCGCCGGAGACGGTCGCGGCCTATTGCGACGTACCGGCCGACGACATCCGTACGCTCACCCGGGAGCTCGCGGCCGCGCCGTCAGCCGCCGTCTACGGCCGGATCGGCACGTCCACAGTCGAATTCGGCACGTTGGGCAGTTGGCTCGTCGACGTCGTCAACGTCCTCACCGGCAACCTGGACCGGCCCGGCGGTGCGATGTTCCCGCTCTCGCCGATCACGCCCGCACCACGTCCGGCGAAGCCGGGCCGCGGCTTTTCCACCGGCCGCTGGCACAGCCGCATGTCCGGTTATCCCGAAGCGCTGTCGGAGTTTCCGGCCGCAGCGTTCGCCGAGGAGATCGACACCCCCGGCGACGGGCAGATCAAGGCCGTGATCACGATCGCAGGCAACCCGGTGTTGTCCGCGCCCGACGGTGACCGCCTCGACAAGGCGCTCAGCGGCGTGGAGTTCATGCTCTCCGTCGACCCCTACCTCAACGAAACCACCCGGCATGCCGACGTCATCCTGCCGCCGCCCCCGCCGTCTCGCAGCGCACATTTCGACCTCGCGCTCAACGCCCTTGCCGTCCGCAACAACGCGCGCTATTCACCGCCGGCGCTACCGCTGACCGACCGGCCGGACGAAGCCGAGTTGCTCTCGCGGATCGCGCTGATCCTGTACGGGCTCGGCCCCGACGGCGATCCGACGCTGGTGGACGATCAGGTGATCGCGACGACCCTGACCAGGGAAGTCGCCGACCCGGATTCGCCGGTCGCCGGGCGATCGGTCGAGGACCTGACCGCGATGCTCCCGCCGGGCCCGGGTTACGAACGCCGTCTCGACATGATGCTGCGCCTCGGCGCCTACGGCGATGCGTTCGGCGTCAACCCCGACGGCCTCACGCTGGCCAAGCTCAAGGACGCACCGCACGGTATCGACCTCGGCCCGCTGCAACCGCGTCTGAAGCAGGTGCTGCGCACGCCGTCCGGCCGGATCGAGCTCGCGCCGCCGCGGTTGACGGCCGATGTCGCACGGCTGCGGGATGCGCTGGCGGTGCGCCCCGGCGGGTTCGTGCTCATCGGGCGGCGGCACCTGCGATCCAACAACAGCTGGATGCACAACCTGCCCGCGCTGTCGGGCGGATCCAACCGGTGCACGCTGCGGATCCATCCCGACGACGCCGCCGACCTCGGCCTGACCGACACCGCGATCGTCAAGGGGCCCGGCGGCGAGCTGCTGGCCCCGATCGAGATCACGCCGGACATGCGCCGCGGTGTGGTGTCGCTGCCCCATGGCTGGGGCCACGACCGTGGCGGCACCGGGCAACGGGTCGCGGCAAGTACGCCCGGGGTGAACGTCAACCAGCTCAACGCCGGCAACCACCTCGATCCGTTGTCGGGTACCGCGGTGCTCAACGGCATACCGGTGGACATCGCCCCACCGGGTTAGGTCAGTTCGTAGACCACCGTCACGTTGAAGCCGACGGCCTGCTGGCCCGGTTCGATCGGCACCGCCGCCATCTCCGCCGCCGGACCGCGCTGGCCCGGATAGGGCGTCGGCGGCGTCGATGTCGGCGCCTCCGATATCGACAGCACCTTGCCGAGATCCAGCTCGGCCAGCAGCGCGTACTGCTCGGCCCGGCTCTTGGCGTCGTTGAACGCCCGCGCACGCGCTTCGCGGACGAGCTGGGAATCGTCCTCGATGGCGAGCGTGACGTCGTTGATCCGCGTCGCGTTGCCGCCCCTGCCCGCGATGATCCCGAACACCTCTGAGGCAGAGTTCAACTCGCGGACCTTGATGTCGATCGTGTTCGAGGCCCGGTAGGCGTTGATGTTCGAGCTGTCACCACCGGCGTACTGCGGCTGAACACTCACCTGGGAAGTGTTGATGTCCTTGCGGTCGATGCCGGAGGCCACCAATGCGTCGATCACGCCACGCTGCAGTTGGCTGGTCTGGTTCAGGGCGCCCGCGGCGTCGGGCGCGACGACCTCCATGGCGGCATCGATCGTCAGCGTGTCCGGCGTGCCGAGCACCTCGCCGGTCCCCACGACCGTGACCTGACGCGCTGCGCCGTCGTCGTTGTTCAGGACGGGGGCGGCCTTCGCGTCACAACCCGACAGGAGCGCGATGAGGCCCACCGCCGCGACTGCGAGGACTCGGGAGGGCGTCTTCGCCCGGGCAGCGATTGGCATGGCTGGCACCCTACCGTCAGGGCGTCACCATGATCTCGCAGTGCGTGTCGGGGTCCCCGAGTTCGTCGAACGCAGCCGCCACACCGTCGAGGCCCACTTCGCCGGTGATCAGCGGCGAGACGTCGATGAGCCCGTCGGCGATGGCGCGCAACGACTCCGCGAATTCGTTGTGGTCGTAGGAGTTGACGAACTGCACGCTGATCTCCTTGGCGATACCGAACAACGGCATCACGGTGTCGGGTGGCACGCACACCCCGGCCACCACCAGACGGCTGCCCATCGGCGCCCGCCGCATCGCGTCGTTGACGATGCCGGGCACGCCGACGGCCTCGAAGACCACCGCGGGCGTCGTGCTGTCGAACGGCGACCCCTGTGCCGGGTCCAGGGCCACGTGCGCGCCCATCGTCACCGCAAGTTGCCGGCGGGTCGTCGAAAAATCAGCTGCCGCAGTACATTCGACGCCTTTGAGGCGCAGCGCGGCGATGATCGCGATGCCGTCGACGCCCTCGGGCACCCCGCAGCAGCAACGGCACCGACAGCAGCATCCGCTCGGCGTAGCCGCCCAGCACCGTGTTGCTGGACATGATCGGCTCGAAGCCCCTGGGCGACAACAAGACCGGCAACGACGTCACGAGCGTTCCCGGCGGCGGTGCGTCGATCCCGGGACCGGCCTCGAGGACCTCCGCGTTGAACTCGTGGCCCATGAACACGTCATCGCCGACGTCGACGGGTAGCCCACCCTGCACCGGCATGCCGGTGATCTCGCGGGTGAGCCGGTCCGTCGCGCAGTACGGTGACGCGCATTCACCACTCCAGTCGGGTCAGGAACGCGAGCAGCGCGGCATTGACCTCGGCGGGCCGCTCCTGCGGCAGCCAATGTCCGCCACCGTCGATCATCACCTCGCGGTAATCGCCGGACACCACCTCGCGGGCGCGATGCCGCGGCGTGTAGGCCAGCGTCGGGTCCTCGGTGCCGCCGATGAACAGGGCGGGCACATCGATCGTCGGGGCCGGCGTGCTGGCGGTCAGCTCCCAGTTGCGGTCGAAGCAGCGGTACCAGTTGAGCGCGGGGGTGAAGCCGGTGCGGGTGAACTCGTCGACGTAGTGGTCGAACTCCGCCTGGCTGATCCAGTCGGGTAAACCGCCGGGGTCCGGGAGACGGTCGAGGAACCCGGAAGGGCCGGGAGCGGTCATCCGCTCGCCGACCAGCCCGCCGCGCGACGAGGCGGTCGAGGCGAAGAGCTTGCGCATGGACGTGGCGGGGTCGCGGTTGAGCTCTTCGTCGGCCCGGCCCGGTTCCTGGTAGTACAGGATGTAGAAAAACTTGTCGCCGAAGATGCGGCGGAACGCCTGCGTCGTGGGCACCCGGGAGCGCGGGACCGGCGGCGCGCAGATCCCGACCACCCCGGCGAACCGGTCCGGATGCAGCAACGGGGCGGCCCACGCCACCACGCCGCCGAAGTCGTGGCCGACGATCACCGCCCGATCGGCGCCGGCGTCATCGAGCAGGCCGACGACGTCTGCGCACAACTCGACGACGTTGTAGGCGTCGACGGCGTCGGGCTTCGATGACCCGCCGTAACCACGCTGGTCCGGCGCCACCACATGGAAACCGGCGTCAGCCAGCGCCGGCAGCTGATGACGCCAGGAGAACCCAAGTTCGGGGAAGCCGTGCGCCAGGACCACCAGTGGGGCGCCGGGCTCGCCGGCCTCGAGCACCCGCAGGCGGACCCCGTTGGTGTCGACGAACCGCTGGGTCGGTGTGAGCACGCTCCTAGCAATACGCCTCGAAACTGAGCTTGTGCGCGAAAAAACGCCGAAACTTCGAACACAAGCTCAGATTCGGGCATGGCCGGCGGAGAACCGTCGGGAACCGTGGTTCGTTGGTCTAGCGGTAGCCTGAACTATTCCAACCGCGCACATGTTGGACAGAACTAACGGCCGTAGGCGGCCGAACGACGACGGATAGTTGATGAATCGGAAAAATGTCATCCGCACGCTGACCGTGATCGCGGTCATGCTGCTGCTGGGCTGGTCGTTCTACTACTTCAGCGACGACACGCGCGGCTACAAGCCCATCCCCACGTCGGTGGCGGTGGCCCAGATCAACGGTGACAACGTCAACAGCGCGCAGATCGACGACCGCGAACAGCAACTTCGGCTGGACCTCAAGAGCGGCAACAGCGACACCGAGAACAGCGACAAGGTCATCACCAAGTACCCGACCGGGTACGGCGCGACGCTGTTCGACGCGCTGCAGGCCAAGAACGCCGAGATCAACACGGTGGTCAACCAGGGCAGCATGCTCGGCTCGCTGCTGATCTACCTGCTGCCGCTGCTGCTGCTGGTCGGCCTGTTCGTGATGTTCTCCCGCATGCAGACCGGGGGCCGGATGGGCTTCGGCTTCGGCAAGTCCAAAGCCAAGATGCTCAACAAGGACATGCCGAAGACCACCTTCGCCGATGTCGCCGGCGTCGACGAGGCCGTCGAAGAGCTCTACGAGATCAAGGACTTTCTGCAGAACCCGTCGCGATATCAGGCGCTGGGCGCCAAGATCCCCAAGGGCGTGCTGCTGTTCGGGCCGCCCGGAACCGGTAAGACGCTGCTGGCCCGTGCCGTCGCCGGCGAGGCCGGGGTGCCGTTCTTCACGATCTCGGGTTCGGACTTCGTCGAGATGTTCGTCGGAGTAGGCGCTTCCCGGGTGCGCGACCTGTTCGAACAGGCCAAGCAGAACAGCCCGTGCATCATCTTCGTCGACGAGATCGACGCGGTCGGCCGTCAGCGCGGCGCCGGCCTCGGCGGCGGCCACGACGAACGCGAGCAGACGCTCAACCAGCTGCTCGTCGAGATGGACGGCTTCGGCGACCGCCAGGGCGTCATCCTGATCGCGGCCACCAACCGGCCCGACATCCTCGACCCCGCGCTGCTGCGCCCCGGCCGCTTCGACCGCCAGATCCCGGTCTCCAACCCCGACCTTGCCGGCCGCCGCGCCGTGCTCAAGGTGCACTCCGCGGGCAAGCCGATCGCCCCCGACGCCGACCTCGACGGGCTGGCCAAGCGCACCGTCGGCATGTCCGGCGCCGACCTGGCCAACGTCATCAACGAGGCTGCGCTGCTGACGGCCCGGGAGAACGGCACCGTGATCACCGGCCCCGCGCTCGAAGAGGCCGTCGACCGCGTCGTCGGCGGACCGCGCCGCAAGAGCCGCATCATCAGCGAACACGAGAAGAAGATCACCGCCTACCACGAGGGCGGACATACGCTCGCGGCGTGGGCGATGCCGGACATCGACCCGATCTACAAGGTGACCATCCTCGCCCGCGGCCGCACCGGCGGCCATGCAATGGCGGTGCCCGAGGACGATAAGGGCCTGATGACCCGTTCGGAGATGATCGCCCGGCTGGTGTTCGCGATGGGCGGACGGGCGGCCGAGGAACTGGTGTTCCGCGAGCCGACCACCGGCGCAGTCTCCGACATCGAGCAGGCCACCAAGATCGCCCGCGCGATGGTCACCGAGTACGGCATGAGCTCCAAGCTCGGTGCGGTGCGCTACGGCACCGAGCACGGCGATCCGTTCCTGGGCCGCACCATGGGCACCCAGCCCGACTACAGCCATGAGGTCGCGCAGATCATCGACGACGAGATTCGCAAGCTCATCGAGGCGGCCCACACCGAGGCATGGGAAATCCTCACCGAGTACCGCGATGTGCTCGACACGCTAGCGGGCGAACTGCTGGAAAAGGAGACGCTGCACCGGCGCGAACTCGAAGAGATCTTCGGCGACGTGAAGAAGCGCCCGCGGCTGACGATGTTCGACGACTTCGGTGGCCGCGTGCCGTCGGACAAGCCGCCGATCAAGACACCGGGTGAGCTCGCGATCGAGCGCGGCGAGGAGTGGCCGAAACCGGTGCCTGAACCCGCGTTCAAGGCCGCCATCGCCGCGGCGAGCAAGGCCGCCGAAGCCACCAAGGTCGCCGACGGTGCGAACGGGACGAACGGCAACGGTTCCTCCGCGACCCCCCCGACGCAGCCGGACTACGGCGCACCCGCCGGCTGGCACGCTCCGGGCTGGCCGCCGCCGCCGCAACAACAGCAACAGCCGCAACAGCAACAGCCGCCGGTCCAGCAGCCACACGGCTACTGGTATCCACCGCCCCACCAGGGTTGGCACAATCCCAACGCCGCCGGTGCTCCGCCGCCCTACCCGCCGTATCAGCCCTACCCACAGTCCGGCCAACCCGGCGCTCACGGGACCCCACCCCAACCGAACGAGGACCAGGGTCAGGACAACAGCCGGCGCAACGGCTGACAGGCCCGCCCAGGTTCACAGGAGGCTCCATGGCGCAGTCGCAGCACAACTCTGTCACGTTCAGCCCCGCAGAGTTCGACCAGCAGCGCGCGGAAGCCGCGGTCCGCGAACTTCTGCTCGCCGTCGGGGAGGATCCGGACCGGCATGGGTTGGAGTCGACCCCGGCGCGGGTGGCGCGCGCGTACAAGGAGCTGTTCGCCGGGCTCTACATCGACCCGGATTCGGTGCTGGATACCACCTTTGACGAGCAGCACGACGAACTGGTGCTCGTCAAGCAGATCCCGATGTACTCGACCTGCGAGCACCACTTGGTGTCGTTCCACGGGGTCGCGCATGTGGGCTACATCCCGGGCCAGGACGGCCGTGTCACCGGGTTGTCCAAGATCGCCCGGCTGGTCGACCTCTACGCGAAACGACCGCAGGTGCAGGAACGGCTCACCGGGCAGATCGCCGACGCGATGATGCGCAAACTCGATCCGCGGGGGGTGATCGTCGTGGTCGAGGCCGAGCATCTGTGCATGGCGATGCGTGGAGTGCGGAAGCCGGGCGCGGTGACGACCACGTCGGCCGTGCGCGGGCAGTTCAAGGTCGACGCGGCATCGAGGGCCGAGGCGCTGGACCTGATCCTGCGCAAGTGAACCCTCCCAGCCCTATGGCCCCTCCGGCATCGCAGGTGCGAGTCATGGGGGTCGTGAACGTCACCGACGACTCCTTCTCCGACGGTGGGTTGTTCCTCGATCGTGACCGGGCCGTCGAGCACGGGCTGGAACTGGCCGCCCAGGGAGCGGCGATCGTCGATGTGGGCGGCGAGTCCACCCGTCCCGGCGCTACCCGCATCGATCCCGAAGTCGAGAAGTCGCGGGTGTGCCCGGTCATCCGGGACCTCGTCGCGCAGGGCGTCACCGTCAGCATCGACACCATGCACGCCGAAGTCGCACGGGCGGCGCTGGAAAACGGCGCCCAGATCGTCAACGACGTCTCCGGCGGCCGCGCCGACCCGGGCATGGCTCCGCTGCTCGCCGAAGCGAAAGTGCCTTGGGTGCTGATGCATTGGCGATCCGTCGGCGCGGACCGGCCGCACGCGGTGCCCGCCTACCGGAACGTCGTCGACGAGGTGCGCACCGAACTGCTCGCCAGCGTGGCCACCGCGGTGGCCGCCGGCGTCGACGCGACCAACCTCGTCATCGATCCCGGGCTCGGTTTCGCCAAGACCGGCGAACACAACTGGGCACTGCTGCGTGCGCTGCCCGAGTTCGTCGCCACCGGCATCCCGGTGCTGGTCGGCGCATCGCGCAAACGCTTCCTGGGCACGTTGCTGGCCGGTCCCGACGGCCAACCGCGCCCGCCCGACGGTCGGGAAACCGCGACGGCGGTGATCTCCGCGCTGGCCGGCCTGCACGGCGCCTGGGGGGTGCGGGTGCACGACGTGCGCGCCTCGGTGGATGCGATCAAGGTGCTGGGGGCCTGGACTTCCGGCGGGCAGGAGCGGAACGACCGGGGGATGGACGGTGCCTGACCGAATCGAGTTGCGCGGGTTGAAGATACGCGGTCAGCACGGTGTCTATGAGCATGAGCGGCGCGACGGCCAGGACTTCGTCGTCGACATCACGGTGTGGCTCGACTTGGCCGCCGCGGCGGTCGGCGACGACCTCGCCGACACCCTGGACTACGGGACGCTGGCGCAGCGGGCGGCCGACATCGTGGCCGGTCCGCCGCGGCAACTGATCGAGACGGTGGCCGGCGAGATCGCCGACGACGTCATGACCGATGAGCGCGTGGACGCCGTCGAGGTGGTCGTGCACAAGCCGGCCGCGCCGATCCCGCTGACTTTCGCCGACGTCGCGGTCGTGGTCCGGCGATCGCGCCGCGGCAGTGGCGGTGACCTTTGACCAGAGTGGTTCTTTCGATCGGGTCGAACCTCGGCGACCGGTTGGCGATGCTGCGTTCGGTCGTCGACGGGCTCGGGGCGACGTTGCGCGCGGTGTCGCCGGTCTACGAGACCGCGCCTTGGGGCGGTGTCGACCAAGGACCGTTCCTCAACGCCGTGGTCATCGCCGACGACCCCACGCTCGACGGCCGCGGGTGGCTGCGCCGCGCCCACGAGTTCGAGCGGTCCGCCGAGCGGGTGCGCGCGCAACGGTGGGGTCCGCGCACACTCGACGTGGACATCGTGACCTGCCGCGCCGATGGCCGCGAGCTGATCTCGCACGACGCCGAGCTGACGCTGCCGCATCCGCGGGCCCATCAGCGCGCGTTCGTGCTCATGCCCTGGCTCGCGGTCGAGCCGGACGCCGTGTTGACCGTGGCTGGGCAGCCGCGCCGGGTGGATGAGCTGCTCGCCGCGCTCGACTCGACCGAACGCGACAGTGTCCGCCACACCGACCTGGTGCTGCGCTGATGGGGCCGACCCGCTGGCGGGACCTCACGGCGGCCGCGGTGCTCACCGCGGTCGCGGGCTATCTACTCCTGCTCCTGCTGTACCGCTGGTTCCCGCCGATCACGCTGTGGACGGGCATCTCGTTACTCGTCGTCGCGATTGCCGAAGCCGGTTGGGGGTTTCAGGTTCGGGCCAAGATCAACGACGGCGAGATCGGTGTCGGATCCGGCCGGCTGGATCCTCTCGCGGTGGCGAGGTCGGTGGTGGTCGCCAAGGCCTCGGCGTGGGTGGGTGCGCTGATGCTCGGATGGTGGTCGGGCGTCCTGGTCTACCTGCTGCCGCGCCGCTCGACTTTGCGCGTCGCCGCCGAGGACACCGCGGGCGCCGCGGTGGCGGCGGGGTGCGCACTGCTGCTGGTTGTTGCCGCGCTGTGGTTGCAGCATTGCTGCAAGTCTCCGGGCGAGCCACCGGAGAACGCCGATGGGGCAACGGAATAACGGAGTTCCGGGGGACGCGTGGCCGAATCGCCGATGAGGCGACACGCGGAGTGACCAGTGACGGGTACAGTCGCCCCCATGACCGGTCCGACCCGCAGCGCCCGGTATCGGCGCGGCACCCGCAGGCCGGGTTGGATGCTGTTGACCGCGTTGCTGGTGTTGGCGATCGCGGCCAGCTCGGCCCTGGTGTTCACCAACCGGGTGGAGCTACTGAAGCTCGCGGTCATCCTCGCATTGTGGGCGGCGGTGGTCGCGGCGTTCGTCTCCGTCATCTACCGACGTCAAAGCGACGTCGACCAGGCCAAGGTGCGTGACCTCAAGCTCGTCTACGACCTGCAGTTGGACCGCGAGATCTCGGCGCGGCGGGAGTACGAGCTGTCGCTGGAGACCCAGCTGCGCCGCGAACTCGAGGCGGAGGTGCGCGCCCAGGCCGCCGACGAGGTGGCAGGGTTGCGTGCTGAGCTGGCCGCGCTACGGACCCATCTGGAGATCCTCTTCGATACGGACTTGTCGCAGCGCCCCGCGATCGAGACCGAGCGGACCACGGTGCGCGCCTACAGCGACTGGGCGCGCGACGCGGAGACGACGGGCCGCGTCAGCAGCAGCCGCATCGACGAATACCGCCCTGACATCGAGGAGCGAACCGAGGAGAGCCCGATCATCGACGTCCCCGCCGAACCGCAGCCGGCCGAGTTCGATTGGGAGACAAGGTCGGATGCGCGTGGGGCGCACCGCAGATCCACCGACGCCGACTGGGGACGGCAGCCGGCGGAGGAATCCGCCCCGTGGACTCCACCGCCGCCGCCACCACCGGGGCCCGAGCCCGTGCCGGTCGCGCCCACACACCCGACACCGCCACCGCAGACGCCCGCTCCCGAGCCGTCGTGGGCGAGCGAGTGGCAGCCCGCACCCGCCGATGGCCAGTGGATTCCGCCGGGCGCCCCCGGCAGCAACTGGGTGTCGGGCATCGATGGAGCGCCGACGGAATACGTCGGCAGGCGGCGCGCCCCCGAAGCCCCCGAAGATGTAGCCCAGCACGCGGTCGCTCATCCGACCATGTCGGCGCCGCCACCCGAACCGCGGCGCGGCAGGCATTCCGCCCCGCCGGACGGCGGCGCTCCCGGACACCCCGCGCCGCCCACGCTGGCCGCCGAACCAGCGCAGGCGCCGCCCCATCCGGCGCCGGCCAGCGAGCGGTCTCGTCACCGCAGCCCAGATGACGCAGACACTGCCGGTCAGTCCGTCGCAGAACTGTTGGCCCGGTTGCAAGCCAGCCCGACCCCGGGTCGGCGTCGGCGCCGCCGCGAGGAGTGAGTTAGTCTCGTAAGGCCCGTCCGGTACCCGCATCGCAGGACCGGAACGAACACTCATCAACTCTCAGCGAGGTCGACTTCATGGTCTCCATGGGGACCCCACCTGACGGATTCCGTCCGGCGCGGCTCAGTGTCGGCATTATTTCCGCAGGTCGCGTCGGTTCCGTGCTGGGCGTCGCCCTAGAGCGTGCCGAGCATGTCGTGGTGGCGTGCAGCGCGATCTCACATGCCTCGCGCGACCGCGCGCAGCGCCGGTTGCCCGACACCGCGGTGCTTCCGGTCGACGAGGTGGCCGGCCGTGCCGAACTGCTGCTGCTCGCGGTGCCGGACGCCGTGCTCGCGGAGTTGGTGTCGGGTCTGGCGGCGACGGGGTCGGTGCGGCCCGGCACGATCGTCGCGCACACCTCGGGCGCGAACGGCATAGGCGTGCTGGCGCCGCTGGCGGAGCAGGGCTGCGTTCCGCTGGCGATCCACCCGGCGATGACCTTCACCGGCACCGACGAGGACATCGAACGGCTGCCCGACACCTGCTTCGGGGTGACCGCCGCGGACGAAGTCGGATACGCGATCGCCCAGTCGCTGGTGTTGGAGATCGGCGGGGAACCGTTCCGGGTCCGGGAGGACGCCCGCACGCTGTACCACGCCGCGCTGGCGCACGCGAGCAACCACGTGGTGACCGTGCTCCTCGACGCGGTCGAGGCACTGAGATCCGCGTTGTGGGGCCAAGAGTTGCTCGGGCAGGAACTGGTCGGCGACGCGCCGGGAGGCATCGCGGAGCGGGTCGTCGGCCCGCTGGCGCGCGCCTCGCTGGAGAACGCGCTACGACGCGGTCAGGCGGCGCTCACCGGTCCGGTGGCGCGCGGCGACGCCGTCGCGGTCTCGGATCATCTGGACGCGTTGACGGAGGTGAATCCCGAGTTGGCACAGGCATATCGGGCGAACTCGCTGCGCACCGCCCAGCGCGCGCACGCGCCCGGTGAGGTGTTCGCTGCACTCAGGCCGGGGGCGGGCCGATGACCCGACGTAAACCTCAGTTCACCGCGGGCGAATTGAACGTCTACGCCTACCCGGCCGACGTCTCGGCCGTCACCCGGGCGCTGCGCGGCACCGGTCGCCGCGTGATGCTGGTGCCGACGATGGGCGCCCTGCACGACGGTCATCTCGCCCTGATCCGCGCCGCCCAGCGCGTCCAGGGCGCCGTCGTGGTGGTGTCGATCTTCGTCAACCCATTGCAGTTCGGGGCGGACGAAGACCTCGACGCGTATCCGCGCACGCTCGACGACGATCTCGCCGTACTGCGCGCGGAGGGCGTCGAGATCGCGTTCACACCGAGCGTCGCCGACATGTATCCGAACGGCACCCGCACGTCCGTTCGGCCCGGGTCTCTCGGCTTGGAGCTCGAAGGGTCGGCTCGGCCAACGCATTTCGAGGGTGTGCTGACGGTGGTGCTCAAGCTGCTCAACATCATCCATCCCGACAGCGCGTTCTTCGGGGAGAAGGACTACCAGCAGTTGGCGTTGATCCGTCAGATGGTCACCGACCTCAACGTCGGCGTCGCGATCGTCGGCGTGCCGATCGTGCGGGAGGCCGACGGGTTGGCGATGTCGTCGCGCAACCGCTATCTCAACGCGGAGGAGCGTGAACACGCCGGCGCGTTGTCGGCGGCACTGCTGGCGGGAATGTATGCCGCGGGAGAAGGGATTGCGGCCGCGCTCGACGCGGCACGCGCGGTGCTCGACGAGGTGCCGGCCATCAAGGTCGACTACCTCGACGTGCGCGACCCGATGCTCGGGCCTGCACCGGAACTGGGGGCGGCTCGCATGCTGGTGGCCGGCCGGCTCGGAAGCACCAGGCTGCTGGACAACATCGCCATAGACATCGGGTTGCCCTCGGGCCCCGGCCCGGACGTCCCATTCGACGAACACGAACTTCCCTGGAGGAATTGATGTTACGAACGATGCTGAAATCGAAGATTCACCGTGCCACGGTCACGAAGGCGGACTTGCACTACGTCGGGTCGGTGACCATCGACGCGGACCTGATGGATGCGGCCGACCTGCTCGAGGGCGAGCAGGTGACCATCGTCGACGTCGACAACGGCGCACGGCTGGTGACCTACGCGATCACCGGTGAGCGCGGCAGCGGTGTGATCGGGATCAACGGCGCCGCAGCCCATCTCGTGCATCCCGGAGATCTGGTGATCCTGATCGCCTATGGCTCGATGGAAGATGCTGAGGCCCGGACGTACCAACCGCGGGTCGTGTTCGTCGACGCCGACAACAAACAGGTCGACCTCGGGCACGACCCCGCCTTCGTACCGGCCGATGCGGCCGAACTGATGTCGCCACGGTAATTGCGGTGTTACTAGCGATCGACGTCCGCAACACCCACACCGTCGTAGGTCTGGTGTCGGGCTCGGGGGATCACGCGAAAGTCGTGCAGCAGTGGCGGATTCGCACCGAATCCGAAGTCACCGCCGATGAGCTGGCCCTGACCATCGACGGCTTGATCGGCGACGACTCCGAACGGCTGACCGGAGCTGCCGGCCTCTCGACCGTCCCGTCGGTGATGCACGAACTGCGCGAGATGCTCCGGCAGTACTGGCCGTCGGTGCCGCATGTGCTGATCGAGCCGGGCGTGCGCACCGGGATTCCGCTGCTGGTGGACAACCCGAAGGAAGTCGGAGCCGACCGCATCGTCAACTGTCTCGCCGCCTACCACAGGTTCGGCACCGCGGCGATCGTGGTCGACTTCGGCTCGTCGATCTGCGTCGACGTGGTCTCGGCGAAGGGCGAGTTTCTCGGCGGCGCGATCGCGCCGGGTGTCGAGGTGTCCTCCGATGCGGCGGCGGCCAGGTCGGCGGCGCTGCGGCGCGTCGAACTGACCCGGCCTCGGTCGGTCATCGGGAAGAACACCGTCGAGTGCATGCAGGCGGGCGCGGTGTTCGGGTTCGCCGGGCTGGTCGACGGGCTGGTGCAGCGCATCCGCGACGACGTCGAGGGTTTCGCCGGCACCGACATCGCCGTGGTCGCCACCGGACACACCGCGCCACGCTTGCTGCCGGATATGCGCGCCGTCCAGCATTACGACGAGCACCTCACCCTCGACGGGTTGCGATTGGTGTTCGAGCGGAATCGCGACAACCAGCGCGGCCGCCTCAAGAAGGGGATGTCGGTGTAGTTGGTTGCGTTCGGCGCGACCAACGACACCAGAATCTCTTCACTAGGCTGGCACGACGTGACCGCATCTGACCCGCCCCGGACCGCACCGGCAGCGGCCGCGACATCCGAGCCTGACATTCCGGAGCAGTACCGGATTCGTCAGGCAAAGCGTGAGCGACTGCTCGCCGAGGGGCGTGACCCGTACCCGGTCGAGGTCGCGCGCACCCACACCCTCGCCGATATCCGCCAGGACTATCCCGGCCTGGCGGCCGACACCGAGACCGGCCAGGTCGTCGGTGTCGCGGGTCGGGTGATGTTCGCCCGTAACTCCGGCAAGCTCTGCTTCGCCACGCTGCAGGAGGGTGACGGCACTCAACTGCAGGTGATGATCAGCCTGAACAAGGTCGGACAGGAATCGCTGCAGGCGTGGAAGGCGGACGTCGACCTCGGCGACATCGTGTTCGTGCGGGGTGAAGTGATCAGCTCTCGTCGCGGGGAACTTTCGGTGTTGGCCGATTCCTGGCAAATCGTCTCCAAAGCCTTGAGGCCGCTGCCGGTGACGCACAAGGAGATGAGCGAAGAGTCGCGGGTCCGCCAGCGTTACGTCGATCTGATCGTGCGACCCGAGGCTCGATCTATTGCCCGCCAGCGGGTCGCGGTGGTGCGTGCGCTGCGATCGGCGCTGGAGCGGCGCGGATTTCTCGAAGTCGAGACGCCGATGCTGCAGACTGTCGCCGGTGGCGCGGCGGCACGACCGTTCGTGACGCACTCCAATGCGCTCGATACGGACCTGTATCTGCGAATCGCCCCGGAACTGTTCCTCAAGCGGGCACTGGTAGGCGGATTCGAGCGTGTCTTCGAGTTGAATCGGGTGTTTCGAAACGAAGGTGCGGATTCCACCCATTCACCGGAATTCGCGATGCTCGAGACATATCAGGCTTACGGTACGTACGACGATTCGGCGCTCATGACCAGAGAGCTTATTCAAGAGGTCGCCGACGAGGCCATCGGAACACGTAGCGTGCCATTGCCCGATGGCACTACCTACGATCTGGACGGCGAATGGCAGTCCGTCGAAATGTATCCATCTCTGTCAGAAGCGCTGGGCCAAGAGATCACTCCGGCAACGCCCGCCGACAAGTTATGGGCTATCGCGGATCGGCTCGAAGTCGAGATTCCGCGTGATCGGGGCTACGGCCACGGGAAATTGGTCGAGGAACTCTGGGAACACACCGTCGGGAACACGCTGTGGGCGCCGACCTTCGTCCGCGACTTCCCCGTCGAGACGACGCCGCTGACCCGCCCGCACCGCGGTATTCCGGGCGTCACCGAGAAGTGGGACCTCTACATCCGGCGCTTCGAGTTGGCCACCGGTTATTCGGAGCTGATCGACCCGCTGATCCAGCGCGAGAGGTTCGAAGCCCAAGCCAGGGCGGCGGCTGCCGGCGACGACGAGGCGATGGCTCTCGACGAGGATTTCCTGACGGCGCTGGAGTACGCCATGCCGCCCTCTACAGGTACGGGGATGGGCATCGATAGATTGATGATGGCGTTGACCGGACTATCGATTAGAGAGACGGTTTTGTTCCCGATTGTTCGGCGCCACGGCAACTGAACGCAGCGACATTCCGATCATGTTGAAATAGCGCATACAAATATGGCAGATTGGTGCCGGGTTCGAGGGACTTAACTGCGATCATGTGATCGCGAAGAAGGGCGTGTGCCATGGCGAAGAAAGTCACAGTTACCTTGGTCGACGATTTCGACGGCGAAGGTGCGGCTGACGAGACTGTTGAATTCGGTCTCGACGGCGTGAGCTATGAGATCGATCTTTCTTCCAAGAATGCCGCGAAGCTGCGGAATGACTTGAAGCAATGGGTCGACGCCGGTCGCCGCGTCGGCGGTCGTCGGCGTGGACGCACGGCAGGCTCGAGTCGTGGGCGAGCGGCGATCGACCGTGAGCAGAGTGCCGCGATTCGGGAGTGGGCGCGTCGTAACGGGCACAATGTGTCGACGCGCGGCCGAATTCCCGCCGACGTGATCGACGCCTTTCACGCGGCGACCTAGCGGCGGTCGTCACTGCCTGTTCGCTAGCCGCGAACCTGCTGCGCCAGCGAACAGGAAACGAATCACCCCGGCGATGCGTTGCTGTTCGGTAGCGACGGGTATGCGGCCTATGCGCGTTTATGCCCAGGGCTGTCCGCTCAGAGCAGACCGGCGGGCGGGACGCGCCGCCCCGCTGCCCACTACAGTGGATGGTAGGTGCGGTGTGTTACTCGAGACCGTTGGGCGCGCATGGCACCGACCTATTGATGGAGAGCAGGTAACCACCGATGTTTGAGAGATTCACCGACCGTGCCCGCAGGGTCGTCGTCCTGGCTCAAGAAGAGGCCCGGATGCTCAACCACAACTACATCGGCACCGAGCACATCCTGTTGGGACTTATTCACGAGGGTGAGGGCGTAGCGGCCAAGTCGCTGGAATCGCTGGGCATCTCGCTGGAAGGCGTGCGCAGCCAGGTCGAGGAGATCATCGGCCAGGGCCAGCAGGCGCCGTCGGGTCACATCCCGTTCACCCCGCGCGCCAAGAAGGTGCTGGAACTGAGCCTGCGCGAGGCGCTGCAGCTGGGCCACAACTACATCGGCACCGAGCACATCCTGCTCGGCCTCATTCGTGAGGGCGAGGGTGTCGCCGCCCAGGTGTTGGTGAAGCTGGGCGCCGAGCTCACCCGCGTGCGGCAGCAGGTCATCCAGCTGCTGAGCGGCTACCAGGGCAAGGAGACCGCGGAAGCCGGCACCGGCGGCCGCGGCGGTGAGGCGGGCAGCCCGTCCACCTCGCTGGTGCTCGATCAGTTCGGCCGCAACCTGACCGCGGCCGCGATGGAGGGCAAGCTCGACCCGGTCATCGGCCGCGAGAAGGAAATCGAGCGGGTGATGCAGGTGCTGAGCCGGCGCACCAAGAACAACCCGGTACTGATCGGCGAACCCGGCGTCGGCAAGACCGCCGTCGTCGAAGGGCTGGCGCAGGCCATCGTGCACGGCGACGTGCCCGAGACGCTGAAGGACAAGCAGCTCTACACCTTGGACCTGGGGTCTTTGGTGGCCGGCAGCCGTTACCGCGGCGATTTCGAGGAACGCCTGAAGAAGGTGCTCAAGGAGATCAACACCCGCGGCGACATCATCCTGTTCATCGACGAGCTGCACACGCTCGTCGGTGCCGGTGCCGCCGAGGGCGCGATCGACGCCGCCAGCATCCTCAAGCCGAAGCTGGCCCGCGGCGAGCTGCAGACCATCGGCGCCACCACGCTCGACGAGTACCGCAAGTACATCGAGAAGGACGCCGCGCTGGAGCGGCGGTTCCAGCCGGTCCAGGTGGGCGAGCCGACAGTCGCGCACACGATCGAGATCCTCAAGGGACTGCGCGACCGGTACGAGGCGCACCACCGGGTGTCGATCACCGACGGCGCCATCGCGGCCGCCGCCACCCTGGCCGACCGCTACATCAACGACCGGTTCCTGCCGGACAAGGCGATCGACCTGATCGACGAGGCGGGTGCCCGGATGCGGATCCGCCGGATGACCGCGCCGCCAGACCTGCGCGAGTTCGACGAGAAGATCGCCGACGCGCGCCGGGAGAAGGAGTCCGCGATCGACGCACAGGACTTCGAGAAGGCGGCGAGTCTGCGCGACAAGGAGAAGCAGCTGGTCGCGCAGCGGGCCGAGCGTGAGAAGCAGTGGCGCTCAGGTGATCTCGATGTCGTCGCCGAGGTCGATGACGAGCAGATCGCCGAGGTGCTCGGAAACTGGACCGGCATCCCGGTGTTCAAGCTGACCGAGGAGGAGACGACTCGGCTGCTGCGCATGGAGGATGAGCTGCACAAGCGGATCATCGGGCAAGAGGATGCCGTCCGTGCTGTTTCGAAGGCGATCCGCCGCACCCGCGCCGGCCTGAAGGACCCCAAGCGCCCGTCCGGTTCGTTCATCTTCGCCGGGCCCTCCGGTGTCGGTAAGACCGAGCTGTCCAAGGCGCTGGCGGAGTTCTTGTTCGGGGACGACGACGCGCTCATCCAGATCGACATGGGCGAGTTCCACGACCGGTTCACCGCCTCGCGGCTGTTCGGCGCCCCTCCGGGCTACGTCGGTTACGAGGAGGGCGGCCAGCTCACCGAGAAGGTGCGCCGCAAGCCGTTTTCCGTCGTGTTGTTCGACGAGATCGAGAAGGCCCACCAGGAAATCTACAACAGCCTGTTGCAGGTCCTGGAGGACGGCCGGCTGACCGACGGTCAGGGCCGCACGGTCGACTTCAAGAACACCGTGCTGATCTTCACGTCGAACCTGGGCACCAAGGACATCTCGAAGGCGGTCGGCCTGGGCTTCACCCAGGGCGGCGGTGAGAACGACTACGAGCGGATGAAGCAGAAGGTTCACGACGAGCTCAAGAAGCACTTCCGGCCGGAGTTCCTCAACCGCATCGACGACATCATCGTCTTCCACCAGTTGACCGAGGACGAGATCGTCCGCATGGTCGACCTGATGATCACGCGGGTCGGCAAGCAGCTCAAGGCCAAGGACATGGAGATGGAGCTGACTCCCAAGGCGAAGTCGCTGCTGGCCAAGCGCGGTTTCGACCCGGTCTTGGGTGCTCGGCCGCTGCGCCGGACCATCCAGCGCGAGATCGAGGACCAACTGTCGGAGAAGATCCTGTTCGACGAGATCAGGCCCGGTCAGCTCGTCACGGTCGACGTTGACAACTGGGACGGCGAAGGCGCCGGCGAGGACGCGGTGTTCACGTTCGCGGGTGGGCCCAAGAAGCCGGCCCCGGTGGCCGAGCCCGACCTTGCCCAGGCCGGCGCGGCCGGTGCTGCCGGCCCGGCCGAATAGCAGCGTCAAGGCCGAAAGACGGGCGGTACCCCAAGCGGGTGCCGCCCGTTTTCCGTGCCGAAGTCTGTCGGGCGTGCGGATTCATACGCGACGGCGGATCAGAGCGCACACTCGATGTGTGGCCTTCGCCGCGCATCGCTGGACCCAATGGATAGGATGTGCGATGTTATCGGCGGGCGAAGGAATCTGGTGAGAATCCAGAACGGTCGCGCCACTGTGTCAAGTCAGACCCGACGCTCGCCGACGGCTCGACCCGATGCACGGCTCGCCGTGCGGGAACTGGGACGCGAAATCCCGGAAAGGACACCGACATGACCTCTCCCGACGCCCGTAAGAGCGTTGCGCCCGCGCTGGACTTCTCCGCCACCAAGGCGGTGATGTGGCTGACGCTCACCGCATTCTTCGCCCTTCTGGTCCTCTACTTCGTCGGCCTGGACCAGGGTGCGACGTCGGTGTTCGGCAACAACACCGTCATCCACGAGTTCGTGCATGACGCCCGCCACTTGCTCGGCTTCCCCTGCCACTGATCTCCGGAGGCAGCCGACACGATGGAAAAGCAGATCATCGGGCGCGGCCTGCTGGCCGGCGCCCTGGCTGGAGTATTGGCCTTCGTCTTCGCCCGCATCTTCGTCGAACCCGTCATCGAGCGGGCGATCGGATACGAAGAGGGTGTCGGCGCCGCACACGAGGCGTTGCACAGCGCCGCACACGCCGGACATCACCACCACGGCGGTGCGGGGTTCGAGGGCTTCACCCGCGGCGTCCAGATGAACATCGGCATGGGGTTCGGGGTGCTGGCCTTCAGCCTGGCGATCGCCGCGTTGTTCAGCGTCGTGTTCACCGTGGCCTATTCCCGCGTCGGTGGAAAGGGCACGGTCTCGGCACGGCTGCTGTCGGTGTACGTGGCCGGCGGAATGTTGTTGAGCCTCTACATCGTTCCTGCGTTGAAGTATCCGGCGAGTCCACCCGCGGTGAGCCTCGACGAGACGATCCGGCAGCGCACCCTGCTGTACCTGCTGATCGTGGTGCTGTCCGCGGCCCTGTTGGTCGGGGCGGTGTACCTGGGCCGGCGATTGGCCGCACGCCTGGGGGCATGGAACGCGACGTTGGCCGCTGCGGGGTCCTACATCGTCGCGGTCGCCGTCATGATGCTGGTACTGCCGAGCGTCAACGAGACACCGGGGCCCCTGACCGACGCCGCGGGCACCATCGTCTACGAAGGCTTCCCGGCCGACGATCTCTATGAGTTCCGGCTTTTCTCGCTGGGCACCCAGCTCGTCATGTACGCGACGATCGCGCTGGTGTTCGGTGCGATGGTCACGCGCCTGCTCGGGGAGAAGCGGCGGGAGAGCATGTCTGCGTGAGTGAGGTCGTTCGGCTGACACTCGTGTCCCATGCGTTGACCGACGCAATGTCGGCCGGACGATTTCCCACCGACGAGCCGTTGAACCCGGTCGGTCACCGGCAGGTCGACGCGTCCATCGACCTGGGCGTCGCCGATGCGGCCTTCTGCGGTCCCGAGAAGCGCGCTCGGCAGACCGCCGAACTGCTCGGTCTTCAGGCTGAGGTCGACAGTAGGCTGGCCGATTTGGACTGCGGTCGGTGGCGAGGCGATGTGCTGGGCGGGGTTCGACCGGCGGACCTGGCGATCTGGCTGACCGACCCGACGCAAGCGCCGCACGGCGGCGAATCGGTGGTCGACCTGGTCGACCGGGTCCGCGGATGGATGGACTCACTGACCGACCATCGCGCCCGGCTGGTGGCGGTCACGCATCCGGCGGTGATCCGAGCCGCGATTCTGGTTGCCCTCGATGCACCCGCAAAGTCGTTCTGGCGCATTGACATTGCGCCGGCGAGCCGTACCGTCATGCATTTCCGTGGGCATGCATGGACGCTCCGGTCGAACCGCTGAGTCACCCGATCGGCACGAGGTCGAAGGCCTGGCGCACGATCGACAACAACCATCCGGCGGCCGTGGGACTGCGGTAGCGCGGCCAGTTCAACTGGAAGCTGACCACCCACGGCTGGCCGGTGTGGTCGACGGTATACCAGCTGAACGTCAGGTCGCCCGGCAGGTTTCCGCCCTTGGCCCCGATGTAATCCCACTTCGACCGGTCCAGATCGATACCGGGAATCGCGGCAAGGATGTCCTTGACCGGTGCGGCCTCGCCGACCGCGGCCGCCTGCAATGCGATGTGCACGCGGCAGATGTCGGCGGCGCTGCCGTACCACTCCGCCCCGAAGTTCGAAGCCGGCGTGTGTGTGCGTTGTGGGTCCGGTTCGTAGGGACGGGAACTCGTCTGCTGGAGCAATTGCGCACGGCCCTGCGGGCCACCTCTTTCGACGGCTTGGCGCCACTGTTCACGGAGGTCGGGTCGCCCCCAGCCGACCGAGAACATCTCGTGCATGGTCGGAAACGGCGTCATGCTCGCCGGGTCGTGGTGGCCCGCCGAGATCAGCGCCCGCTCCACCGCACCGGGGCCGAGGCGGCCGATCAAGAGATCGGTGGCCATATTGTCGCTGGCCGAGATCATCTGCTGCGCAGCGGTTCTCACCGAGACCCGCGCGCCTGGAGGGAGCTCTTCGAGGCCGGCCGAACCGACTGCCTTGGCCCGCTTCGTGATGGTCAACGGGTCGGTCCACTTCAGGGTGCCCGCCTTGACCGCGTCGGCGACCGCGAGCAGCACATAGAGTTTGAAGATCGACGCCAACGGCAGCGACAGCTCGGTGTTGGTCCCGGCCATCACCTCGCACTTCGAACTGTTCGGGACCACCTTCGACACTTGATACGAATAGCGCGCGCCGGACTTCGTCAGCTCGGCGTCGACGTCCGCCCATTCGTCGATGACCGGTGGCCGCAACGTCACATCGAACCGGTCCACCAGTCCCGCGTCGTCGGTGCGCAGGTCGATCTCCTGTGCGACTCCGTAGGACGTCAGTACCCCGATTTTGGCCGCTCCGGCGCCGATCTCGACGTCGGTGACCGTGAACGGCCGGTCCCACCAGATCCTGTCGAGCTTGAACGCGATGTCGTCGACCTTCTCGGGCACCGCCATCGTGCGCACCCCGACCGGGCCGATCGGCCAGTCGGAGTTGAGCATGTCGAGTGTCTGCTTGGCGCGCAGCCCCTGAGGGGTGTTGATTTCGATCGGCGTGCCGTACGCGGCGTCGGCCGGTACCGGGTCGACCTTCGTGCAACCGACGAGCGCGACGACCAACGAGGCCGTGACCGTCAGCCAGAGCGCACGGCGCGCGTCGAGCCTTCGCTTATTTGCTGGCACCCGCAACGTCGAGGACGACCTCGAACTCGAGCAGCGAGGCGCCGGTGGCAACCGGGTTGGCCTGCTGGCCCTTGTGGGCTTCGATGGCCGGGCCGGTCGCCCAGGCCTGGAACGCCTCCTCGGACTCCCACTGCGTGACTACGAAATAGCGGTTTTCACCCTTGACGGGTCGCAGGAGCTGAAAGCCGAGGAAGCCGGGTTGGTTGTCGACGGCGTGGGCGCGGTGCGCGAACCGCTTCTCCAGTTCAGGACCGGCGTCGGCCGGGACCTCGATTGCGTTGATCTTCACCACGGGATTCTGGCTAGGCATGCGAATCAGGCTACCGAATGCGCGGTGCGCCGCCCCACGCGTGATGATGTCGGCATGCGATCCCTGACCCGTCGAGGCGGCAAGGGTCGACCGCTTGTCCTCGTCCACGGTTTGATGGGACGGGGCAGTACCTGGTCCCGGCAGTTGCCGTGGCTGACCCGGCTGGGCGATGTCTACACCTACGACGCGCCGTGGCACCGCGGCCGAGACGTCGACGACGACCGGCCGATCAGCACCGAGCGGTTGGTCGCCGAACTCGGCGACGCGGTCGCGACGATCGGAAAGCCCGTCGTCCTGATCGGCCATTCGATGGGCGGACTGCATTCGTGGTGCCTGGCCGCGACGCGTCCCGACCTGGTGGAGGCGTTGGTCATCGAGGACATGGCACCGGACTTCCGCGGCCGCACCACCGGCCCCTGGGAGCCGTGGCTACACGCGCTGCCGGTCGAATTCGGCTCTGCGCAACGGATTTACGACGAGTTCGGCCCGGTGGCCGGCCAGTACTTCCTCGAGGCGTTCGACCGCACCGCGACCGGCTGGCGGTTGCACGGGCGTGCCAATGTCTGGATCGAGATCGCCGCCGAGTGGGGCACCCGCGACTATTGGCGCGAGTGGCAAGCCGTACGCGTTCCGGCGCTGTTGATCGAGGCGGACGACTCCGTCACGCCGGCAGGCCAGATGGCGCGGATGGCGCAGACGGGCCACCGCACCACGTATCTGCGGGTGCCCGGCGCCGGCCACCTCATCCACGACGACGCGCCGCACGCCTATCGGCAGGCGGTCGAGTCCTTCCTAACGGCGCTCGCCGATGGCGCCTGATCGCGGCCAGGCCGGTTGACGCTCGAACCGGGTACGGATCGCGTCCAGGTCATGCTCGAAGCGCAGCATGTCACGGTCGTCCTCGAAGTGTCGGCCCACCGGTGCCGCCCGGGCGGAATGGCGCGCGGCGCGGGCGAACGCGGCGGCCACCGCCAACGGTGAAGCCAGGATCAGCAGTGTCAGAGCAGTGGTCATGGCAGTAATTCTTCGCCAGATAAGATCCGGCCAGCAGTGGCAGTGAGGCCACTTGGGAATAAAATACTGCCATGTCAATCGAGAGCGTATCGACGCTCGTGCTGGACGGTCTGGCGATGTTCGAGTTCGGTGTCATCTGCGAGGTCTTCGGTGTCGACCGCTCCGGCGACGGCGTGCCCAACTTCGACTTCAAGGTCTGCGGTCCGGCCCCGGGTGAGCCGCTTCGCACCTCCGTCGGCGCCACGCTCGCCCCTGGCCACGGCCTCGCCGACCTGATCGGCGCCGACCTGGTCGCCATTCCCGCGATCGGCGGCACGGAATATCTGCCGGCGGCACTGGCGGCCGTCCGGGCGGCAGCCGACTCCGGATCGACCATCCTCACGGTGTGCTCGGGCGCCTTCGTCGCGGGCGCCGCCGGACTGCTCGACGGCAGGCCCTGTACGACGCACTGGATGCACGCCGACGAACTCGCGCGCAAGTACCCCACAGCCAAGGTCGACCGCGACGTACTGTTCGTCGACGACGGCAACCTGATCACCAGCGCGGGTACCGCGGCCGGAATCGACGCGTGCCTGCATCTGGTCCGGCGTGAACTCGGCAGCGAGGTGACCAACAAGATCGCGCGCCGGATGGTGGTGCCGCCGCAACGCGACGGGGGCCAGCGCCAGTACATCGACCAGCCGATTCCCGTCCGGTGTTCGCAAGGCTTTGCCCCACATCTGGAATGGATACTCGGGAATCTCGAAAAGCCGCACACTGTCGCCGCGTTGGCGGCGCGTGCGCACATGTCGATGCGGACCTTCGCGCGCCGGTTCGTGGAGGAGACCGGCCGCACCCCGATTCAGTGGGTGACCGACCAGCGGGTGCTGTACGCGCGCACCCTGCTCGAGGAGACCGATCTCGACGTCGACCGGATCGCCGAACGCAGCGGCTTCGGCACAGCGACGCTTCTGCGCCACCACTTCCGCCGGATCATCGGCGTGACACCGTCGGACTACCGGCGCCGGTTCGCCTGCGGCACAGCGGGTTCAGACCCTGCTGCGGGGAACGAACTGGCCACCGGCTGACCGATGTCGCGCGCCTAGCCGCCTTCGCCGGCGAGCGCGAACCGGCCGTCTGCGGTCTGCTCGATGAGACCGTCCACCAGAAGCGAGTCCAGTGCGCGGTCGCGCTGCGCGGCATCGGAGGGCCACGCGACGTCGAGCTGTGCGCGCGTGACGGGCGAATCGTTGCCGCGCAGCACATCCAGCAACCGGCCGCGGACCTGCCGGTCGGTGCCGGCATAGCGCTGCCCGCGTCGCGCCGGCGAGGTCGATGCGGGAAAACCCCGGGAGCGCCACGCGCACGCACTCAGCGGACACAATCCACACCGCGGGTTCCGAGCCGTGCAGACCGTCGCGCCGAGCTCCATCAGCGCGATCGAAAACGTCGGCGCCAGCTCACCATCGGGCAGCAGCGCCTCGACGTCGGCGAGGTCGCGCAGTGACGACGCGGCGGCGGCGTCGGCACGGCCGTGCACGACCCGGGCGACCACCCGCCGGACGTTCGTGTCGACCACCGGCACCCGCTGGCGGTAGGCGAAGCAGGCGATCGCACGCGCGGTGTACGCGCCGACACCCGGCAGCATCAGCAGCGTTTCGACGTCAGACGGCACGGCGTCGTCATACTCGCTGGCGATGAGCGTCGCGCACT
Source organism: Mycolicibacterium sp. ND9-15 (assembly GCF_035918395.1). Classification (NCBI taxonomy): domain Bacteria; kingdom Bacillati; phylum Actinomycetota; class Actinomycetes; order Mycobacteriales; family Mycobacteriaceae; genus Mycobacterium; species Mycobacterium jinjuense. The sequence continues at coordinate 2,839,827 of NZ_CP142362.1, forward strand.
CGTGTAACCGTTTGGCCCGGCGCGGATAGCCGAGCTTTCCCCACGCCCGCAGCACGTCGGCGGCGCCCGCCGCTGCCGTCGCCGACGGCGTGGGCCAGCGCTGCACCCACGAAACCCACACCGGCTCGACGCGTGCGACCGGCGTCTGCTGCAGCATGAACTCGCTGACGAGGATCTGCCACGGCGTGACCCCGGGCCTGCGCCACGGCAGGCCGCGGTGCTCGCGGCCGTACCACTCGACCAACTGGTGCACAATGTTGGTCATGCCCAACACCAGCCCAGTGACCGCGTGGAAAGCACTCAAAGAGGGTAACGAGCGCTTCGTCGCCGGTAAGCCCCTGCATCCCAGCCAAGGTGTCGAGCACCGGGCCAGCCTGGCCACGTCGCAGAAGCCGACTGCGGTGGTGTTCGGTTGCGGGGACAGCCGGGTGGCCGCCGAACTGATCTTCGATCAGGGATTGGGCGACATGTTCGTGGTCCGGACCGCCGGCCACGTCATCGATTCCTCGGTGCTCGGCTCGATCGAGTACGCGGTCGCGGTGCTCGACGTGCCTTTGATTGTGGTGCTCGGCCACGACAGCTGCGGTGCGGTGAAGGCGACCCTGGGGGCCCTCGACGACGGGGTGGTGCCCGGCGGCTACGTACGCGACATCGTGGAGCGCGTGATCCCGTCGATCCTGTTGGGCCGTCGCGACGGCTTGAGCAGGGTCGATGAGTTCGAAGCCCGTCATGTCACCGAGACCGGAGCGCAGCTGCTCGCCCGCTCGACCACGGTGGCCGATCGTGTGGCGGCGGGCGAGTTGGCGATCGTCGGCGTCACCTACCAACTCGCCGACGGGCGGGTGGTGTTGCGCAACCATCTCGGCGACATCGGCGAAGGCTGAGGGCGACACGCCGGGCGACGTCGCCCAATTAGGTGTGACCTGGGCCTACCTTGGACTTGTGCTGGATCTGGAACCGCATGGCCCGCTACCGACGCAGATCTACTGGCGTCGCAGGGCACTAGCGCTGGGCATAGCGGTCCTCGTGATCGGCGTGATCGCGGCCATCGTTGTCGTGGTCGTGAAGAACACCGGGGGCACCGACGCCGAAGGCGAGGCGCCCGCCCCCGCCGGGGCGTCCGCGCCGACGCCACTGCCGGGAGAGAACCCAGAGGTCAAAACGCCGGTGATGCCGCCGGCGCAGGATGCGCCGCCACCGACCGCGACGCCGACCGCGGCTGTCGTACCGCCTCCGGTGCTCAAGGAGGGCGACGACTGCCCGGACTCGGCGCTTGCGGTCAAGGGCATCACCAACCAACCGCAATACGTCGTCGGCGAGCAGCCGAAGTTCACGATGGTCGTCACCAACATCGGGCTCGTCGGCTGCAAACGGGATGTCGGCGCCGCAGTGCTGGCCGCCTACGTCTACTCGTTGGACAACTCCCGGCTCTGGTCCAACCTCGACTGTGCGCCGTCGAACGAAACGCTGGTCAAGACCTTCCAGCCCGGCGAGCAGGTGACGACCGAGGTCACCTGGACGGGCATGGGTTCGGCTCCGGGCTGCCCGCTGCCGCGGCAACCGATCGGGCCCGGCACCTACAACCTCGTCGTGCAGTTGGGCAATCTGCGCTCGGCGACGGTGCCGTTCATTCTCGCCGCACCCCAGGCGCCGACCCACGGTGACGGCGCGGCCCCGCCCCCAGGGCCCGTACCGAACTGAGGACCTACGCCAGCCGGTCGGCGATCGTCGACTCGGCCAACTGCGATAAACCCTCGCGGATGTGGCGCGCCCACATGGAGCCGATTCCCTCGACCGACTGGAGATCGCCCGCGCTGGCTGCCAGCAAGCCCTGCAGGGAACCGAACGAACGAACCAGCAGGTCGACGTGGGCGAACTGCAGGCGCGGGATCCCGGCCATCGCGCGATAGCCGCGTGAGCTCATCGCCGAGTCCTGCGCCTCGAGGGTCGACGGATAGCCGAAAACTCTTGCCAGCGTTGTGAAGTCGAGCAGCTCGTTGTCGGAGAGCGTGTCGAGTTCCTCGAGCGTGGCGCTCACCTGCGCCGCCGACGGCGGATCCGGGTTCGCGTGATAGTCGCGCACGATGAGCTCGCGGGCGGTGTCGTTGTCGCCGACCAGTTCCTCGAGTTGAAGTTTGAGCTGACGGCCATCGGTGCCGAGTTCGACCACATCCGAGTCGATTTCGAGGCTGATGCGACGAACCATCTCGAGTCGCTGCACGACGGTCATCACGTCGCGCAAGGTGACGAAGTCTTCGATCTCAGCTGTCGAAAGCTGCCTGCTGACCTCGTCGAGTCGCGTCTTGTAGCGCTCCAGCGTGTCGATGGTCTGGTTCGCGCGCGACAGGATGGTCGCCGACTCCGGGACCACGTGGCGCCCACCGTCGACGTAGACCGTCACGATGCTCATCGAGTGGCTCACCGAGATCACCGGGTAACCGGTCTGGATCGCCGCGCGTTCGGCGGATCTGTGCCGGGTCCCGGACTCTTCGGTCGGGATCGACGGATCGGGCACCAACTGCACGTTGGCCCGTAGGATGTGCCCCCCGTCGCTGGAAAGCACGACGGCGCCGTCCATCTTCGACAACTCGCGCAGCCGGGTCGGCGCATAGCGGACGTCGAGCGAGAAGCCGCCGTCGCAGATGGCCTCGACGCTCTCGTCGTAACCGATCACGATCAGGGCGCCGGTGCGGCCCCGCAGGATGCGCTCGAGGCCGTCGCGCAACGCCGTACCAGGAGCCAACCGGGCGATGGTCTCGCGCATGGTGGGCCGCGCCAGCGGCACCACCCTGCGGCCTGATCTGCCACCCGACTTCACGGCCATCGCCCCTCCCTAGGATCGGCCGCCACTGCACTATCTCCGCTGATCTTCGCTGATGTCCCGCAAGACCCGCAACGCCGAACCGATGTCGCCGGCCGTGATCGCGCGCAACCCCGCCGGCACCGAGGTCACACCGGGCGGTACCACCGCCGATGTGAAGCCGAGCCGCGCCGCTTCGGCAAGGCGACGGTCCATGCCGGTGACGCGCCGCAGGTCGCCCGCCAGGCCCACCTCGCCGATCGCGACGGCCGCGGCGGGCATCGGCAGGTCCATCGATGACGAGGCGATGGCCACCGCGATCGCGAGATCCGCCGATGGATCGGTCAGCCGCATCCCGCCCACCGTGGACAGGTAGATGTCGCGGGCGCCGACGGTCAGCCCCGCGTGCTTGTCCAACACCGCGGTGATCATCGCGGCCCGCGAGGAGTCGATACCGCTGACGGCCCGTCGCGGTGTTCCGTTCGCGGGCGCCCCGATCAGGGCCTGCACCTCGCCGATCAACGGGCGCTTGCCGTCGAGGGTGACGGTGATCGCGGTACCGGCCACGGGTTCGGGCCGCTCATCGCGGAACAGGCCCGACGGGTCGGCCACTCCCTCGATCCCGTTGTCGTGCAACAGAAAACAGCCCACCTCGTCGGCGGCGCCGAACCGGTTCTTGATGCCGCGGACCATCCGCAGCGACGACGCGCGATCGCCCTCGAAGTGCAGGACGACATCGACCAGATGCTCGAGCGAGCGCGGACCGGCGATCGCGCCGTCCTTGGTCACGTGCCCGACGAGGATCATCGCGACGCCCGGTGATGGGCCGGCCTTGGCATAGGACGTCAGCGCGGTGGTGACCGCGCGCACCTGGGTGACACCCCCGGCCACACTGTCGGCCTCGGTGCACGACATCGTCTGTACCGAATCGACCACCACCAGGCTGGGCCGCACGTCGTCGATGTGTCCCAGCGCTGTCGCCAGGTCAGATTCCGCCGCCAGGAAGACCTCGTCGTGCGTACATCTCGTGCGTCCGGCCCGCATTCGGATCTGGCCGGCGGACTCCTCGCCCGAGAGGTACAGCGCGCGTCTACCGGCCACCGCCCACTGGTGCGCGACCTCGAGCAACAACGTCGACTTGCCAACCCCGGGGTCGCCGGCCAGCAGCGTCACCGATCCGGGCACCAGGCCGCCGCCGAGCACCCGGTCCAACTCCGCGACACCGGTGGGGAAGTGGCGGGTACGGCCGGGATGGATCGAACTTATCGGGACGGCGGGGGAGGACGGTGCGACCGAACGGCGCGCGGCCGAACCGGCCACGGCGGAGAGCGGAGCTACCTCGTCGACCGTGCCCCAGGCGCCGCACTCCGGGCACCGACCGACCCATTTAGGGCTGATGCGGTGGCACTCCGAGCAGCGGTGCTGCGAACGCCCCTTGACGCCACCTTTGGCCACATAGTGACGGTAGCCGTCACCGCCGACAGAATCTCAGTGCCCGCCGCCGTGTCCGCCCGCTTCGACAGCATCCCCCCGGCGCGGCGCCTCACCGGCCGAGATGGGCACGCGGACCTTGGCCTCGCCGGCTTTCTCGAACTTGAACGTGAAGTCGTACGTCAGCCCATTGGTGATCGGCTTGTTCAACGCCACCTTCGCTTCGGCGGCCTCGGCGGCCTCGACGCTCTCCAGCGGGGTGATCTGCCCGTCTGGCGCGCCGACGGTGAGCACGCCGCTCGCGGGCACGGTGGTGTCGCCGGTCAGTGTCACCGTGCCGACCTCAGAGGTGATCGACTCAAGCTTGTCGGCTTCGTCGGGTGAGCTGTTGGACGCCTGGAAGATCAGTTCCACCTCTTTGCCCGGGCGGACGAAGTCGGTCACCTGATCGGCCCGCAGGTGCACGTTGCGCAACGCGATCGCGCCGAGGTTCGCGCTGGTGCCGTTGACCGCTGGCTCCTGCGTGGCCATCTGCGAGACCTGCCCGGAACTGCAGCCGACCAGTGCGACGGCGGCGGCCAGCCCGCAGGCGGCCAGTTTGAAGCGGTCCACTCTTGCCTCCTGCTCGACCGTCGAGGCGACCGATGCGACCGGTCGCGGGGATTTCGACTATGCACAGTAGTAGGTGAGCGCGGGCGGTGGTAGCGCAGGGCCGACAGGGCGGCCCAAACCGCCCGACAGCTACCTCCTAAGTGCCGCTACCCCATGATCAACGGCCTGCGGCAGCTACCTTCCAGACGCGTCGCGCACACCGTCAATATCCCTCCGCCATGCACGGATTCGCGGGCGTGTCAAGCCCTATTGTTCACTTGAGGTGCCCCTGACCTGCACCGTTGGCCGACCCCCGGCTGGGCACCGTGCTAGCATTGAAGTGTGAAAGGGGCTCGAAACTGATGATTTTCAAGGTCGGAGACACCGTTGTTTATCCCCACCACGGTGCTGCGTTAATCGAGGCGATCGAAACCCGGACCATCAAAGGCGAGCAGAAGGAATATCTCGTCTTGAAGGTCGCCCAGGGGGACCTCACGGTTCGAGTGCCCGCCGAGAATGCAGAGTATGTCGGGGTCCGCGACGTCGTCGGACAGGAGGGCCTGGACAAGGTGTTCCAGGTGCTCCGCGCCCCCCATACCGAGGAGCCGACCAACTGGTCGCGGCGGTACAAGGCCAACCTCGAGAAGTTGGCCTCGGGCGACGTGAACAAGGTCGCGGAGGTCGTGCGCGACTTGTGGCGGCGCGACCAGGAGCGTGGCCTGTCCGCGGGTGAGAAGCGGATGCTGGCCAAGGCGCGGCAGATCCTGGTGGGCGAGCTGGCGCTGGCCGAGAACACCGACGATGAGAAGGCCGCGACCATCCTCGACGAGGCACTCGCCGCCGCCTCCTGAAGCCGATGACGAGCCTGCCACGGGTCGGGCTCGGCACCGACGTTCATCCCATTCAGGTAGGACGACCCTGCTGGTTGCTGTGCCTGTTGTTCGATGACGCCGACGGCTGCGCCGGCCACTCCGACGGTGACGTCGCAGCGCACGCCCTGTGCGATGCGCTGCTGTCGGCGGCCGGTCTGGGCGACCTCGGTGAGGTTTTCGGCACCGGTCGCGAGGAATGGCGCGACGCCGGTGGCGCGGCCATGCTTCGGCACGTCCGTCAGCTCCTCTCCGCGCGCAGTCTGCGCGTCGTCAACGCGGCCGTTCAGGTCATCGGCAACCAACCCAAGGTCGGTCCGCGCCGTGGTGAGGCACAGGAGATGCTGTCCGGATTGCTCGACGCCCCCGTGTCGGTGAGCGCGACCACCACCGACGGCCTGGGGCTGACCGGGCGGGGCGAGGGTCTGGCCGCGATCGCGACCGCGTTGGTCGTCGAGGCCGAATAGGCCGGTAAGCTGGCCCGTCGTGAGCGGAGCGAACGGTTGGACGGCTGTGAGCGGAGCGAACGGTTGGACGGCTGTGAGCGGAGCGAACGGTTCTTGGTCGTGACCGACCTGAGGCTGCACGACACCATGACCGGTGCGGTACGCGACTTCGTCCCCGTGCGTCCCGGTCACGCCTCGGTCTACCTCTGCGGCGCCACAGTCCAGGGACTGCCACACATAGGGCACGTGCGCAGCGGGGTCGCATTCGACGTACTGCGGCGCTGGCTGATGGCCAAGGACTACGACGTCACGTTCATCCGCAACGTCACCGACATCGACGACAAGATCCTCGCCAAGGCCGCCGACGCGGGCAGGCCGTGGTGGGAGTGGGCGGCCACCTACGAGCGGGCGTTCTCGGCGGCCTACGACGCGCTCGGGGTGCTTCCGCCGTCGGCCGAGCCTCGGGCCACCGGCCACATCACGCAGATGGTCGAGTTGATCGAGCGGTTGATCGAGCGGGATCACGCGTACGTCGGCTCCGGAGACGCGGCGCGCGACGTGTACTTCGACGTGCTCAGCCTGCCGGCCTACGGGAAGTTGTCCGGGCACAAGATCGACGACGTGCATCAGGGCGAGGGCGTCGCGACCGGCAAGCGCGACGAACGCGACTTCACGCTGTGGAAGGGCGCCAAACCCGGTGAACCGTCGTGGCCGACGCCGTGGGGCCGCGGTCGACCGGGCTGGCATACCGAATGCGTCGCGATGTGCCAGGCGTACCTCGGCGCGGAGTTCGACATCCACGCGGGCGGGATGGATCTGGTGTTCCCGCACCATGAGAACGAGATCGCCCAGGCCGAGGCCGCCGGTGACCCGTTCGCCCGGTACTGGCTGCACAACGGCTGGGTGACCATGGGCGGCGAGAAGATGAGCAAGTCACTGGGCAATGTGCTCGCGATTCCCGCTGTGCTGCAACGGGTTCGAGCCGCAGAACTGCGGTACTACCTGGGCAGTGCGCACTACCGGTCGATGCTCGAGTTCACGGAGACGGCGCTGCAGGACGCCGCGAGGGCCTACACCGGGATCGAGGACTTCCTGCACCGAGTGCGTACGCGCGTCGGTGCGGTGGTGCCCGGCGAGTGGACACCGAAGTTCGCCGCGGCGCTCGACGACGATCTCTCGGTGCCGATCGCGTTGGCGGAGGTGCACGCAGCCCGCGCCGAGGGCAATCGCGCGCTGGACGCCGGCGACCACGAGGCGGCGTTGAACCAGGCGATGTCGATCCGCGCGATGATGGGCATCCTCGGGGCCGACCCTCTCGACGAGCGTTGGGCGTCCAACGACGAGACCTCGGCCGCGCTGGCGGCGGTGGACGTGCTGGTGCGGGCGGAGGTAAAGCGACGCGAAGACGCTCGGGCGCGGCGGGACTGGGCCGAGGCGGACGCGATTCGCGACCGTCTCAAGGATGCGGGCATCGAGGTCACCGACACCGCCGACGGTCCGCAGTGGATGCTGCTCGACGGGCACGCGACGTAGATGGCCGGAAACTCCAAGCGCCGGGGGGCGGTCCGCAAACCGGGAACGAAGAAGGGCCCGACGGTGGGTTCGGGCGGTGTGCGACGACGGGGGCTGGAAGGCCGCGGCGCCACTCCGCCCGCGCACATGCGCCCCAACCATCCCGCCGCCAAGCGCGCGGCCAAGGCGGCCAAGTCGCAGGCGCGACGACAGACCAGGAAGACCGACGGCACCGAGGTCGTCCTCGGCCGTAATCCGGTGCTGGAGTGTCTGCGTGCCGGGGTGCCCGCCACGGCGCTCTACGTCGCACTGGGCGCCGACGCCGACGAACGGCTGACCGAGTCTGTGCAGATCGCCGCCGACGCCGGCATCTCGATCCTCGAGGTACCGCGCCACGACCTCGACCGCATCGCCACCAACGGTCTGCATCAGGGTGTGGCGCTTCAGGTTCCGCCCTACTCGTATTCGCATCCGGATGATCTGCTGGCAGCGGTGACCGCGGACGGCGCACCGGCGCTGCTGGTCGCGCTGGACAACATCTCCGATCCCCGCAACCTCGGGGCGATCGTGCGTTCGGTGGCCGCGTTCGGCGGTCACGGCGTGCTCATTCCGCAGCGCCGGTCGGCCTCGGTGACCGCGGTGGCCTGGCGTACCAGTGCGGGTGCGGCCGCGCGGTTACCGGTCGCGCGGGCCACGAACCTCACTCGCACGCTCAAGGCGTGGGCGGACGCGGGATTGCAGATCGTCGGGTTGGACGCCGACGGCGACACCACGGTCGACGAACTGGATGGTTCCGGACCGATCGTCGTGGTGGTCGGTTCCGAGGGTAAGGGGCTCTCGCGCCTGGTCCGGGAGACGTGCGACGCGGTGGTGTCCATTCCGATGGCGGGCCCCACTGAATCATTGAATGCGTCGGTCGCCGCCGGTGTGGTGCTCGCCGAGATCGCTCGCCAGCGCCGCGGCTAGAGCCCACTAAACCCCGAACAGCTGCATTCCCAACCACAGTCCCACAACCGATGCCACCAGCGTGACCGGCACCGTGCACAGCCCGATACGGCTGAACTCCACTGGGCCGGTTGCGATCTCGCGTCGCACGACACCCCGCCAGAGCAGATTGGCCAGCGAACCGATGTAGGTCAGGTTCGGGCCGATGTTCACTCCGATCAGCACCGCCAATACGGCCCCGGGTCCCGCTGCCGACACCAGCGGCAGCAGCACCAACACGGCGGGCAGATTGTTGACCGCGTTCGACAGCACAGCGGCGACGGCCGCGATCCCGAGCAGGGCCGGCAGGCTTTGGCCGGTCGGCAGCACGCCCTGCATCGCGGTGTCCAGACCGTTGACCATCACGGCGTCGACCACGACGCCCAGGCACAGAACGAACACCAGGAACGGGAGGTCCGCGGCCGCAACGAGGCGGGTCACCGTGCCGCTTCGCCGGACCAGGCTCCGCCCGCCGAGCACCAAGACGCCGCCGAGCGCCGCCCAGGCCGGCGACACACCGAGTATCGAGGCGGCGACGAAGCCGGCCAGGGTCAGGCCCAGCACGACAAGGGCAAACACCGGTACGTGTACTGCCTGGTCCGCGACGCGCTGAGTGGCAACCGACAGTTCACGCTTGAAAAGCCAACGCAGCAGGATGAATTCGACTACGATGGCCGCCAGCCACGGCAGCGTCATGAGCGCGGCGAAACGTAGGAACGAGATGCCTGCGGCGGCGAAGGCCAACAGGTTGGTCAGGTTCGACACCGGCAACAGCAGCGACGCGCTGTTGGCCAGGTGCGCGGTCGCGTAGGCATGCGGTGTGGCGGGAACCGACAGCATGCGCGTCGTCGCCAGCACGACGGGCGTTAGCAACAGCACGGTGGCGTCCAGGCTCAGGATTGCCGTTGTGGCCGCCGCGATTGCGAATATCGTTGCCATCAGGCGGTTCTGATTCCCCGCGGCGGCGTGTGCCATCACCGCTCCCGCCGCGCGGAACACCCCCTCGTCGGCGCACAGCCGCGCCAACACCAGAACCGCCGCCAGAAACCCGACCACCGGCAGCAGCCGGCCGGCCTCCGCGGCCGCTTCCGCCGGGGCGATGACCCCGGCAGCGATCAGCAGCCCAGCCGCGGGGACCGCCACCACGGCTTCCGGCCACCTGTGCGGGCGGGCGACCGCGAACGCCAACACGACCGCCAACGCGGTCAGCGCAAGGGTCAGAGCCACGGATTGGCGGGCTGCCAGAGCGTGGGCAGGTGCAGCGCGACGCCGTCGTCTTCGGCCAGCCGCGACAACACGCGGATGGACACGTCGAGGTCGTCGGCGGCGTACGGGAGCGCGCGCAGGGGTTTGTACAGCGGACGAAAGAAGTCGTCCCAGTGGATGAGCACGACGCGGCGTGCGCGCACCGTCCGCACCGTCTCCTGCCAGTAGTCGACGAGGTAGCGCTCCGGTTGTAGACCGAGTTGGCCCACCCCGAGGTACACCACGTCGGCTTGCCGTCCGGCCAGTGCGCCGGAAACGAATCCCGCGCTGCCGACCACCAGCAGGCGCCGATCCGACGGACGGTGGTGAACCAGCGTCGACCATGCCTCGCCGCACCGGTACGCCGACACCTTGACCGGCGGTACGACCGGCGTGGCGATGGAACCGGGGAACCGATCGGGTGGGCAGTGCGACCCCACGATGAGCGTGACGTCGTAGGCGCCGAGGCGAATCGGGTCACCGGGATCGGCCACGACGAGGCGGTCCTCCGGGAGCCCGTGGCCGCGGCCGACATGGGCGGCCGATTGGCCGCCGACGATGCGCGCACCGGTCCGCTCGGCGACCACCGCGCTGTCCATTGCATGGTCGTAGTGAGTGTGTACCGGTAGGACGGCCTCCAATTGCTCGATGCGCAGCCGGGCCAGGCAGCCGTCGATCCGCGGTTCCGACGGCGCCAGTCGCCGCAGCCCGATATGGCGCAAGCTGGGGCGCGAGAAGAAACCGTCGGTCAGCACCGCCGATTCGCCGTCGTCGATCAGCAGCGTGGTGACGCCTGCCCAGGTGACCGTCAGAGGTGTGCTCGGTGTCGCCCGCGGTGCGTCGAAGTAGCGTTGGTAATCGGTCAGGTCCGGCCGGCCGAGCTTCAGACGCATAGCGCCAACCTTAGAGGCGTCGGCTCCGCGGGTTTCGCGATCGCTGTGACGTGCGGGGTTGGCGGTCGGTCGAAGCGCGGGTCCAAATGCCTGGACCGTGCGTTGCGACTCAGATGAAGGGGGCGATCTCGACGCCCTCGGCGAGCAGCCGTTCGCGCACCACCGTCGCAATCTGTACGGCGCCCGGCGAATCCCCGTGCACGCAAATCGAATCGACCGTGATCGGGATCGTCGAGCCGTCGACCGCATCGACGCGTCCGGACAACACCATCGACGCGATGCGGTCGGCGATGACGTCCGTGTCGTGCAGGACCGCACCGCGGTGGCGGCGGTCCACCAGCTGGCCGTCCGCTCGGTACGCCCGGTCGGCGAACGCCTCGGGCACCGTGCGCAACCCGAGTTGCTCGGCCTCGCGGAAGAACGCCGATCCCGCCAGCCCGAGCACCGGGAGGCCGGGATCGGTGGCGTGCACCGCTTCGGCGACCGCCCGTGCCTGGTCGGTGTTGGTCACGATCGCGAAGTAAAGCGCCCCATGGGGTTTGACGTATCGCACGATGGTGCCGGCGGTGTGTGCGATGGCCTGCAGCGCGCCGATCTGGTAGATCACGTCGGCCTTGAGGTCCTCGGGGGTGGCGTCGAGGAACCGCCGGCCGAACCCGGGCAGATCGCGGTAACTCACCTGCGCGCCGACGCGCACATCGCGTTCGGCCGCCGCGCGGCACGTCCGCAGCAGCAGGGCGGGATCACCGGCGTGGAAACCGCAGGCGACGTTGGCGCTGGTGACGATGTCTAGCATGGCTTCGTCGTCGCCGAGGCGCCACACGCCGAAACCCTCGCCGAGGTCGGCGTTCATATCGACCGTGCTCACGTCGGGAGCCCAGCGTCCGTCGACGACGGCCAACGGTTCTCCGCGACGAACTCGGTCAGTGGGCGTCCGAGCGCCCATTCGTCGATCTCCAACTGAGGGCGTTCGGGAAACTCCGGTACCGGTCCCAGGCACAGGATCGCAACTGGCTCAGCGCCATCCGGCATGTACAGCAATTCTGCGAGTGCTGCCGGTTCGAAAATCGAGACCCACCCCATGCCCAGGCCCTCGGCCCGGGCGGCCAGCCACAGGTTCTGGATCGCGCATGAGACCGACGCCAGGTCCATCTGCGGCAGCGTGCGGCGCCCGAACACATGGCGTTGTCTACCGTCGCCGAGTGCGACGACGAAGAGTTCGGCACACTGCAGAATGCCTTCCACCTTGAGCGCCAGAAACTCTGCACCGCGTGCGCCCAGCGCCTCGGCGGTGCGCAATCGCTCCTCGTCGACGAGGTCGTGGATGCCTCGCCGTAACCGGTCGTCGGTGATCCGGATGAATCGCCAGGGCTGCATGAGGCCCACGCTGGGCGCGGCGTGCGCGGCCTGCAGCAACCGGGCCAGCACATCGTCGGGCACCGCGGCCTCGGCCACGAACCGGCGCATGTCGCGGCGTTCGGCGATCACCCGGTAGACCGCCCGGCGTTCCCCGACGTCGAACGCATGCTGGCTCACGCGGTCAGCTTAAGCGTCGGCGACGATCACACGGGGCGGGCTCCGCGGTCCGAAAAGGCGCACCCTATTGGAAACGGTTATCGTTATCGGCGTGATGAGTCTCCGGATCGCGCGCGGCATCGCCGCCGGTGCGCTGCTCGCCGCGCCATGGGGCCCCGCGGCATGCGCCGGCGGGGACGATCGGGCCCCGGAGACGGGCGTCGCTCAGTGTCCGGCCCGGCCGGTCGACGTGGTCGTCAGTGTCGACCAATGGGGCGACCTCGTCTCCAGACTCGGGGGCGCCTGCGCGAATGTCACCACGGTGCTGGCCGGTTCGTCGGCCAATCCCCACGACTTCGAACCCTCGCCCGCGGATGCGGCGAAGTTCGAGGGTGCCCAACTCGTGGTTCTCAACGGCGGCCACTACGACGAATGGGCGGCCAAACTCGCCGCCAGTACGGCACCGAATGTGCCGATCGTTGACGCGGTCGTCGTCAGCGGCGGCGAAGTGAATCCGCATGCCTGGTACAACCCCCGGTCGGTAACGGCTGTCGTCGACGCGGTCAGTGCTCGACTACGCCAACTCGCGCCGGATGCGGCGGGTTATTTCGACGAACGTCGCGTCGCGCTCGGCGAGGCCCTCAAGCCGTACGATGAGCTCATCGACTCCATCAAGGCCAGTGTCACCGGCAAAGCCTATGCCGCGACCGAGACCTCGTTCGACGACATGGGCGCGGCACTCGGCTTGACCAACCGCACCCCCCGTGGTTATCAGGTGGCGTCGGCCAGCGACTCCGAGCCCTCGCCCGCCGATTTCGATGCATTCCTGCGTCTGCTCGGTGACCGCGGCGTCGACGTGCTGATCTACAACGTGCAGACCGAAGGTGCTGTCCCACAACAGCTTCGAGCCACCGCCGAGCAGGCGGGGGTTCCGGTGGTCGAGATCACGGAGACCGTCCCGCCGGATGCCGACTCATTCGAGAGTTGGCAGGTGAACCAGTTGACCGCACTCGGCGAGGCGCTCGGTGTCGCAACCTGATGCGGAAACCGCTGCCGCGGCGCTCGCGCTCGAAGACGTCAGCGCCGCGCGCGGCGGGCGGCTGATCTGGTCGGAGGCGACGTTCGAGGTGCCCGCGGGCGGCATCGTCGCCGTCATCGGATCGAACGGAACGGGCAAGACGACGCTGCTGCAGATCGTGCTCGGCCTGGTGCCGCCGGCGTCGGGACACGTCCGAGTCTTCGGCCAGCCGCCCGGCACGCTCAACAAGACGATCGGCTATGTCCCCCAGTACTACGCGTCGGCGTCCGGTGAGGCGATCCGCGCCCGCGATGCCGTGATGCTCGGCCTGATCGGGCACCGATGGGGTATCGGCTGGCCGAGCCGCGAGGACAACCGTCGCGTGGACGAGGTGCTGGCCGCCGTCGACGCCACGGCGGTCGGACGCAAGCGGTTGTCCCAACTCTCCGGCGGCCAACGGCAGAGGGTCGCACTGGCCGAGGCGCTCGTCTCCAAGCCCCGGATGCTGATCCTGGACGAACCGCTGGCCGGGCTGGACCTGCGCAGCCAACGCGAGATCGTCGGCGTGCTCGAGCGGATCAACAAGGAGTTCGGCGTGACGATCCTCGTCGTCGCCCATGACCTCAACCCGCTGCTGGGCGTCCTGGACAGCGCGATCTATCTGCTCGACGGACACGCGCACTTCGACACCCTCGGCGGTGTCGTCGACGAGACGCTGCTGAGCCATCTCTACGGCACCCGGGTGGAAGTCGTGCACACGCCGCAGGGCGAGCTGTACGTGCGGGGTACGTGATGAATACGACCATCGTCGCGCTTGGCTACCAAGAGAATTGGTGGCACATCGTGACCTCGGCGTTCATGCGCAACGCGTTGATCGGCGGCACGATCGTCGCACTCGCGGCCGGTCTCATCGGTTACTTCGTCGTCGTGCGCAACACGGCTTTCGCCGCCCATGCGCTCGCCCACATCGGGCTGCCCGGCGCGACGGGCGCGGTCTTGGTGGGCGTCCCGGTCACGCTGGGGCTCGGCGTGTTCTGCATCGGCGGCGCATTGGTGATCGGTGCGCTGGGCCGTCGAGCGGCCGACCGCGAAGTGGCGACCGGCACCGTGCTGGCGATGGCGACCGGCCTCGGGTTGTTCTTCAACTCGCTGGCGACCAAGAGCACGAGCACGATGACCAACGTGCTGTTCGGCAATCTGTTGGCTGTCTCCAAGCAGCAGATCACGACGTTCGCGGTGCTGCTGGTTGTGCTGGCGCTGTGCGTCACGATGATCTACCGGCCGCTGCTGTTCACGTCGGTCAACGCTCAGGTGGCCGACGCGAGAGGAGTGCCGGTGCGGGCCTTGTCGGTGACGTTCATGGCACTTCTCGGTCTCGCGGTGACGATGGCGGTGCAGGCGGTCGGCACGCTTCTGCTGTTCGCGCTCGTGGTCACACCCGCCGCCGCGGCGATCATGCTGACACCGCGACCGGGCAGCGCGATCGCGCTGTCCACCGGGTTCAGCCTGGTCTCGGTGTGGGCGGGGCTTACCCTTTCGGCGATGTTCAACGCGCCGCCCAGCTTCGTGATCGTCACCATCGCATGCAGCGTCTGGGCGGTGGTGTGGGCAGCGCAGCGGGGTCTTCGGCAAACCGCCGATCGAGTGCTGATCACTTAACCGGAGGGCCGGTTCGGCTACGCTCAGGGAGCATGCCGAGGAGTCCCACGCCCAGACGGCGGGCCACCCTGGCTTCTCTGGCGGCGGAGCTGAAGGTTTCGCGCACGACGATCTCCAACGCCTACAACCGGCCGGACCAGTTGTCGGCGGAACTTCGTGAGCGGGTGCTGGCCACGGCGAAGCGACTCGGATACGCCGGCCCGGACCCGGTGGCGCGCTCGCTGCGCACCCGCAAGGCCGGTGCGATCGGCCTGATGATCACCGAACCGCTCAACTACTCGTTCAGCGATCCGGCCGCGCTCGATTTCGTTGCCGGGTTGGCGGAGTCGTGTGAAGAGGCGGGGCAGGGACTGCTTTTGGTCGCGATCGGTCCCAACCGCAGTGTCAGCGACGGTGCCGCCGCGATACTGGCGGCGGGGGTGGACGGTTTCGCGGTCTACTCCGCCTCCGACGACGACCCGTATCTCGCGTTCGTCCAGCAGCGGCATCTCCCGATGGTGGTGGTCGACCAGCCCAAGGATCTGCCGGGAGCCTCCCGAGTCTGCATCGATGATCGTGCGGCGATGCGCAGCCTCGCCGAACATGTTGTGCAGCTTGGCCATCGGGAGATCGGCCTGCTGACCATGAAGCTCGGCCGCGACAAGCCGCACGGCGCAGAGGGGCCGACCATCGCCGAGCCCGACCGCTTGCAGACACCGCACTTCCACGTACAGCGGGAGCGTATCGCCGGAGTGCGGGATGCGTTGAGCGCGGCCGGACTCGACCCGGAATCGCTGACCGTGGTGGAAAGCTATGAGCACTCGGCTGTTTCGGGTGGAGCGGCCGCCGAAGTCGCGCTCGACGCCAACCCGCGGCTGACGGCGCTGATGTGCACCGCGGACGTACTGGCGCTGTCGGCGATGGATTACTTACGGGCGCGGGGAATATACGTTCCCGGGCAGATGACGGTCACCGGTTTCGACGGAGTGCCCGAGGCGCTGCAGCGTGGCCTTGCCACCGTCATCCAGCCCAGCATCGAAAAGGGCCGTCGTACAGGACGACTGCTACATCACCCGCCACGATCGGGATTGCCGGTGGTCGAGGTGCTCGAGACCGAAGTGGTCCGCGGCCGCACCGCGGGCCCGCCCGCCTAGATCTTGGGGTGCGCTCCGTCGCCGATCAGCAACCGCACCGCGAGGTCCAGTCGCTTGGAGACGTCGGTCGCCGAGGCGCGCCGCGTCAACCAGGCGAGCAGGTTCGACAGCCAGACGTCGGAGATGACCCGGGCGATGTGGTACTGGTCCTCGGTCGGCTCGCCGTCGCTCATGGCGCGGGCGAACATCGAGTCCATCAGCTTGCCGACGTGGTCGACCTCACCCGCCGCGGACGCGTCGGCGAAGACGAACGCGCGTGTCATGGCCTCGGTCAGCAGCGGATTGCGCTGCATCGCACGGTTGAGCTTGCCCACCATGATGTTCAATCGCTCATAGGGCGTGCCGCCGGACAGCGACGCGCGGTCGGTCTTGGCGTCGATCCGCTCGAACTCGCGGCCCAACGCGGAGACCAGCAGATGAACCTTCGACGGGAAGTACCGATAGAGGGTGCCGACCGCGACGTCGGCCCGTTCGGCCACAGCGCGCATCTGAACGGCTTCGTAGCCGCCCTTGGAGGCGATCGCCAGCGTGGCGTCCAGGATGCGCTTGCGACGTTCGCGTTGAGCTTCGGAGCCGAGCTCGGACTCGGAAAGGACCGCTACGTTCATCACCTGGCGCGGTCGAGACTCCGACCCCGAACCCGGGCTGGCGGGCGCTGGCTGAGATGGGCCAGACATGCGGCGGGCAACTCCTTCACGATGCGGTCTCGCTGGAAACGATACGCATGCCGATCCTCTTCTTCTCACCTCGACGCCCACGGTGGCACCGAGGTGTCCTGCTGTAATGCCGTTCGACTTGACGGTCGATCGCTGGCACTATTAGAACACGTTCTAGTGAGGAGCACCGCCTTCTCACCCGATCGCTAGGAGTGGACGTTGTCGCTCGCATCCCCGGGGACCATCGCCGACGAGCAGTCAGCCGTACGGGAGCTGGTGCGTGACTGGGCGGCAGCCTCCGGCGCCATCGCGGCGGCCAGGGACGTCGAGCAGGGCCAGCCGGACGCCTGGCGGCAGCCCTATGCCGGGATAGCCCAACTGGGCATTTTCGGCGTGGCATTACCCGAGGACCACGGCGGCGCCGACGGCACGGTCGATGACCTGTGCGCGATGGTCGACGAGGCGGCCGCCGCGCTGGTCCCCGGCCCGATCGGGACGACCGCGCTGGCCACGCTGGCGCTCGAGCAACCCGAGGTGCTGCAGGCGCTGGCGTCCGGGGAGCGGGTCGCCGGGGTGGCATTGACGGCAGATGTGCAACTCGTCGACGGCCGCGCCACGGGTACCGCGGAATACGTGCTGGGCGCCGATCCGGCCGGCGTGCTGCTGGTGCCGGCGGGGGAGAAGTTCGTCCTTCTCGACGCCGGTGCCGACGGCGTCTCCGTGGAGTCGCGCAACGCCACCGACTTCTCCCGACCGCTGGCGCGCGTCGTTCTCGACTCGGCACCCGCCGAGGCTGTCGACGTTCCCGCGCAACGAGTGATCGACATCGCGGCGACCGTCATGGCGGCGGAGGCCGCCGGTCTGGCCCGCTGGGCGCTGCACACCGCCACCGAGTACGCCAAGGTGCGCGAGCAGTTCGGCAAGCCGATCGGCAGCTTCCAGGCCATCAAGCACATGTGCGCGGAGATGCTGCTGCGGTCCGAGCAGGCCTCGGTGGCGGCTGCCGACGCGGCGAGGGCCGTGGGCGAGAACGACGCGCAGTTGTCGGTCGCCGCCGCGGTGGCCGCCGCCGTCGGGATCGACGCCGCGGTGGCCAACGCCAAGGACTGCATCCAGGTGCTGGGCGGTATCGGGATCACCTGGGAGCACGACGCGCATCTGTATCTGCGCCGCGCCTACGGCACCGCCCATTTCCTCGGCGGAGCGCAGCGCTGGCTGCGCCGGGTGGCCGGATTGACGCAACGGGGCGCGCGCCGCGAACTGCGCATCGACCTCGAGTCGGTCACCGATCTGCGGCCCGAAATCATCTCGGCCGTCGCCGAAATCGCCGCGCTGCCGGCCGACAGGCAACAGGCCGCACTCGCCGACGCCGGCTTGCAGGCACCGCACTGGCCCAAACCGTACGGTCGCGGCGCCGGGCCCGCCGAACAATTGTTGATCGACCAGGAGCTGGCGGCGGCCGGCGTCGTGCGCCCCGACCTCGTGATCGGATGGTGGGCCGCGCCAACGATTCTCGAGCACGGCACCCAGGAGCAGATCGAGCGGTTCGTACCCGCGACGCTGCGCGGTGAGCTGCTCTGGTGTCAGCTCTTCTCCGAGCCGGGAGCCGGATCGGACCTGGCAGCCTTGCGCACCAGGGCTGTCCGTGTTGACGGCGGTTGGAAGCTGACGGGCCAGAAGGTGTGGACGTCGGCGGCGCACAAGGCCGCGTGGGGGGTATGCCTGGCCCGCACCGATCCGGATGCGCCGAAACACAAGGGCATCACGTACTTCCTGGTCGACATGTCCTCGCCGGGCATCGACATCCGCCCGCTGCGCGAGATCACCGGGGACAACCTGTTCAACGAGGTGTTCTTCGACGAGGTCTTCGTGCCGGACGAGATGGTCGTCGGTCACGTCAACGACGGGTGGCGGCTGGCCCGCACCACGCTCGCGAACGAGCGCGTCGCGATGGCACACGGGACCGCGCTCGGCAATCCGATGGAGGAGTTGCTCGAGCAGATCGCCACGCTCGACTTCGACGTGGCAAGTCAAGACCGGTTGGGCGCGTTGATCGTGGCGGCGCAGGTGGGCTCGCTGCTGGACCGGAAGATCGCCGAACTCGCTCTGGGAGGCCAGGATCCGGGCCCGGCGGCCAGCGTGCGGAAGCTGATCGGCGTGCGCTACCGGCAGGCCCTCGCAGAACTTCGGATGGAGTTGTCCGAAGGAGGCGGCGTGGTGGAGAACTCGACGGTGTTCGACTTTCTCAACACCCGCTGCCTGACCATTGCGGGCGGCACCGAGCAGATCCTGCTGACACTGGCCGGCGAGAGGCTGCTCGGCCTACCCCGCTAGCGTCGTCATTCGCCGAGATCTACGCCAGGGCTGTGGATTTGCCATGATCGCGACACTCGTGCAGCTCTCGCGGCGCTTGGCGTCCCCAGCGGTGCGCTAGCTGAAGGCGGCCTGGGCGCAGGCGTCGGGCGAGGTGACGTTTACGCCCGCGTAGACCACCTGGATGTGCGAGCACACGATCAGCGGAACGTCGGTCCGAGGTGCGCCGGTGCGCTGATCGACCGGCCAAGCGATCCCCCGGAATCCGAACTTCTCCGGCGGGCCGCCGCCGAAGTAGATGGTGGTGAACTCCACGTCGGTCAGCGACTTGAACGAGCGGGTGTTCGGCGCATCGAAGTTGAAGTTGATGTACACGCCGCGATCCATGGTCCGCAGCGCGGTGGTCTGGCGGGCCCACAGGTCGCCGGGGAAGCCCGAAACGTCGGGCCCCCTGCGCAGGTTGGCGTTGGTGTTGAACAGGCACTTGGCCTCGGCCGCGATGCAATTCGCGGTCACGTGCATCTCCAACATGCTGGCGGGGTCGACCGGAATCGACGCGTCGGCGGTGTCGACCGCGGCCGACGCGGTTGCGGGTGCCACGAGCCCCAGCGCCAACCACACCGCCGCAAGCGCCGCAGCGACGCCGGTCAACTGCTTCCTCACGTTGCTCCCTCCCACGTGCGGCGAATGCTAGCCCGCGAGCTATTCGTCGTACGTGACTTCGACCGAATCCGACCGCGGCATCGCCTGGCAGCCCAGGATCAGGCCCTCGTCGAGATCAGACTGTTCCAGCACGTCGTTGACGTCCATTTCGACCTCACCGCTCTTCTTCAGCACCGCGCAGGCTCCGCAATGGCCCTCACGACAGGAGAACGGCGCATCGAGGCCCTTGTCCAGCAGCACGTCGAGCAACTTGGCGTTACGCGGCCACCGCACCTCGTGCGTCTCGCCGTCGAGCGTGACGATCGCCGTGGCCGGGCCTTCGTCACTGTCGTCCTCCTCGATGACCACCGCGGCGAACGGGTCAGAGTCCAGCGACTTGAACACCTCGATGTGCACTCGCTCGGCCGGCACCCCGGCGCCCTTGACCGCCTCCTCCGCCGCGGCCATGAACGGCCCGGGCCCGCAGATGTACGCGTCGTGGCCGGTGTACGGCGCGATCAGGGCGGCAAGCGCCGCCGCGCTCGGCAACCCCTGCACCGTCTCCAGCCAGTGCACGACGACGAGCCGCTCTGGGTACTTCTCGCTCAGTTCCCGCAGTGCGGGGCCGAATATCACCGAGTTCTCGTCGCGGTTGGCGTAAATCAGCACCACCTTGCCGCCGCCCTCGGCCAGCGCCGACTTGCAGATCGACATCATCGGCGTGATCCCCGAGCCGGCGGCCAATAGCAGGAAGTCGGTATCGAGCGTCTTGGGTACGAAGGTGCCTGACGGTGCGAGCACGTGGATCTTCATGCCGGCGTGCGCGTGATCGCACAGCCAGTTGGACGCATAGCCGTCGGCGGTGCGTTTGACGGTGACGGTCAACCGGTCGTCGGTGAACGGGGAACTGCACAAGGAGTAGCAGCGCGCCACCGAACCTGTCCTGTCGCTGGGCACGCGCAGCGTCAGGAACTGTCCGGGCGCGTACCGCAACCGTCCGGCCGGGACCTCTGCACCGGTCGGCACGGTGAACACCAGCGAGCGCGCGTCGTCGGTCTCGGTGACGACGTCGGCAAGTTCCAGCTCGAGCACATGGCTGCCGAGCGGCTCGTCGGTCACGTTCGCGTCCACCTCTCACGTCCGGCATTCCTGCCGATTGGGCCTATAACTAGAACAGGTTACAGAAATGCATGTGTGCAGGTCCAGCCGCCACAGACACGCGCTACTCGACACGAATCGTAACGTGTTCTAATCTGACGACTAAGCGGTTCGCGCTTCGCGTGAGTGCTCATCGCAGTCCGTCCTATCCGGGAGGCACATCAGTGACGTCCATTCAACAGCGTGACGTGCAGTCGGTCCTAGCCGGGACCGATGACCTACTGCCGTTGATCGCCAAACGCGCGCAGGCCACCGAAGACCTGCGCCGGCTCCCCGATGAGACGGTCAACGAGCTGACCGAAATCGGCTTCTTCACGCTACTGCAGCCCGAACAGTGGGGTGGGCTGCAATGCGACCCGACGCTCTTCTACGAAGCCGTGCGCCGTCTCGCCAGTGCCTGCGGATCGACCGGGTGGGTCGCTTCGATCATCGGGGTGCACAACTGGCACCTCGCGCTCTTCGACCAGCAGGCCCAAGAGGACGTCTGGGGCAGCGATCCGGCCGTGCGGATCTCCTCGTCGTACGCGCCGATGGGCGCGGGGACCGTCGTCGACGACGGCTACATCGTCAACGGCTCGTGGAATTGGTCGTCCGGATGTGACCACGCCACTTGGACTTTCGTCGGTGGTCCGGTGATCAAGGACGGCAAGCCGGTGGATTTCGGCAGCTTCCTGATCCCCCGCACCGACTACGAGATCGACGACGTGTGGCATGTGGTCGGGCTCAAGGGCACCGGCAGCAACACGCTCAAGGTCAAAGACGTGTTCGTGCCGCGGCACCGCTTCCTGTCGTACAAGGCGATGAACGACCGCACGGCGGGCGGTCTGCAGAACAACACCGCGCCGGTCTACAAGATGCCCTGGGGCACGATGCATCCCACCACGATCTCGGCTCCGATCGTCGGCATGGCCTACGGCGCCTATGACGCCCACGTCGAGCACCAGGGCAAGCGGGTGCGGGCGGCGTACGCCGGGGAGAAGGCCAAGGACGATCCGTTCGCCAAGATCCGGATCGCGGAGGCCGCCAGCGATATCGACGCGGCCTGGCGTCAGCTGATGGGCAATGTCGGCGACGAGTACGCACTGCTGTCCGCGGGCAAGGAGATTCCGTTCGAGTTGCGCGCCCGCGCCCGCCGCGACCAGGTCCGCGCGACCGGCCGTGCGATCGCCTCGATCGACCGGCTCTTCGAGGCGTCCGGCGCCACCGCGCTGAGCAACGACGCACCGGTGCAACGGTTCTGGCGCGACGCCCACGCCGGTCGGGTGCACGCGGCCAACGACCCGGAACGCGCCTACCTGATCTTCGGTAACAACGAGTTCGGGCTGCCGCCTCAGGACACAATGGTCTAACGGGAACGCCTCATGACGTCCTACATCCAGGAGACCGAGCAGCAGGTCGAGGTCACCTTCGAATCCACCTCGCGGTACGCGCAGGTCCGCGCCGGTGACCGGGACATGCGGTTGCACTACCACGAGGCCGGTGTCGGCCACTCCGAGACGGTGGTGCTCTTGCACGGCGGTGGGCCCGGCGCGTCGAGTTGGTCGAACTTCTCGAAGAACATCGCGGTGCTTGCCCGACACTTCCACGTCATCGCCGTCGACCAGCCCGGCTACGGGCACTCCGACAAGCACACCGAGCACGAGCAGTACAACCGCTACAGCGCCACCGCGCTGCTCGGCCTGTTCGACCACCTCGGCATCGAACGCGCTGCGCTGGTGGGTAATTCGCTTGGCGGCGGAACCGCGGTGCGGTTCGCGCTCGACCATCCCAAGCGGGCCGGTCGCCTGGTGCTGATGGGTCCGGGCGGATTGTCGGTCAACCTGTTCGCCCCGGACCCCACCGAGGGTGTCAAGCTGCTGGGCAAGTTCACCGCCGAGCCGACGCGCGAGAACATGGAGAAGTTCCTGCGCATCATGGTCCACGACCAGAACCTGATCACCCCCGAGTTGATCGACGAGCGCTTCGCGATCGCCAGCCGGCCCGAGTCGCTGGCGGCAGCCAAGGCAATGGGAAAGTCGTTCGCGGGCGCGGATTTCGAGCTCGGCATGATGTGGCGCGAGGTGTACAAGCTGCGCCAACCGGTGCTACTGATCTGGGGTCGCGAGGACCGCGTCAACCCGCTCGACGGCGCGCTGGTCGCGCTCAAGCAGATCGCCCGGGTGCAGTTGCACGTCTTCGGCCAGTGCGGACACTGGGCACAGCTGGAGAAGTTCGACGAGTTCAACAAGCTGACCATTGATTTTCTGACAGACGTTCCTAGGAATGGCTCACGATGACCATCAAATCGCTTGGCTACCTTCGGATCGAAGCCACCGACGTCGCGGCCTGGCGCGAGTACGGCCTCAAGGTACTCGGGATGGTCGAGGGCTCCGGCCAGACAGAGGGAGCGCTCTATCTGCGGATGGACGAGTTCCCGGCTCGCCTGGTCGTGGTGCCCGGTGAGCACGACCGGCTGCTGGTATCGGGCTGGGAGACCGCCAACGCCGCGGAGCTCCAAGACATCCGCAACCGACTCGACGTCGAAGGCGTGCCGTACAAGGAGGCCTCGGCCGCCGAGCTCACCGAACGTCGGGTCGACGAGATGATCGTCTTCGACGACCCGTCCGGCAACACGCTGGAGGTTTTCCACGGCGTCGCCCTCGAGCACCGCCGCGTCGTCAGCCCGTACGGTCACAAGTTCGTCACCGAGCAGCAGGGCCTCGGCCACGTCGTCTTGACCACCCGCGACGACGCCGAGACGTTGCACTTCTACCGCGACGTGCTCGGCTTCTATCTGCGCGACTCGATGCGACTGCCGCCCCAACTGGTCGGCAGGCCGGCCGACGGTGCGCCCGCGTGGCTGCGCTTCCTCGGAGTGAACCCGCGCCATCACAGCCTCGCGTTCATGCCGGGTGAGACGCCGAGCGGCATCGTGCACCTGATGGTCGAGGTCGAAAGCGCCGACGACGTCGGGCTCTGCCTCGACCGCGCGTTGCGTCGCAAGGTGCCGATGTCGGCGACGCTGGGCCGCCACGTCAACGACAAGATGCTGTCGTTCTACATGAAGACGCCGGGCGGCTTCGACGTCGAGTTCGGGTGCGAGGGTTTACAAGTCGAGGACGACGACTGGGTCGCCCGAGAAAGCACCGCGGTCAGCCTGTGGGGTCACGACTTCAGCGTCGGCTTCAAGTAACGGTGATGAGCGCCTGCGCGAAGAACAATCGATGATGACGGGCGAACCGATCGACTCGCGCACGTTCCGTAGTGTGCTCGGGCAGTTCTGCACGGGCATCACGGTGATCACCACGATGCACGACGGTGGGCCGGTCGGGTTCGCCTGCCAGTCCTTCGCCGCGTTGTCCCTGGATCCGCCGCTGGTGCTGTTCTGCCCCACCAAAGTGTCGCGGTCGTGGCAGGCGATCGAGGCCAGCGGTCGTTTCTGTGTGAACGTGCTACACGAGAACCAGAAGGAGGTCTCGGCGCGCTTCGGGTCGAAGGAACCCGACAAGTTCGCCGAAATCGACTGGTATCAGTCGGAACTCGGGTCGCCGGTCATCGAAGGCACGCTGGCGCATATCGATTGTTCGGTGCACTCGGTGCACGACGGTGGAGACCACTACGTCGTGTTCGGCGCGGTGCATTCGCTGTCGGACGTGCCGCACAAGAAGCCACGGCCGCTGTTGTTCTATCGAGGGCAGTACACCGGCATCGAGCCGGACAAGAACACGCCCGCCCAATGGCGCGATGACCTCGAGGCCTTCCTCACCGCTACCACCGACGACACCTGGCTGTAGTCCTTCCTGCGCGAGCGTGCGCGTTTGCACATGACACGCCGCGCAGTTTCGGCATTTTCGGCACGCTCGCCGCAGCTCACCGTGCGCAACCGCCGTCTACAACCGCTTGTCGATGAACTTTACGATTGCCGCGGCGCGATCAACGGCACCCGGGCGTTTCTGTTTCGGCCGGCGCGGTCAGGGCGCCCGCGAGATCGGAGCTGTCTTCGATCGACCCGAAGTCCCCGCGTGCCCGGGCTTCAGGCCGTGCCCGAACCGGTCGACTGCCCACAGGTCGATACCCGCGGCATTGACCGCGTACCCGTAGCGGTGGTTGGCGCCGGTGTGCTCGCCGAAGCCGTGCAGGAAGATCACCGCCGCACGCTGTTCGGCCGATGCCCAGCGTCGGTAGTAGGCCCGGCCCTTCGGATGGTCGGTGAACGGCATCCTGATGACGTTATCGCTTGCCCAGCAGGACGTCGTGCTGGTCGTGCACCCGGTCGCGGATCGCCTCGACGACGGCCGCCACCTCGGGTCGGCGCAGCGTCTCCGCGCGCGTGACGAGCCAGTACGTCAGTCGGACGGCGACCTTGCCGCGAAGAACGCGAACCAGGTCGTCATGGCGGTCGGCCATGAAGCAGGGCAGCAACCCGATCCCCGCGGCCGCGCGGGTCGCCTCGACATGAACGAAAACGTTTGTGGAAGTGACAGATTCGCTCATCGCAGGAGCGAAGCTCGTCGCCACGTCGAGATCGTCGACCTGCAGCATCGAGTCGATGAAGTAGACCAGCGGATGGTGCTCGAGATCGGCGATGCTGCTCGGGGTCCCGCGCTCGGCCAGGTAGTCGCGGGCCCCGTAGAGCCCGAGGCAGTAATCGCCGAGCCTGATCGCCCTGGCCCGGTGCACCTTGGGCTCGCCGACAACCACCTCCACATCCAGTCCGGATCGCTGCTGGGCGGCGGGTCGTGTCGTGGCGACGATCTCGACGGCCACTTTCGGGTGCTGACGCTGCACCTGCGCGGCAGCGGGCGCTGCGATGTAGGCGGAGAAGCCGTCGGTCGCCGAGATGCGGACGACGCCCTCGAGTGCCCGGTCGCCCGCGGTGTCGACAGCCAGTGACCGCACCGCCGACTCGATGGCCTCCGCAGCGCCCAGCGCGTCGCGTCCCAGCTCGGTGAGTTCCCATCCGCCCGCGC
The DNA here is from genome assembly GCF_035918395.1 of Mycolicibacterium sp. ND9-15. Lineage (NCBI taxonomy): Bacteria > Bacillati > Actinomycetota > Actinomycetes > Mycobacteriales > Mycobacteriaceae > Mycobacterium > Mycobacterium jinjuense. Next base: position 2,865,641 of record NZ_CP142362.1, read on the forward strand.
CGCGCGCGAGCACCCGTCCGCCGACGGACTCCTCGAGCGCGGCGACGCGTCGCGAGATCGTGGTGTGGTTGAGGCCCAGTTCCTCCGCGGCGGCCTTGTACCGCCCGGAGCGGCCGACGGCCAACAAGACGAGCAGATCGTCGGCGCTCGGCCGCCGCCGACCGGATGGTTGGCTCATTGGAGGCGGCACAACTGCATTTTCGCAGATACCTCCTGCAGTTTTCGCCATTGCGAGTCCTATTATCTGCGTGAATACTCACAGGCGTCTGTGTCTGCCCTCACAGCCCGAAGGAGCGCGATGGGTGTCACCAATGTGGGGAACGGCGCGGCTCCGGTTCCGACCGGCCTCAAACGCGTCGTGGTCGCCTCGATGGCCGGCACCGTCGTCGAGTGGTACGAGTTCTTCCTCTACGCCACCGCCGCCACATTGGTCTTCAACAAGGTCTTCTTCGCACAAGGCACCAGCGAGGCGAGCGGGCTGATCGCCGCGCTGCTGACTTACGCCGTCGGATTCGTCGCACGCCCGTTGGGCGGGGTGGTCTTCGGACACTTCGGTGACAAGTACGGGCGCAAGAAGTTGCTCCAGTTCGCGATCCTGCTCGTCGGTGCCGTCACATTCCTGATGGGCTGCCTGCCAACGTACGACCAGATCGGAGTGTGGGCGCCGATTCTGCTGGTGATCCTGCGATTCCTTCAGGGCTTTGCGGTCGGCGGCGAATGGGGCGGAGCGGTCCTGCTCGTCGCCGAACACAGCCCCAAAGACAAGCGCGGGTTCTGGGCCAGTTGGCCACAGGCCGCGGTGCCCGTCGGCAATATGCTCGCCACCGTCGTCCTCTTGGTGCTCACCTACGTGCTCCCGGAATCGGCATTCCTGTCGTGGGGATGGCGGGTGGCGTTCTGGTTGTCCGCTGTGGTGGTGCTGATCGGCTACTACATCCGCACCAAGGTGACCGACGCGCCGATCTTCGTGGCCGCCCAGGAGGAAGTGGATCGAGTCAAGGCCGTCTCATACGGCGTGGTCGAGGTGCTGAAGCGTTATCCCCGTGGGGTTTTCACCGCGATGGGGCTGCGGTTCGCGGAGAACATCATGTACTACCTGGTGGTCACCTTCTCGATCGTGTACCTCAAGACGCACGTCGACGCCGATACCAGCGACATCCTGTGGTGGCTGCTGGTCGCGCACGCGGTGCACTTCGTGGTGATCCCGCAAGTGGGCCGGCTGTCGGACCGGTTCGGCAGGCGACCGGTGTACATCGTCGGTGCGATCGCCGGAGGGACCTGGGGCTTTTTCGCGTTCCCGATGATGAACAGCGGGTCCTACCTGCTGATCATGGCCGCGATCATCCTGGGGCTCGTCATCCACGCCCTGATGTACTCACCACAGCCGGCGATCATGGCCGAGATGTTCCCGACTCGGATGCGGTATTCCGGTGTCTCCCTTGGCTATCAGGTGACATCGATCATCGCGGGGTCGCTCGCACCGGCCATTGCCACCTGGCTCCTCGACAAGTTCCACTCGGCGGTGCCGATCGCCTTGTATCTCGCCGGTGCCTCGGTGATCACCCTGGTTGCCGCGTTGTTCAGCCGGGAGACCAAGGGCCTGGACCTCAGGACGCTCGATGCGGCCGATCGGGAGCAACTCGCCAAGGCAGGCATCGCATGAGTCTCGACGGGCGTAGCGCGCTGGTCACCGGCGGTGCGAGTGGAATCGGTGCGGCCTGCGCACGCGCCCTGGCGGCAGATGGGGCGTCGGTCACCGTCGCGGATCTCGACGAGGCCGGCGCCAAGACGATCGCCGAGGAGATCGGTGGAAAGCCATGGGCTGTCGACCTTTCCGACGTCTCGGAGCTCGAGGGTCTTCGGCTGCAGACCGATATCCTGGTGAACAATGCCGGGGTTCAGCATGTCAGCCCAATCCCGGAGTTTCCGCCCGAGCGCTTTCGGTTCATCCTCAAGCTGATGCTCGAAGCGCCGTTCCTGCTGATCCGTGCGGCGTTGCCGCATATGTACGAACAGAACTTCGGCCGCGTCATCAACATCTCGTCGGTGCACGGCCTGCGCGCCTCGGAGTACAAGAGCGGCTACGTCACCGCAAAGCACGGATTGGAGGGACTGTCCAAGGTGACCGCTCTGGAGGGCGGCCCGCACGGCGTCACCAGCAACTGCGTCGACCCGGGCTACGTGCGCACGCCGTTGGTGACCGAGCAGATCGCCGATCAGGCCCGCAGCCACGGGATCGACGAGGATAAGGTGATCGCTGACATTCTGCTGAAGGAGAGTGCGATCAAGCGACTCGTCGAACCCGAAGAAGTTGCCTCACTGGTCACCTGGCTTGCCTCACCCGCCGCGACGATGGTGACCGGTGCGTCGTACACGATGGACGGCGGCTGGAGCGCCCGGTGACCGCCGCACCGCAATGGACGCCCACCGAGGCCGACATCGCCGGGGCCTGCGTCACCGATTTCGCACGTTTCGTACAGCGGCGCACCGGCCTCGACCTACCCGACTACCAGTCGCTGTGGCATTGGTCGGTCGACGACGTCAACGGTTTCTGGGCAGCGCTGTGGGATTACTTCGAGCTTGGCGTCCGCCCAGACGCGGCGCTCGCATCCACCGAAATGCCCGGTGCGCAATGGTTCCCGGGAACCGAACTCAATTACGTCGATCAGGTGGTGAGTAACGCCCGGTCCGATCGGCCCGCGATCCTCTACCTCACAGAGGGTGGTGAGCTCACCGAGGTGTCGTGGGCCGGGTTGATCAGCCGCACTGCGGCTTTCGCACACAAGCTGCGGGCGCTCGGAGTGACGACCGGTGACCGGGTCGTCGGATACCTACCGAACATCCCCGAAGCCGTGATCGCGTTTCTGGCCACCGCGAGCATCGGGGCCGTCTGGAGCGCCTGCGGCCAGGACTATTCGGCAAAGGCCGCTCTGGATCGGCTGGGGCAACTCGAGCCGAGCGTGCTGGTGACCACCGACGGCTACACCTACGGCGGCAAGTTTCACGACAAGGGCCGCGACATCGCCGTGCTGCAGGACGGTCTGCCGACTCTGCGCGCCACCGTGATGGCGTCCGAACTCACCGGCGGGGCCGACAGCGCTGCGCTGACAACGACGCCCGTCGACTTCGCGCACCCGTTATGGATCCTGTTCTCCTCGGGCACCACGGGGCTGCCCAAGGGCATCCTGCACGGGCACGGCGGTGTCTTGTTGGAGCATCTGAAAGCCGTCGCCCTGCAATCCGACATCGGACCTGACGACACCTTCTTCTGGTACACCAGCCCGAGTTGGATGATGTGGAACTTCCAGGTCGCCGGACTTCTGGTCGGAGCGACCATCGTCTGTTACGACGGCAGCCCCAGCGCCCCGCGGCCCGATACGCTGTGGGACCTCGCTGCTCGTGTCAAGGCCACCGTGCTGGGCACGAGTCCTGGCTATGTGCTCGGCTGCATGAAGGCCGGCGCGGAGCCGCGCAAGGAGCACGACCTGTCGGCGCTGCGCACGGTCGGCATCACCGGCGCATCGCTGCCGCCATCGTCGTCACTGTGGTTGAGCGACAACGCCGGTGAGCATGTGCAGGTTTCGTCGATCAGCGGCGGCACCGACGTGGTTTCGGCGTTCATCGGCGGCGTTCGCACAGTCCCGGTATGGCCGGGCGAGCTGTCGGCGCGGTACCTCGGCTGCGCGCTGGACTCCTGGGACGAGTCGGGCAAGCCGGTGCGCAACGAGGTCGGCGAGCTGGTGGTGACCAAGCCGCTGCCGTCCATGCCGATCGGTTTCTGGAACGATGCCGACGGGTCACGGTATCGCACAGCGTATTTCGAGATGTTCCCTGGCGTGTGGCGGCACGGCGACTGGATCACGATCACCGACCACGGCAGCGTCATCGTGCACGGCCGGTCGGACTCGACCTTGAACCGGCACGGCATCCGGATGGGCAGCGCCGACATCTATCAGGCCGTCGAACGACTGCCCGAGGTGGCCGAGTCGCTCATCATCGGCGTCGATCAGCCCGACGGGGGGTACTGGATGCCGCTGTTCGTGGTCCTCACGGACGGCGCCGAACTGACCGACGAGCTACGCGACCGCATCAAGAACACCGTTCGCGAAGAAGTGTCACCGCGGCACGTGCCTGACGAGATCATCGCCGCGCCAGGCGTTCCGCACACCCGCACGGGCAAGAAGCTAGAGGTGCCGATCAAGAAGCTGTTCCAGGGCGCCGACGCGGCGAAGGTGGTCGAGCGCAGCGCCGTCGACGACCCCGAGCTGCTGGAGTGGTACGTCACGCAGAAGCGTTGAGTTATCCATAGATTCCCGCCGGCGTCCACGATTGTCGGTCCTGCCTGACAGAATCGAATACGTGTTCGATGGCGTGGATGAGGCGGGGCTGGTCGCCACCATTGAGGAGGCCACCCGCGCCGAAGTGTGCGCGGGCGCATTGCGCACGGCGGCGATCGGGGAGTTGATGTCGCGCCGCGGTGTCGGCGACGACGATCACCCGCGCGCGTTGTGGGTCTGTGATCCGTGGGCCTCGGCGGCCGCTGAGGTCGCTGCGGCGATGAACATCAGCCACGGCAGGGCCTGCGGGCAGATGCGCATCGCCGAAACCCTGCGCGATCACCTGCCCAACGTGGGTGCGCTGTTCGCGGCGGGCCGGCTCTCGGCGCGGGTGATCGGGGCGCTCACCTGGCGTACCCGGCTGATCGCCGACGAGGCGGCTTGGGCGCTGATCGACACGGCGATGGCCGAACGGGTGGACCAGTGGGGACCGTTGTCGGAAGACGATCTGCGCACCGCCGTGGATGCGCTGGTACTGCAGTACGACCCCGACGCGGTGATCGCCAGCCAGGCCCGCGCCCGTGGCCGCGATTTCAAAGTCGGGTCCTATGAAGACGAGAACGGCGCCACCTCGGTGTGGGGCAAGTTGCTGGCCGCCGATGCCGCGGTGCTCGAGCGCAAGGTCGCCGCGATGGTGGACACCGTGTGCCCCGACGATCCGCGTTCGGCCGGCGAGCGCCGCTCCGATGCGATCGGGGCGATCGCCAACGGAAACGACCACCTACCGTGTGCCTGCGGCTCCCCGAACTGCTCGGCGCGCGCGGCCCAGCCCACCCCCACATCGTCGGTGGTGGTGAATGTCTACGCCGACGAGACCGCCGTCGATGCTGCCCTAGCGCCACAAGCGGCAGTCCGCCGCACCGCGGACTGCCGGCGAGATCCGGGCACCGCAGTGCTGTCCGGAGTCGGCGGTACGGAGGTGCTGCCCAACCCCATGCTGGCCGCGCTGCTGCGCAACGGCGCCACCCTGCGGCCGCTGGCCGTACCGGACCAACAGCCCGAGCACGGATATCGGCCCTCGGTCAAGCTGGCCCGCCGCATCCGCGCCCGCGACTTGCGCTGCCGCTTCCCTGGGTGCCAGCGGCGTGCAGAGTTCTGCGACATCGACCACGTCGTGGCCCACCCGAGCGGGGCGACGCATCAGTCGAACCTGGCTTGCCTGTGCCGTCTTCACCACCTCTTGAAGACCTTTTGGATCGGTGATTGGTCCTATCTGCTGCACGCCGACGGCGCCGCGGTCTGGACTGCACCGACCGGTCACATCTATATGACTCATCCGGGGTGTCGAAGTCTGTTTCCCGACTGGGACACCACCGCGGCCGACCTCCCGCGGCCGGGTACCAGCCCACCGCCCGACCGCCGCGGTCTGAAGATGCCGATGCGCAAGAAACCGCGATCAGTCGAACGCGCCCAACGCATCAAAGCCGAACGAGGACAAGACACCTCGGACCCGTCACCATATTGACACCGGTGGATGTGTCGTCGAGTTCGATTGTGGCCGACGTCCGGCTAGCCAGCGCCGCCGGTTTGAGAGTCCGCGTAGAACTCGTTGAACGCCTCGTATGCGCGGGGCCCGTGTACGGTGGCCGGCCCGCCCGCCATCAGGAACGCGACAGCGATTGCCTCGGCGGCCTCTTCCGGGGTGGCGCCGCGCAGTACCGCGCCGTGGGCGTGCGAGGAGATGCACCCGTCGCATTGCGTACTCACCGCGATCGCGAACGCTATGAGTTCCTTGGTCTTGGCGTCGATCGCCCCAGACGCCAGCGTTGCTTCGTGCAGGTGCTTGAAGCCCTCGTATACGGCGGGAATCGCATGCCTTAACTCGCGTGTGGGTTTGCGCAACTCGTCGCGGACCGCTTTGCCATAGCTCATGAGGCGATGCTGCCCGGCGGCAAAGCGTTGCGACACGGCCAGTAGTCCTCAGTTGGCGGGACGTTTGGCATCTTGCGCGGGCGTCAACCCAGCCAGCTGCCGATTCGCCGCAGCGCCTCGGTGATGTCGCTCGTCGGCCCCGCGAACGACAGCCGGACGAACGTACCGCCGCGGGCGGGGTCGAAGTCGATACCCGGTGCGATCGCAACTCCGGTGTCGGCGAGCAACTTCGAACAGAACGTCAGCGAGTCCGTGGTCAGATGGGAGACATCGGCGTATACGTAGAAGGCACCGTCGGTCGGGGCCACGCGGTCGATGCCGAGCCGGCGCAGGCCGTCGAGCAGCAGAAGCCGGTTGGCGGCGTAATGGTGTAGCAGAGCGTCGGACTCGGCGATCGATTCCGGGGTGAACGCTGCGACGGCGGCGTATTGCGCCAATGCCGGTGGGCAGATGGTGAAGTTGCCGGTCAGCCGGTCGACCGCGCGCTGCAGTTCGCGCGGCACCAGCAGCCAGCCCAACCGCCAGCCCGTCATCGCGAAGTACTTCGAAAAGCTGTTCACCACAACCGAATCGCGTGATGTCGCCCACGCGCAGCTGACGGCGGGCGCACCCTCGTAGACCAGCCCGTGGTACACCTCGTCGCTGATCAGCCGCGCACCGCGTGACTCGCACCACGAGGCGATCGCGGCCAGCTCGTCCGGCGGGATCACCGTGCCGGTCGGGTTGGCCGGGCTGGCCACGACGACACCCTGCACGGGCGGGTCGAGGTCGTCCAGCATCGGCACCGTCGGCTGAAAACGCGTTTCGGGGCCGCACGGTATCTCGACGACCTCGCAACCCAGTGCGGACAGGATGTTGCGGTAGCAGGGGTAGCCCGGGCTCGCGATGGCGACCCGGTCGCCGACGTCGAAGCAGCCCAGGAACGCCAACAGAAATCCGCCCGACGAACCCGTGGTGATCACGACGTCGTTCGGATCCACCGTCAGCCCGTGCCGATCCAGATACGCACCCGCGATCGCGGCGCGCAACTCCGGGATGCCGAGCGCGACCGTGTAGCCCAACACCGTGGTCTCGAGCGCCTCCGTGGCCGCCGCCCGCACCGCCGCGGGTGCGCCGGCGCTGGGTTGGCCGGCGGACAGGTTCACCAAGTCGCCATGACTGCGCTGGCGCTCTGCGGCGGCCAGCCAGACGTCCATCACGTAGAACGGCGGGATCCCGGACCGCAGCGATACGCTCACGCTTTCAACGCTAGAGCACTTCGGATTCGAGCCGGCGCAGATACTCGCGCGGCGGCCCGAGCAGCTGCGCACTGCCGTGCGCGCGTTTGAAGTACAGCTGGATGTCGTGTTCCCAGGTGATCGCGATCCCGCCGTGCATCTGCACGGCCTCGGCGGCGACCCTGGTGAACGCCTCGCTCGCCGAGAACCGGGCCAGGGCCGCCGACGTCGGCGACGGCGCCGCGATCGCCTCGTCGACCACCGCACGTGCGGACTGCACCGCGACGTACAGGTCGGCCATCCGGTGCTTGAGTGCCTGGAAACTGCCGATGGGCCTGCCGAACTGCACCCGGTCCTTGGTGTATTGCACGGTGAGGTCGAGGCAGCGCGACGCGGCGCCGATCTGCTCGGCGGCGACCAGCAACGCCGCGGTGTCGGCTAGCCCCGGGTCGGCGCCGATGTCGGCGGTCTCCTGGGCCTCGAGACGGGCCAGCCGGCGTGTCCGGTCCATCGCGTCGACACATTGGGCCGTGAACCGTGTCCACCGGGTCAGCCGGCCGCCGTCGGCGGCGATCACCACATCGGCGACGTCACCGTTGACCACATATTCCGGGTCGAACACCACGGCGCCCAGCCGCGTGCCCCCGGCCAACCCCTCGAGCGTCTCGGCGTCCGGCTCATCTTCGGCCAGCAGTGCCATTTCGGCGAGCGTCGTGCCGAGCAGTGGGGTCGGCACCAGTGCCTTGCCGAGTTCCTCGAGCACGACGGCCGCATCGGCGAGTTGACCACCGGCGCCGCCGAGTTCCTCGGGTACCACCAGCGCCGCAGCACCGACCTGCTCGCACAATAGTGTCCACAGCGACTCGTCATATCCGCGTTCGGATTCCATCGCCTCACGGACGGTGGCCGGTGAGGCGTGCTTGTCCACCAGCGCAGCGACCGTCTCGCGTAGGAGTTGACGTTCTTCACTCACGAGAGACCCTCCAATACCCGCCGACGGTGCACACTCGGGTCACCCCACGCCGAGTGCAGCGCCTGCACGCGCAGCAGCCACAGCGACAGGTCGTGCTCCTGCGTGAAGCCGATGGCGCCGTGCGTCTGCAGCGCCGAACGCGCCGCGAGCAGCGCTGCGTCGGACGCGGCGGCCTTGGCGGCGCTGACGTCGCGCGCGGTGTCGGGCGACTCGCCGGCGAGCGACAGCGCCGCGCCGTACACCAAGGGACGAACCAACTCCACCGCGATGTGCACATCGGCGAGCTTGTGCTTGATCGCCTGGTAGGTGCCGATCACCTTGCCGAACTGGCTGCGCTGCTTGGCGTACTCGACCGACATATCCAGCATCGCCTCTCCGGCGCCCACCAGCTGCGCCGCCGTCGCCAACACCCCGAACTCGTAGGCCCGCGCCACGTCGGCGGACCAGCTGTCACCGGAGGCGTTGACGTCGAACAACTTTCGGCTCGGATCGACGGACTCGTGTGAAGCACCCGGGGAACCCTCGCGGACCTCGCCATCGGCGGCCACCAGGATCAGCCCGGCGGTGTCGGCGTCGACGGCGCGCGGCGCATGCGGTGGCAACGCGACGGTGGCGATCAGTTCACCGGAGGCCAGGCCGGCACCGCGATCGTCATCGGCAAGCAGAAGCGGTGCCACCGCAATCGATTCGGTGACCGGGCCCGGCACGCACCAGCGGCCCAGACGCTCGGCGGCGACCACCAGGTCGACCGGATGCGCCTCGATGCCGTCGTACTTCTCCGGCACGACGAGCGCCGTCACGCCGAGGTCGGCGAGCTGCGCCCACACCTTGCGGCCCGGAGCGGTGTCACCGACGGCCCAGGCCCGGATCGCGCCCGGCAGGTCGGCCGCGCCGAGTGCGGCGTCGATGCTGGCGGCGAAGTCGCGCTGCTGTTCGTCCAATTCGAAGTTCATATGTCTACTTTCGGGGCAGTCCCAGCAGCCGTTCGGCGATGATGTTGCGCTGAATCTCATTGGTGCCCGCATAGATCGGCCCGCCGAGGGAGAACAGCAACCCGTCGGTCCAGCTGTCGGTGAGCTCGGCATCCGGCCCGCGCAGATCCAGTGCGGTCTGATGGATGGCGACGTCGAGATCGGACCAGAACACCTTGGTCACGCTGGACTCGGCGCCCAGTTCACCGCCCGCGGACACCCGGGTGACCGTGCCGAACGTGTGCAGGCGGTAGGCCTGCGCCTTGATCCAGGCATCGGCCACGCGATCGGTGAAAGCTTCGTCGGGATCGGCCTTCCACTGCGCCACAAGCCGTTCGGCAGGTGCCAGGAAGCGCGCCGGGCTGCGCAGCGACATGCCGCGTTCGTTGCTCGATGTGCTCATCGCCGCCCGCCACCCGTCGTGGACGTCGCCGATGACGTCGCTGTCGGGGACGAACACGTCGTCGAGGAAGATCTCGCCGAAGCCGGTGTCTCCGCCCAGTTGCGCGATGGGACGAACCGTGACGCCGTCGGCCTTGAGGTCGAACATGAAGTACGTCAGGCCGCGATGGCGTTCGGCCTCGGGGTCGGAGCGGAACAGCCCGAACGCGCGCTCACCGAACGGCGCGCGTGAACTCCAGATCTTCTGCCCGTTGAGTAGCCAGCCGCCGTCGGCCCTGGTGGCCGTGGACCGCAGCGAAGCCAGGTCGCTGCCCGACTCCGGTTCCGACCAGGCCTGCGCCCAGATCTCCTCGCCGCTGGCCATTTTCGGCAGCACGCGATCGAGTTGTTCTTCGGTGCCGTGCGCGAACAGGGTCGGGGCCAGCATCGAGGTGCCGTTGGCGCTGGCGCGACCGGGCGCCCCGGCGCGGAAGTACTCCTCCTCGTACACCACCCACTGCAGCAGGGTGGCGTCGCGTCCGCCGTACTTCTCGGGCCAGGTGATCACCGACAGTCCGGCGTCGTAAAGCACTTTGTCCCATCGCCGGTGCTGTTCGAAACCCTCGGCGGTGTCATACGACTTCGTGGGGAACGAGTCCTTGTTCTCGGCCAGGAACTCGCGCACCTCGGCCTGGAACTCGCGCGTGGCGTCGTCGAAAGTCAGGTCCATCAGGAAGATCCAGCCCTCTCACGCAGAAGCGGTTTCACTACTTTGCCGCCCGGGTTACGCGGCAGCGCATCGAGGAACTCCACCGACCGGGGCGTCTTGAAGTTCGCCAGATGTTCGCGGGTGTAAGCGATTACGGTTTGCTCGTCGAGCGCGGCACCGGGTTTGACCACGATGTACGCCTTGCCCACCTCGCCGAGCCGTTCGTCGGGCACACCGATCACCGCGGACTCTGTGACGCCGTCGAGCCGCGCCAGCACCTGCTCGATTTCGGCCGGATAGACATTGAACCCGCCGCAGATGTACATGTCCTTGAGACGGTCGGTGATGCGCAGGTTGCCGTTCTCGTCGACAGTGCCGACGTCGCCGGTGTGCAACCAGCCCTCGGGGTCGATCGCCGCGGCGGTGGCTTCCGGGTCGTCGAGGTAGCCCAGCATCACGTTCGGGCCGCGCAGCAGCACCTCACCGGTGCCGTCCTGGCTCGGGTCGTCGATGCGCAGTTCGAAACCGGCGATCGGACGCCCCGAGGTGGTGGCGACGGTGACTGCGTCGTCGTCGGGCCGGCACATGGTCCCGAAACCGCTCGCCTCGGTCAGGCCGTACGCGGTCAGGACGATGTCGATGTCGAGTTCGGTCTGCATCCGCTCGATCAGCACGACCGGGATCGTCGCCGCGCCGGTGACCGCGAACCGCAGCGAGGTGAGGTCGTAGTCGGCGCGCTTGGGATGGTCGAGCAGCGTCTGGTAGATCGTCGGCGGTCCGGGCAACACGGTGATGCGGTGCTCCTGCACGGCTGCCATCGTCTTCTCGGGATCGAACGTCAACTGAGGGATGAGTGTGGCGCCGGTCTGCAGGCAGGCGAGGATGCCCGCCTTATAGCCGAAGTTGTGGAAGAACGGGTTGATGCACAGGTAGCGGTCGTCGCTGGCGAGCCGGCCGCATTCGGCCCACGCCGCGGGCGCGTCGAGCGACTGGCGGTGTGCACACAGCGCACCCTTGCTGCGACCGGTGGTGCCGGAGGTGAACAGGATGTCGGACACATCGTCGGGTTGCACCGCGGCGGCACGGGCGTCGACGGAATCCAGGTCGGTCCCGGACGAAATGAAGTCGTCCCAGGTGCCGTCGTCCTTCTCGACCGGTACTCGGATCACGTGGCGCAGCTTCGGCAGCGCGTCACGCTGTACGGACGCGGCCTTGTCGGAGCCCAGGAACTCGCCGGACGCGAACAGCAGCGGGGCGCCGGTGCGGGCCAGGATGTCGGTGGCCTCGTTGGCGGTGTAGCGGGTGTTGAGCGGCACCACGACGCCGCCCGCATAGTGGGTGCCCAGGCAGGCGACGACCCAGTGCCAGGTGTTCGGCGACCAGATCGCGACCCGGTCACCGGCGTCGATGCCCAGACCGATGATCGCTGCCGCAGCACGCCGCACCTCGTCGCGCAATTGCGCGAACGTGAACGAACGGTGGTCCGCGACCAGCGCATCGTGGTCGGAAAACCGGTCCGCGATCCCATCCAAGACCCGGGGGATGGTCCGCCGATCGCCAATCATCGATGCTCCTCTAACAAAGCAAGTGCTTGGTAGGTTAGCCTACAAGGGTGATTGAGGTCGAGGAGTTCCGGGCCGAGGTCCGCGACTGGCTTGCCGACAACCTCGTCGGGGACTACGCCGCGTTGAAAGGCCTCGGCGGGCCGGGCCGGGAGCACGAGGCGTTCGAGGAACGCCGGGCGTGGAACCAGCATCTGGCGGCGGCCGGGCTGACGTGTCTCGGTTGGCCCGAGGAGCACGGCGGGCGCGGCTTGTCGGTCGCGCACCGGGTGGCGTTCTACGAGGAGTACGCGATCGCCAACGCTCCGGCGAAGGTCAACCACTTCGGAGAAGAGTTGCTGGGGCCGACGTTGATCGCCTACGGCACCGCCGCGCAGCAGCAGCGATTCCTGCCGAAGATCCTCGACGTCAGCGAGTTGTGGTGCCAGGGCTACTCCGAACCCGGCGCAGGCAGTGACCTCGCGAACGTGTCCACCACCGCCGAACTCGACGGTGACCACTGGGTGGTCAACGGGCAGAAGGTGTGGACCTCGCTGGCGCACTGGGCGCAGTGGTGCTTCGTCGTCGCCCGCACCGAGAAGGGGTCGAAGCGCCACGCCGGCCTGTCGTACCTGCTGGTGCCGCTGGATCAGCCCGGTGTCCAGGTTCGGCCGATCGTTCAGCTCACCGGTGACTCGGAGTTCAACGAGGTGTTCTTCGACGACGCCCGCACGGACGCCGCACTGGTGGTCGGCGAACCCGGCGACGGCTGGCGAGTGGCGATGGGGACGCTGACATTCGAGCGCGGGGTATCCACACTGGGCCAGCAGATCGAGTACGCCCGCGAGCTGTCGGGCGTCGCCGAGTTGGCGAAACGCACTGGCGCAGCCGATGACCCACTGATCCGCGAGCGGCTGACGCGGTCCTGGGCAGGGCTGCGCACGATGCGGTCGTATGCGTTGGCGACGATGGACGTGGAACAACCGGGGCAAGATAACGTCTCGAAGCTGCTGTGGGCCAACTGGCATCGCGAACTCGGCGAGATCGCGATGGACGTGCTCGGCCGCGAAGGACTGACGCTGACCGACGGCGACTTCGACGAGTGGCAGCGGCTGTATCTGTTCTCGCGTGCCGACACCATCTACGGCGGCTCCAACGAAATCCAGCGCAACATCATCGCCGAGCGGGTGCTCGGACTACCGAGGGAGCTGAAGGGTTGAACCTGTCACAAGCCCCGAAAGAGATTGCGGGACACGGGCTGCTGACCGGCAAGGTGGTCGTCGTGACCGCGGCCGCCGGCACCGGGATCGGTTCGGCGGTGGCGCGACGCGCACTCGCCGAAGGTGCCGACGTCGTGGTGTCGGACCACCACGAACGCCGGTTGGGTGAGACCCGCGACCAGTTGGCCGAGCTCAGCCTGGGCCGCGTCGAAAGCGTGGTATGCGACGTGACGTCGACCGCCCAGGTCGACGCGCTGATCGCGTCGACGACGGCGCGGATGGGACGGCTGGACGTGCTCGTCAACAACGCCGGCCTCGGCGGCCAGACGCCCGTCGTCGACATGACCGACGAGGAGTGGGACCGCGTCCTCGACGTCACGCTCACGTCGGTGATGCGCGCGACGCGGGCGGCGCTGCGGTACTTCCGCGAGGCCGACCACGGCGGGGTGATCGTCAACAACGCCAGTGTCTTGGGTTGGCGCGCACAGCATTCGCAGTCGCACTACGCCGCCGCCAAGGCCGGCGTGATGGCGCTGACACGGTGCAGCGCGATCGAGGCCGTCGAGTACGGGGTGCGTGTGAACGCCGTGTCGCCGAGCATCGCGCGGCATAAGTTCCTCGAGAAGACGAGCTCGTCCGACCTTCTTGACCGGCTATCGGAAGGCGAGGCGTTCGGCCGTGCCGCCGAGCCGTGGGAGGTTGCCGCGACCATCGCGTTCCTGGCCAGTGAGTACTCCAGTTACCTGACCGGAGAAGTGATCTCGGTGTCGAGCCAACGCGCATGAGCAACCGACCCGTGAGCCAGCCGGCAAGCAGACGCGACGAGCTTCTCGAGCTCGCCGCGGCGATGTTCGCCGAGCGCGGCCTGCGGGCGACCACCGTGCGCGACATCGCCGACTCCGCGGGCATCCTCTCCGGCAGCCTCTATCACCACTTTGCCTCCAAGGAGGAGATGGTCGACGAGGTTCTCCGCGGCTTCCTCGACTGGTTGTTCGCGCGGTACCAGGAAATCGTCGACACCGAACCGAATCCGTTGGAGCGGCTCAAGGGTCTGTTCATGACCTCGTTCGAGGCGATCGAGCACCGGCACGCCCAGGTCGTCATCTACCAGGACGAGGCCAAGCGGCTCTCGGGCCAGGAGCGCTTCTCCTACGTCGAGCAACGCAACAAAGAGCAACGCAAGATGTGGTTGGACCTGCTCAACCAGGGTGTCGAGGAGGGCTACTTCCGGCCCGACATCGACGTCGATCTGGTCTACCGGTTCATCCGCGACACCACCTGGGTTTCGGTCCGCTGGTATCAGCCGGGCGGACCAATGACGGCCGAAGAGGTCGGCCGTCAGTACCTCGCTATCGTTCTCGGGGGCATCACGAGGAAATGAGGAGACCATGACTCCAACATCACAGGCCTACGTCATCGACGCAGTACGCACCGCCGTCGGCAAGAGGGGCGGATCGCTTGCCGGCGTCCATCCCGTCGACCTGGGCGCAGCCGGCTGGCGAGGGCTGTTCGACCGCCTCGAGGTCGATCCGGGCGCCGTCGACGACGTGATCGCGGGCTGCGTCGACGCGATCGGGCCCCAGGCCGGCAACATCGCTCGGCTGTCCTGGCTGGCTGCCGGCTTTCCGGAAGAAGTGCCCGGGGTTACCGTCGATCGCCAGTGCGGATCGAGTCAGCAGGCGATTTCCTTTGGCGCGCAGGCCATCATGTCCGGCACCGCCGACCTGATCGTCGCCGGTGGCATGCAGAACATGAGCCAGATCCCGATCTCCTCGGCGATGACCGCGGGCGAGCAGTACGGGTTCACCTCGCCCACAAACGAATCCAAGAGCTGGCTGCACCGCTACGGCGACCAGGAGATCTCCCAGTTCCGAGGGTCCGAGCTGATCGCCGAGAAGTGGAACCTGTCGCGCGAGGAGATGGAGCAGTACGCGCTGACGAGCCACCAGCGCGCACAGGAGGCGATCCGCTCCGGCCATTTCGAGAACGAAATCATCCCGGTCCCGGTCGATGGGACCGGCTTCGTCACCGACGAGGGCCCCCGCGACACGTCGCTGGAGAAGATGGCCGGCCTCAAGACGCTGGTGGACGGTGGCCGGTTGACCGCCGCGATGGCCAGCCAGATCTCCGACGGCGCCAGCGCGGTATTGCTGGCCTCCGAGCAGGCCGTCAAGGACCACGGGCTCAAGCCTCGCGCCCGCATCCATCACATCAGCGCCCGCGGCGCCGATCCGGTGTTCATGCTCACCGGCCCGATCCCCGCCACCGAGTACGCGTTGAAGAAGACCGGGCTGTCGATCGACGACATCGACACCGTCGAGATCAACGAAGCCTTCGCCCCGGTCGTGATGGCGTGGCTCAAGGAGACCGGCGCCGACCCTGCCAAGGTCAACCCCAGCGGCGGCGCGATCGCGCTCGGGCACCCGCTGGGCGCGACAGGTGCCAAGCTGTTCGCGACCATGCTGAACACGTTGGAGCGCACCGGTGGTCGCTACGGCCTGCAGACGATGTGCGAAGGCGGCGGCACTGCCAACGTCACGATCATCGAGCGCCTGTGACCCTCCTCTTTTCCGCGAAGAGCCCTCGCAGCTGAGCAAACCCGTCGTGCCGCCGCGCCTCCACAGCCCACACCACGGCGATCACCGGTAACAGCGCGAAAGCCGCCCACCAGTTCGCGCCCGCCGGAAGCAGATCGGCGATCACCTCCGCTCGCGGCCTCCCGTTGACCGTGGCCGGCAGCCATTCGTTGAGCAGTATCGCCAGCAATCGGCTGGTATGGAATGGACCGACGCTGGTCGCGACAATCCAACTGACACAGGAGATTCCGAGCGACCAGGGCCAGGCCAGTAAGAGTGACTGCCTGTCCACCACCTCCGCCGCGCACCGCACGGCCTCGGCGAGGTAGGCGATGCCGAGAGCCGCCAGCAGCGCTCCGACCTGCGCGGCGAGCAGGTCTTCGATCACCGAATGCGCCAACTCGTCGTCGTCGCGCGTCGGCAGCCCGATCGCCAGTGCGACGAGGCCTGCGACCAGCGCGAGGGTTGCCAGCCGCGCGGTGGTGTCGCTGACGCGGTCGAATGAGTCGACCACGGTGCGGATCACCAGCCGCGACGATGTTGCGGGCGGGGTCCGATAGACCACGACCAGCACCAGACCGGAGACAACGGTGGCGATCAGCCAGGTCATCACGGCCGTGCCGACGGCGGTCAAGGCGAGCGATCCCAGGAGCGGCACCAGCACGTCGTCGGTGGTCGCGCTGCTGCGAATGACCACCATCGGCAGGGCCCCGAACGCCAACACGCCCGCCAGACCCAACAACAACGGGAAGGTGAACCTGGTGAGATCGGCGGGATTCAGGTCCAGTCTGCGGTTTCGGACGGCGTCCCATTCGGTGCTCAGCACCGACCGCACATGTGAGAGCCAGCGCCAGGTACCCATCCGTGGCCGGTTAAGTATGGTCGTGGATGATCACGCCGCGGATGTTACGGCCCGCGAGCATGTCGTCGTAGCCCTCGTTGATGTCATTGAGTTTGTATTCGGCGGTGACGGTTTCGTCGAGCAGCAGCTTGCCGTCGCGGTAGAGGTTGAGCAGTCGCGGGATGTCGGCGCGCGGATTGGCCTCACCGTAGAGGCTGCCCAGTAACCGCTTCTGGAACAGGGTCATCATCGCCATCGACAGCGTCGGCGTGACGTCGGCCATCGAGGCGATCGCGGTCATCACGACCGCACCGCCCTTGCGGATGATGTTGAGCGCCTCATCGATCATCGGGCCCTCGAGGACGCCCACCGTCAGCAGCGCGGAATCCGCCATCACGCCGCGGGTGAGCTCGGCGACCAGTTCCATGGCCTCGGGCATCGAGGTCACGAAATGCGTCGCACCGAACTCGAAAGCCTTGTCGCGCTTGTCTTCGACGGTGTCGACGACCACAATGTGTTCCGCGCCGGCCAACCGCGCACCCTGGACGGCGCCGCTGCCGATGCCGCCGCAGCCGATCACCACGACGGTATCGCCGGGAGTGACGTCGGCGGTGTTGACGGCCGACCCCCAACCCGTCATCACGCCGCAGCCCAGCAGGCACGCCCGGGACAGCGGGAAGTCGTCGTCGATCTTGACCACCGACGCCTCCGACAGCGTGCCGTACTGCGAGAAGCTTCCGACGCCGGCCATGATCCCGACGTCTTGACCGCGGACCTTGCGCCGGAAGGTGCCATCGGCCTGCAAGCCGGTCAGGATCAGCGCGCCGAGGTCGCACAGGTTCTGGTGTCCGCTCGCACACCAGCGGCACCGCCCGCACGCCGGCAGAAACGACGACACCACGTGGTCGCCGGCATGGAGATCGCGCACACCGGGCCCGACCTCCTGCACGATCCCCGCGCCTTCATGCCCGCCGATCATCGGCAGCGTCACGCCGGCGAGGTCGCCGGTGACGACATGGTGGTCGGAGTGGCACAGGCCGGTGGCTTCGAACGAAACGAGGACCTCGCCCTCCTTGGGCCCGTCGAGGTCGACC